>NZ_BAAGBJ010000003.1:0-244185 GCF_054785075.1 Lacticaseibacillus suihuaensis | reverse complement strand
AGCTTCTTGGGAAGTGTCATGTTGTCTAGCTCAAGCAGCCCGGCGTCGATGTAGCGATACACAGTTGTCGTTGAAGGGCAAGCCTTGCCCTGGTCGCGATAGAAGTGTACGAAGCTATCAACGCTGTGTACGCGCGGCTTACGAGTAAGCTCCCTGGCGAGAGCCTTGAAGAACGCATGGCCGGTCTTAAGAAAGGCGTAGTGACCGGTTCTATCGCGTTTACGGTCGTGCATAGCTTGGGCAGTTTCCGCAAGATAGACTTGATGCGAGTGACGCTTCGAGTCGAGCTGAGTTACAGATCCACGCGTGATTTCTCGTGAGATTGTCGCTTTACTGCGATGAAGCTTCTGTGCAATCACGGTCGCGGTGTCACCAGCAGCCCGAAGGGCCTGAATTGTAGCACGGTCGCTAAAACTGAGTTGTTGGTAATGCTTGTGGGTGTTAGTCTGAGAGTGGGTCATGAAGATTCCTGCTTTCTTGTTTAGCTAGCACTAACAAGAATAGGTCTTCATGGCCTTTTTGGTCTAGTCGTCAGGGTGTTGCACTTGAATTGTAAACTGGGGAACTCATTTTGATACCTTTTGACGCACGAAAGACAATCGCAACCTTGCGCTTTGAATTGCTCCATGTTGCGGGTAAGGTCACGCATCACGCGCACCGAATCGTCCTACATTTAGCTTCAAGCCAAGTTTTTAGTGGCTTTATAGGCAATGTGTTGAACGATATTTTACAAATGTGACCAAAGCAACTAAATGGTCGGGCCTGGCCGAAGTGTTGAAATACGTTCGGTCTATTTGGCGACGCCGACTCTGAATAAGTTGGCCAAAATCAAGGTGTATTGATTCGGCATGGCGAAGTTAGTGTCGCTATTGAGCCTATGGTTGTATTTCACAAACCTATGAATGAATCAGGATTATTATAGCGCCGATGTTGGAGTGTCGAGTGCTCATTTTCAAAAACATGAAAGCTTACATTATTGGAACGTTCTCACATAAAGTTCCAATAATCGAGGCGATAATATGGCGATTTACATGCTTTATCGCATTATTTGGCGCATTATTTTACACTAAAAATGCATCATATTGTTAACCATGATATCTCGGTCAAACATTCGTACGTTTGGGAACAGCGTAAGTTCAAAGACATTCTAAAAACACACTCGTTCCGTTCGTACTTAGCTGGTGTTTCAGAGAATGGTGAGTACGAAGTTATTCAACAAGGTGATAAGCCAATTGTTGGATATTCTGATGGTGAACCTTTTACTGATTACAAAGATGTAACTCTGTTTGGGGACCATACAGTTTCATTATATAAGCCCAAAAGCCCCTTCTTTGTTGCTACTGATGGCGTAAAAATTTTAAGTGCAGATAATTTTGAAGGTGATTATCTGTATACAACTTTAGAACGTTATAAACCTGAACCACAAGGATATAAGCGTCATTTTACAATTTTGAAAAATCAAGATGTGTGGTTTACGGAAAATATGGAAGAACAACAAAAAATTGGTGTCTTCTTCAAGCAACTAGATGATACTATTACCCTTCATCAACGTAAGTATTTTTCCCTTCCACCTCCGAAATTACATTATTTCATTACCTATCGATTTTGAATTACAGTATGAGCGATGAACGGATTTCATCAATTAAATATTTCGGAGGCTATACAATGGAAACTACCATCACAAAGAGTTCACTCTTCTATCGCTATTTCAAAGAATGGTACGAACTTTACAAAGTTGGTGCGGTTCGCACTGTCACTTTGCAGAAATACGACATGACCTATCATCATCTAATTGCACTCGCACCGACACTTACGCTCAATCAGATCGACCGTAAAACCTACCAACAATTACTTAACCTTTTTGCCGACAACCATGAACGCCAGACCGTACTCGCCTTTCATCACCACCTGCGAAGTGCACTGTTAGATGCGTTCGATGAGGGCCTAATCAAAACCGATCCAACCCGCAAAATCGTCGTTAAAGGAATGGCCCCTGTGCCGAAAAAGGCAAAATACCTCAATCAGTTTGAACTACATGCAGTACTTTCAGATCTGGACCTTAGCGATACACCGAACTGGGACTGGTTCCTCCTTCTAGTTGCCAAAACTGGACTGCGCTTTGCTGAAGCGTTAGCCGTGACCCCAAAAGACTTTGACTTCACGCACCAATCACTGAATATCAAGCAAACTTGGAACTATAAATCAGCTAACGGTGGCTTTCAGCCAACTAAGAACTTCAGCTCAAAGCGCCGAATCCAAATCGACTGGCAGACAATTACCCAGTTCTCCCAGCTTGTCAAAGATCTGCCAGAGGATGAACCAATATTTGTTAATGGCAGAGTCTTCAACTCCACGGTCAACAACCAACTTCGCAAACACTGTGAGAATGTTGGCGTACCAGTAATCTCCATTCATGGGCTTCGCCATACCCATGCATCTCTACTCCTATTCGCTGGCGTAACGATTGCGAGTGTGGCCCGCAGACTCGGCCATTCCAACATGACGACGACTCAGCAAACCTATCTCCATATCATTCAAGAATTAGAAAGCCAAGATACCGACAAGGCAATGCGGTTCCTATCTGGGCTGGTCTAGCCTGTCGATCATGTGCATCGTTAGTCTAAAATGAATCATTTTCGTCAAATAAATCCCCGATTGTTACCACTGCTACATGCAGGATAACGGTCGGGGATTTCGATAAAGCGCTGTATGTTTTGCAAGGATAACTTCAGCAAGAAAAAGGCCTTTCCGACGTTTTCTAGACTGATTCTCACTTCAATTCGGAAAAGAACGCCAATAACCCGTCTTCGAAGTCAGCGGTTTCAAAGAATCCTAAGTTCTCTGACTCTTCAATCTTGTCAATACGATCCTTCAGCTTCGGGTTGTCATTTAGGCCAACGCCTGGCAAATAGCAATCATATGCTTCCATGATTGCGTTTCCGTTGTAATCATTGTCAGCAGACCAGCGTCTGATCTTCAATTCCTTCTTCTCCGTGCGGATGGTGCGGCGCGCGTGCTGAAGGGAATCTGTATCAAAGTGTTCAGTATAATCACCGCTTTCGATCCCATCTAGGATATCTTCGATCTCCGACCGGTTATCATCATCCATCGGTGTGATATGATCTTCAACCGCATCACGGTTAGTCGGAATCGTATCGTCGATATAGGTGTTCAACAGCTCAACCAGCTTGTCGTAGTCGATGATCTCGTGGTTGTACAGATCAATTGCGACTTTGATATTGGTCAGGTCGATTTTCTTATCATCAGGGAGTAGTTCGTTGACATCGTTGAGCCGCGCCTGGAGCGCACTGAAGCGATCCTTGTCTTGAATAGCCAACCTGACTTTCTCACCAGTTGGTTTGCCTTTCTCATCGAAGTCATCGACTGCCGAGCCAAAAGCGTAGCCTTGCTGGACCAATCGCTGGACCTTCTGATTCACTTCGGCAGCGATGACAGCAAATTCAAGTTGTTCCTTCTCAGAACGCGGCGTCTGGCTGAAGTCATCCCCTGCGATTGCTTTCAAACGCGCGATTTTCGGTGCCAAGTCGTTGATCTGTGTTGCCATCTTAGGCGCCAGAATATCATCATCGAATAAGTCTTGTTGCTCAGAATCATCAGGCTGATTCTTGGCGTCTTCGATCGTGTCGTTGCCACCTTTGGTATAGATAATCAATGCGTTGCGGACATTCTCCTCCATCAACTCGCCTTTACGGAAGAAGCGCACCTTCCCGTGCGGCTTCGCGTTCTTGTCGATGGTGCGGTTGGTCCGTGACATTGCCTGAATCAGCATACCTTCCTTCAGTAGTTTGTCTAAGTAGATCACGTTCACATACTTGGCATCAAACCCCGTCAAGAGTTGATCAGAAACGATCACCAGGTCCAGGCGTTGCGGCATCGTAGCCTCTTCGGCGGCGGTCAGCCGATGATTGTAGGGCTTCTTGTGGGCCAACCGCTTCGTGATATCGTTCAGGTAGTCGCGTTCCGGATTGGGGCTGTTGAGAAAATCTTGTGTGCCAAAGAAGGCAGTATAGTCTGTCATCGCTTGCTTCAAGGCGGCCTGCAAATCTGAACTACCGACACCATTCGCCTCATCACGCGAATAGGTCATCGCCACCCGCAGCTCTGGTGCCATCTCTCGAAACAGATTGTAGTAGGCCACAACTGCCTGTTTGCCAGAAGCCGCAAAGATCCCATGGAACTGATTGGGCTGGCGAACCCCCATCTCAATCGGACCAGAATGGTCGTCAGCCCACTGATTGAGAATATCTTGAACCACTTCCTGCCGATAAGGAAGCGACGTGTAGACCTCTCGCTCAAGTTCCTCTTCCGTCCATTCATTGTTGGCGTCAGCTTCCACATCCACCGTACTATAGGTCACATCGAAGCCCAACACGTTGCCATCGCCGATCGCGTCCTTGATGGTATATCGGTGTAGGCGTTTGCCGAAAACGTCATAAGTAGAAATTGCTCGCGACGTGGTCACATCATTGACTTCATCGCTATAGAAATTCGGCGTGCCTGTAAAGCCAAACCATGTGGTCTTAGGGAAAGCCGCCTTGATTCGCTTCACGGTATCGCCGCTGGCCGAACGATGCGCCTCATCCATCAGAATGACATTGCGCTCATCGGAGGTCAGGCCTGCTTTTACCGCTTTATCCAAACCTTGTACCGTGATCAGGAAAATGTGTGAGGCTGCATTTCTATGTTTGAGTGCCTTCTTGAGTTCATATCCCTTCACCACCTGAATCCGATCTTCAAACGTCTTATAAGCATACGACTTGAAGTTCTCGAAGGTCTGGTTAATCAGATCGACGCGATCGACAATGAACAAGACGTTGCGCACACGCGGCATCGCTGCCAATAACTGCGCAACTTTGAAAGAAGTGACCGTTTTACCGGAGCCAGTGGTATGCCACACATACCCGCCTTCTTTTTCAATCAAGCCGTTGGCATCCATTGTACGCATCCGATCCAGGATCGCGCGCGTTGCTTGAATCTGATAAGAGCGCATGACCATCAAGTTGTCATTAGATGCATCAGGGATCATGTTGACGGTGACCAGCCGATGTAGCGCTGGAATCCCCATTACCTGGTGAATGAAGGTCATGGTATCCGTAACGTCCTTGCCGTTGTCGTCGCGCCAACCAAAGCAAAAGTCCTTATTATAATCCTCAGTGCTTCGTGGTCGTGCCAAGTAGTGAGCTGAATGTTGTGACAAGATGAACTGCACCTGCACAAATGAGAACAGGCCAGTGTACATCCCGTCGCCATCATACTTCTGCAGCTGTTCGAAGGCGTTCCACTGATTCTGAAGGGATTCGTCCTTCTCCTCAATGTGTGCCACAGGCAACCCATTGATCAGTAGCATCACGTCGATGCGGCGTTTCTTGCTGAGGGTATATGGCAAGTCAGTGAAGGTGATCTGGTTAACGATCTCATAACGTGAGCGGCCACCGGCCACTTCATCTCCGTAGAAGATTTCAATTTCTAACTTGGTGCCATCTTCACGTAACAACGGCACCGTACCGACTCCGCCGGAACCGGCTAACATCAACTGCGCGTCATACGGTGTCTTGTTCTTGGCAACTTCCTGCTTAATCAGTGCAAATTCGCCGTCTGTGAGTTCCTTGCCATCCAGTTTTCTTGCATTATTCTGATTTAGAATCTCTCGCCAATGGTCATACAGGTGCGGCGCCGTCACACCGGAAAGGTCTTTGCGATAAGTCCACCCCTCATTCTTTAGCTTCTCGATCACTGCATCTTCAAATTTATTTTCTGCCATACATGCTCCCCCTCCTGTTTCGTTGAGATGTGTTCGCCGTACTGAAAAAGTCGAACTATACAAACAGTTTCTGCAGAAGGACTTTCTTTAGTTGTTTGAGGTCTTCGAGCTTACGTTGATGAAGAGCGATAGTGTCGTCTAACTGTTTGAAGAATGAGCCGATTTTTTGTTGTTCAGTTATTGTTGGCGACGAAATTGGCTGTTTACTTAATTCCGTTTGATTAATGCTTGCTTGGCTGACTGCGGGATTCGCGTGCGAAACTGCCCAACTTTTCATTGGCATCGTGTTTAGTCTCTGAAATAAAAATTCCGAATCAACATCATTGCGCATTTGGAATCGCAAGAGATTAATTCCGTGATAAATCCCTGCCGTATCAACCAAAGCCACCTTTCCAATGTGACTCAATGAGTTAATATTGCTGTAAAGAATATCGCCCAAATTTAGAAGATACTTCTGGTCTGGTTTTTCATTTGTGAATCCTAACCTCGCAACATTCAACATTCCTTGCGAAATACTTTCGATGCGTGTAAGTCTATATTCGCCACCTTGAAGTGTTGCGTCACCCGTGACTCCACTTGATATACTAACCGCATCACCCAACTTACGCTGTTCCCAATCGTTAGTGTATCCATTGAATCGAAAATCAGGGACTGGCTTCTTGTCAGAAGCGAACATTCTTTTCAATAATTCTTTTTTTACTGCCTGTAAGTTTTCATACTTACGTTGATGAAGAGCGATAGTGTCATTTAATGATTTAAAGAAAGCCTCAATCTTCTCCTGCTCTTCCAAACCTGGATATGACAATTTGAGGGAACTGAAATCACGAAAACTAATACTGCGACCGTCGCGAATTCCATAGGTAACAGTTGTAAGCCTCTTTATAAAGTTGGTGCTTCGTAAAGGCTCTATCCAGAACTCCGGAAGTTGTTGAGACAGATCTCTTAGTTGGATGACTGTGTATGCAGGGGAGGTAATTCCCTGGATGCTTGAATATGCAAATCCGCCTTGAAATGAACGGAGATGGATTACAAACTCCCCTGGTTCAACCATTTTGTAATTTGACAGGCTCTGCTCATCATATTTAATGTCAATGCCAACATTGGCTCTTGGAACCATTCCATCCTCTTGTGTGGCTGACAAAACTGGCAATTCGGCATGGCCTTTTTTGGAGACTGTCACAAATATGGATCCAGACTTACGCTGTTCCCAATCGTCAGTGAATCCTTTGAAACGAATGGTCGGAATGAGCCTCTGGTTTCCTCGATCTTTACTCATAGTCTAGAACTCCCTTCAGGTCATCGAGGAGCTTCTGATCAGCCAAATCGGTCACTACCAAATCTGCCATCATTTCCTTCAATTCGGTGTTAAGCTTGGCTTCTTCTTCTGAAATAGACTTCATGTCAGCAAGCAGTGCCGCCGTATCAATTGGTGCCTCTTCTTCAAAAGTATCCACATATCGCGGAATGTTTAAGTTGTAGTCGTTTTCTTGGATTTCAGCTAACGGAGCAAGGTGCGCATATTTATCAACATCCTTGCGCGTCAAATAGGTTTCAACGATCTTGTTGATATCCTCTTCACGCAATCGATTACTGTTTTTTTGCTTCTCAAAGCCCTTGGACGCATCGATAATCATCACATCGTCTGATGAACGGTTCTTCTCTAACATCATGATGATTGTTGGAATACTGGTATTGGTAAAAATCTTCTCTGGCAGCCCAATAATCCCAGCAATATTGTGATTGTCTAACAGTGCTTGCCGAATTTTTCCTTCCGCGGCCCCTCGGAACAAAACGCCGTGTGGTAACACAATCGCCATACGACCATCAGCTTTCAAGTGATAAAGGCTGTGTAACAAGAAGGCATAATCCGCCTTAGTCTTCGGCGCCACACCGAACTTGAACCGAGGGTCGTCCTCTCGGTTTTGATTGTCCCAGTGTTGCGAATACGGTGGGTTGGCCATTACGGCATCAAACATCCGCGGGTTATCCACCCCTTCAATAACGCCATCCGGCCAGTCGTTGTTCAGCGTATCCGCATTGCGCAAGTTGATATCATTATATTCAACGCCATGCATCATCAAGTTCATGCGGGCAAGGTTGAAGGTCGTCGTGATCAGCTCTTGTCCGTAATACTTGATCGCACCACGCACCCCGGCGTTACGCATATATGACGCCGTGGTCAGAAGCAACGAGCCGGACCCCAGTGCAGGGTCATAGAGACTGTATTCCTCAACATTTTCACGGCCAGAGGTCAGAATACGCGCCATGATATCTGAAACTTGGTGCGGCGTATAGAACTCCCCGGCCTTTGCACCGGAGTTTGCGGCAAACATCCCAATCAAATACTCATAGAGATCGCCGAGCACATCCGCGTTGTCGTCCAGTTCGATCTTATCCATCAACTCGATCCAACTCATCATTGTTGCCGTCCGCGTCTGTGCATTTGCGCCAAGCCGCGAAGACGTCAAATCCATGTCGGCAAAGATCCCAGCAAAATCATGCTTAGCGTCCGGACTTACCCCTTGGTCAAAATGAAGCAAGGCGTCTGCCACCATGGTCACATTGAACTTATCTTCATCGATGGCCGTCTTCCAGTCATCGAACATATCACCAGGCTGAATCACATACCCCAGATTGCGTTGCATAAACTCGGCAGCCTTCCCCGCATCTTGTGCCCATACATTCGCCCAGGTCTCACCACGGAGCACGCTTGTTAGCCACTTCTCTGCTTTCTCAGATAAGAACTTGTAGAACATCACACCGAAGACATAGTTCTGATACTGTGACGGCTCAATCTTACCCCGAGTGTCATTCAAGGTTTTCCAGATCAGTGCTTCTCTTTCGTGCGTTAACGCCATCGTGTTACCCCCTATTTGTTGGCTCAAGAGTGATTCTCTGAGCATTTGTTTTCATACTGATTATACAGAGAATTCGGTGGAGTTTCAGGGTAAGTTTCCAATATAGGATGCTTTCTGGACAAATAGTAGCCGCATAAAGAATACATAGATCTTTGTCAAATAGGATGAAACCTATTATTTATCATGAGATAATGGAACAGTTTCTCACCCTACATCATCTTGTAGAACACTTGCCACATCATTGTGATGACATATTTTTCAATTGCTGGTAAATCTGATATTGTCCAGATCAAGATGGATACCACAATATCAACATACTAACAACACTGTCCACCATGGCGACATCAACCTTCCAGAAAGGACATACGCCAACTGGATTATCGCGGCTAGGAGCGTAGGCTTGATTCACCGGCATCTGCTGGAGCAGATTAGGTACTGCACCCGTCTGGAACATCAGACCCGATTCCGCTACTATTAGCGTGCAGCGATTCACCAGTTACACAGACCCCCCAAAAAATCATCGGCTTAGTCAAAAAAATCCCTGCCTGATTAGGCTTTTACAGCCCAAACTTGGCGGGGATTTTGGCGGGGAACGTAATAATTTCCCCGCCAGTCATATCCTTTGCATCTCCCGAAAACGCCGTTAAATCAACATTCCGGACTCAATTAACATGTACCTTTTATTCCCACTCAACCGTTGCCGGCGGCTTGCTCGTGATGTCGTAAACCACGCGGTTGATGTGCCCGACCTCGTTGACGATGCGGGCTGAGATCTTCTGGAGCACTTCCCAGTCGATGCGGGCGAAGTCGGCGGTCATGCCGTCGATGCTGGTGATGGCGCGGATTGCGATGGTGTAGTCGTAGGTGCGACCGTCGCCCATCACGCCGACGCTGCGGAAGCCTGGGAGCACGGTGAAGTACTGCCAGATGCTTTCGTCGAGGCCCGCCTTTTTGATCTCGTCGCGCAGGACCCAGTCGGATTCGCGGACGATCTCGAGCTTGTCTTCGGTGACCTCACCGAGGACGCGGATGCCGAGACCCGGGCCCGGGAACGGCTGGCGCCACACGAGCTCGTGCGGGATGCCCAGGCGTTCGCCGAGCTCACGCGCCTCGTCCTTGAACAGCTTGTTCAACGGCTCGATCAGCTTGAATTTCAGGTCGTCCGGCAGACCGCCGACGTTGTGGTGGGACTTGATGGTCTGGGCGGTATCGGTGCCGGACTCGACCACGTCGGTGTACAGCGTACCCTGGGCGAGGTACTCGATGCCGTCGAGCTTGCGGGCCTCTTCATTGAAAACTTCGATGAAGTCGCGGCCGATGATCTTGCGCTTTTGCTCGGGGTCGGTCACACCCTTCAGGTCGCCGAGGAAGCGCTCGGCGGCGTCGACCTTGACGATGTTGACGCCGAGGTCGCGGGACAGCGCGGCCATCACCTGGTCGGCCTCGTTCTTGCGCAGCAGGCCGTGGTCGACGAAGACGGCGGTGAGCTGGGAGCCGATGGCCTTGTTCAGCAGTGCCGCAACGACGGAGGAGTCCACGCCGCCGGAGAGGCCGAGCAGGACCTTTTTGTCCCCGACTTCCTTGCGAATCGCGGTAATCTGCTGCTCGATGAAGTCGCCCATGTTCCAGTTGGCGGTCGCGTGGCAGATGTCGAAGGCAAAATGGTGCAGGATCTCGTGGCCGTAGCGGGTGTGCTGCACCTCAGCGTGGAACTGGATGCCGTAGAACTTGCGGACGTCATCGTCCATGGCGGAGATTGGGCAGTTGTCGGAGGTGGCGGTGACGCGGAAGCCTTCAGGCACCGCGCGAACCAGGTCGCCATGGCTCATCCACACGGTTTGCGCAGCCGGCAGATCCTGGAAGAGCTTCGCGGAGTCGTCGGTGACCTTGATGTCAACCTTGCCGTACTCGCGGTTCTTGGCGGATTCAACGCGGCCGCCGAGGCGCTGCGCCATCAGCTGCATGCCGTAGCACACGCCCAGAATCGGAATGCCCAGCTCGAAGATCTCGGGGTCGACGTCGAGCGCCCCTTCATCGTACACGGAGTTCGGTCCGCCGGAGAAAATGATCCCCTTGGGCGCGATATCACGCACTTCTTGAGCGGAAATACTGTGCGGCTTGAGCTCGGAGTAGATGCCGAACTCGCGAATGCGCCGCGTGATCAATTGGTTGTACTGACTGCCGTAATCGAGAACGATGATCTGGTCATAGTCCTGGGTCGTCTTAGCCACGTTTATGCCACGCTCCTTATTTGAATTATATCAATGATACTGAAAAGTGCCGGCAAGGTCAACCGTTGCCGGGCTTAGATGAGGGAAATCGCGACCATCGCCGCGTTGGCTCGCGCCATTGTCCGGAGCTGGCCGGCAAACCGGGGCGCAGTCGCCGGGATAGGCCGGGATTCGCGAACCAAGGCGGTTGCGGGTCGTGCCGGCAAGGTTGCGGGTCGCCGGGATATACTGGGATTCACGAACCGGGGCGGCAGCGAACCCGGGAGCCGGTCTTGGTGAAAAGTCCATAATTAGCAAACGGCCCCCGGTTGCTGTGCCGCTAGCGCTGCTTGGCCGCCCCACCGCGCCGGCCCAACTTGTTAAGCTTTGCTCAAGCCGGCGCCGCCGACGCGCCACGGCCGCCGGTCCGGGCTTATACTGAAGGCAACAAGTCACGTGGGCGTCTTTGCCCGCCAGTCAGGAGGTCCAACATGTTCTTACCTTTCACAATCACCGGCATTTTGGTCCTGGGCCTTGCGGTGTTCGGTCTGGCCACGCACCGCGGCCGGCTGGCCAAGGTCGCCTTGGCCGTCGGGATGCTGGCGATGATCGCGCCGCTGTTCATTTTCTTCATCATTCCCTGCTAGCGCAGAGACGCCGGGCCGTTCGCGGTCCGGCGTTTTTAAGTTGCGCAGACAAAAAGCGTCGGCAGGCTCGCCGGCGCCGGACGCGCCGAAGCCACCGCGGGTCAAAACCCGCGGCAGCCTCGGTGTTTTTTTGGTGCTTGGTTGCGAGAATCGTGGTTGCCGCAAGTGGTGTGGTGCGACTTGCGGCCGAGTGGTTCAAGCCACGCGTCACCGCTCTTCCGCAGCTACCTCGCCTGGCGAGTAGGAAGGTCGGTCAACCGGCGCGTGGGTGGTGGCGTTCACCCTGGTATTCGGTCCCATCGAGGGGAACCGTAACGCGAAAACACGTGTGTTGAAAGCCAGGTTCGGCTTGGTATGGGCGGGGGTACTGGAGATGCTTATGCTCCGGCCTTTCCCCCTGGGGCAGTGGACGTAACAGCGGCCAAGGCCTTTGGCCGCCTCCCTGTCCTAGAATAATCATCCAAAGTCATTGTAAGCCCTGCCATTTCAACCGTCAATTTTGAAGCTCAGAACGTTGTCTCAGGCAGATTTCGTTACTTTTGGCGCCATCGCGGCTATACTGGCGAAAACAGGAAAGTTGGTGCCGCGATGTCATCACGACTCATTCAACTTACGGCCACGATTAATGGCGGCTTCTCCGGTCACATGCTCACACCGACATTGGCCGTCACACAGCGACGATGGCTGGCAATCCAGCTGTCGGCGTTAACATTACCGGATGGCACTGCATTTCATTTTCCACCGGTTCCCGCCTACCTGGCCTTTCAGCCCGGGGCAGCCCAACTCGGCCTGCTATGGCGAACGGGCGACACACTTGCGGTAACCGGGACCGTGAGTGCATGGCGAGAGCTCACCGCACCGGGGACCGTCGCCCATCTCCAACTTATCTGGTCTAGGATTCGGGAACAGATTAATGACGACACGACGAACTGGTTGGCCGGTTTGCCGCAGTCGTCGGATAAAACCAAATTATTCGGCATTCTCAAACGTTTTTGTCGCAAGCAACTGAGCTTTCCGGAGTTTCAGACACAGCTCGTGACTCAGGCCCAAAGCCTCCCGCCAAGAGCGATGCGGCAGCTCGCCCACCTCCAGCAAACCCAAATCGCCTTGATGCGCAAGGGCTACGCCGCGCTTGACGCAATCGCCCCGGAACGCTTGGTGATCGCCGCGCCGACGCAGCTGCGGCTGCTGCAGGCGACGCCGCCGGACGACCGGCCGGTGTACCGAGTCGACGCCGCCAGGCTGGGCGACCCGCGGTACCAGGCCGCGCTTTTGGCGACCATCACCCCGGCCGCCGATGCCGCCGCCGCACTACCGTTGGATCCGCCCAGCCCCGAGCCGTCGCCGCTCACCCCTTACCGCATCAGCCTGCACACCAGCCTGGCGCAGACCAGGCCGCGGCCGCAGCGCCAGCGGCTGGCGGTGACCGTTCAACGCGCCACCACCTCGCTGCTGCTGGACGACAACGACCGCACCCACGCCCAAGACGGCCTGCTGGTTGAAGTCGCTGCCGCAACGGCCGTGGAAAAAATCAACGCACAGGAAGAGACGTTCAGCGGCGACCTACACCTGACGCCGCACGTGCCGGTGGTGCTGGCCTTCGACGCCGCCTTAATTCGCCTGCAGCTCGGCCTGGGCTGGCGCGGCAGCCTGACCGGCAAGCTGCGGCTGGTCCGGGCCATCGCACCCAACCAGGTCGCCGCACTGCGCCGGGCCCGGGCGGCGGCGGTGGCCGCGATCGCCAAGCTGACCCGGCGCCAGGCCGGGGCCAGTGAGTCCAGTGGCCGGCGCAACGCGGTCACCGCTCAAACCGGTGGCGGTAGGCCCAACCAGGCCACCGACCGGGCGGCAGCCCCACGCGAGCAAGCCGCCGCCCAAACCGCAGAACGGCGCCATCGCACCGCCAGCCAGACCACCGGTCAGCAACCGCCAGGCGAGGCGGCCACCCTGGCCCGGCTGGCGACCCAGCTGCAGGCCGGCCGCCTCGCGTTTGCCGCCTACCAGGCCCAGCTCGCCGCCTGGCTGCCACCCGCTGACGACTTGGCCGCGGCGCGACAGGTCACCTGGGACCGCTACCTCGCCAAGCGCGAGGCGCTGAGCCACCCCGTCTACCTTTTGACCGGAATCTCGGCCCATGAGTTCGAGGACGGCGGCGCGATGATGCGCCAGTTGGCCATCGATCCCGCCAGGCTGAAGCAGGCCGGCTACCGCCACCGGCTGTTTGCGCAGTGGCAACAAAACGCCAAGAACGCCGTCTGGTGAGCGGCACCGCCAGACCACCACGACGACCGCGGCGCTGCCCCGGGCCACCACGCCAACGCGCAGCGGGTTACAAACGCGCCCGACACGAAAGGCGGTGCGACCTCCCGATTCGGGAAGCCGCACCGCCTCTGTCGCGTGGCGCCGCCTACTCGGGAGGCCCCACCGCCTCGGTCGCGTTTTTCGCCTGCCGCGGTTGCCTCTGTCGCCTTTTTACCTCTGTCGCCTGTGGCTAGAACTTGCGCAGGCTGACGCGGTCGATCACGTGGTTGTCAGTTTTGTGCAGAATCACATCCGCGCGGTTTTTGGTCGGCAGGATGTACTCGTTGAGGTTCTTCAAGTTGACGTCGCGCCAGACCTGCCGCGCCATCGCGAAGGCGTCTTGGCGGTCGCCGATTGCGTATTGGTAGTAGTAGTTGGTCGGGTCGGTGAAGGCCGTGTCCAACAGCATCCCGAAGCGCTCGAGGTACCACTGCTCGATTAAGGCCGGGTCGGCGTCGACGTACAGCGAGAAGTCGAAGTAATCGGAGACGTAGATCGGCGCCTGGCTGGGCAGCTGCAGCACGTTGATGCCTTCGACAATCAGGATGTCGGGGTGGTCGATGACCTCCTCTTCACCGGGGACGATGTCGTAGATCTGGTGGCTGTACTTGGGGGCCCGCACCACGCCCGACGCGTTTTTGACGTTGTTCAGAAAATGGATCAGGAGGTCCATGTCGTAGCTTTCGGGAAACCCCTTGCGGTCCAAAATGCCACGGCGTTCGAGCTCGGCGTTGGGGTACAAGAAGCCATCGGTGGTGATCAGCTGGATGCGCTTTTCCGGGTAGGCCCGGGCCAACAACAGCTGCAAGAGTCGCGCCGTCGTGCTTTTGCCCACCGCCACGGACCCGCAGATGCCGATGATGAACGGGTGCGGATGGTGCGGCGCGGCCATGAACTGGCTGAGGTTGAACTCGGCGCGTTGGTAGTCGCGGTAGCGGATGTGCAGCAGGTGGCGCAGCGGCGAGTAGATCGCCTTGACGTCGTCCATGCTGATGGCGTCGTTCAAAGACCGCAGCGACTCCAGCTCCTCATCGGAGACGCTGGCGAAGTTGTGGGCGTGGAAGGTCGACCACTCCGCGCGGCTGAACTGGTAGTAATTCATTAGCGATTGCATGATGTCCTCGTTGGAAGTAGGGTCACGCCAAGGCGTGCCAGTGGTGCAAGGAAAAACGGTACAGGGTGAGCCCAATTGCGGGGTGCGACGCGAGGTGGCCGCCGAAGCCGGCCACTCAACCAGCCGACCACCCAGTCAGCGCCTCAGCCGGCCACCCAGCCAGCCGAGGCCGGTCAGTGCCGCGGCCGCCCGGCGGGTGCCGCCGCTCGCCGCGGCGTCATCAGGCGTGTTTTTGGTTGTTGGCCTTCAGCCGCTGGGCCTGGTCGAACAACGGGCAGCCGACGTCGTTGCACTTGCTGCAGCCGGCCGCCTTGCGCTTTTTGCTCAGAAACTGGGTGTAGACAACCGCGGCGACGGCCGCAACCAGCAAAACCGTGATGATAACAGTAGCCATAATGAGATCTCCTTTACGCGAGTTGCGCCGCGGCGCTTGGCCGCGGCCGCTTGATGACCAGTCCGTACAAGATGGCGGCCCAAGCCACCAGCAAAAAGCCCAGACCCAACGCATCGATCGAACCGCCGAGCAGCCGCGCGGTTTGGTACACCACCACGCTCAGTAGGTAGGCGATGGCGGTTTGGTAGCCGATCGCCAGCAGCGTCCACTTGCGCTGGCCGAACTCCTTGTACATGGTGCCGATCGACGCGAAGCACGGGGCACACAGCAGGTTGAACACTAGGAAGGCAAAGCCCCCCATCGGCGCGTAGGCGGAACGCAGCTGGGTCGCGAAGTTGCCGGGACCAAAGGCGATGCGCAGCGTCCCCACGCAGTTCTCCTTGGCAATCAGGCCGGCGACGGTCGCAACGGTCGCTCGCCAATCGCCAAAGCCCAGCGGTGCGAACACCGGGGCCAGCAGGCTGCCGAGGTCGCGCAGCAGGCTCGCGTTTTGCGGGACCATCTGCAGGCGCCAGTTGAAGTTGCTCAAGAACCACAGGCCGACGCAAGACAGGAAGATGATGGTGCCGGCCTTGTGAACGAAGGCGGTCGCGCGTTGGCCGACGCTTCGGCCGAGGTTGCGCAAAAGCGGCCGGTGGTAGGCCGGCAGCTCCATCACGAACGGCGCAGGCGGCCCCTCGAACAGCCGTGTTTTCTTCAAGAACACGCCGGAGCCGACGACGGCCAGCACCGAGATGAAGTAGGCGCTTGGCGCGACCCAGGACTGGCCGGGAAAAAACGTGCCGGCGACCAGCGCGATCACGGTCAGCTTGGCCGAGCACGGCATGAACGTCGTCAGCATGATGCTCATTTTCCGGTCGCGGTCCGACTCGATTGTGCGCGTCGCCATGATGCCCGGCACCCCGCAGCCCGTCGCGATCAGCATCGGAATGAAGGCCTTGCCCGACAGGTTGAAGCGGTGAAACAAGCGGTCCATCACAAAGGCGATTCGCGCCATGTAGCCGCAGTCCTCAAGAATCCCCAGGCACAAGAACAGCATGGCAATCTGCGGCAAAAATCCCAGCACCGCCCCGAGGCCGCCGATTAGCCCGTCGACCAGAAGCGACTGCAGGGGCCTTGCGACGTGCCAGGCGGTCAGCCAGTGGTTGGCGACCCCCGGCAGCCACCGGCCGAACACGGTGTCGTTGAGCCAATCGGAGCCAAGCGTCCCGACCGTCTGAATCGACAGGTAGTACACCGCCCACATCACCGCGGCGAAAATCGGCAGCGCGAACCAGCGGTTGGTGACGATGCGGTCGATGCGATCGGACGCCGTTTCCACGAAGTCGCCGGTGTCGACGACGCTCATCGCGACGACCCGGGCGATGAAGTCGTACCGGGCGTTGACCATGATCGCGTCGGCGCTGTCGGCGAACAGCTGCTCGGCCGTACGAATCGTCTGCTCAATGTCGGCCTGCTGACGCGCCGTCAGCGCGACCGCCTGCTGAACCGCGGCGTCGCGCTCGAACAGCCGAATCGCATCGAAGCGCCGCTCCGCCTCCGGCACCGCGGTCAGCTGGGCCTCGATCATGCCGATGGCCGACTCGACGCGCGGGTCGTACTCGGGGTACGGGTAACGGCCGGATTCCTTGGCCGTCGCCGTGGCCACCAAGGCGTCCAGGTTGGTGCGATTCAACGCCGAGATGCCGATCACCGGCACCCCCAGCGCGTAGCTGAGCTTCTTGAGGTTAATCGTCCGCCCCCGGCCGCGCAGCGCGTCCATCATGTTCAGCGCCAGAATCAGCGGCCGCCCCGCCTCCATCACCTGCAGCGTTAGGTACAAGTTGCGCTCGAGGTTGGTCGCGTCGACCACGTTAATCACCTTGCTGGGATCGCCGTTGAGCAGAAAATCGCGGGTCACCAGCTCCTCCGAGGAGTACGGCGACAGCGAGTAGGTGCCGGGCAGATCCTGCAGCGTGATGTCCGTGGCCGCGCGGAGGCGGCCGGCCTTGCGCTCGACGGTGACGCCCGGCCAGTTGCCGACCGCCAGCCGGGCGCCGGTCAGCGCGTTGAACAGCGTGGTCTTGCCCGAGTTCGGGTTGCCGACCAAAGCCAGTGTCTCACCCATGTGCCGCCATCCTTTCCACCCGCACGGCCAGCGCGTCCTGGCGCCGCAGCGTCAGCTTGTAGCCCCGCACCGCAAGCTCCAGCGGATCACCCATCGGCGCCACGCGGATCAGGTGGACCAAGGTGCCGCGGGTCAGCCCCATGTCCAGCAGCCGCTGGCGCAGCTGGCCTTGACCCTCAATCCTGCCGACCACCGCGCGGTCGCCGACGGGCAGGTCGGCCAATGCGATCAGTGCCGCGTCATCGACCGCCCGAAGCGGCGCGACCTGGACCTGCCCGGCGATTTCGTCGGACACGGCCAGCCGCTGGCCCTGGAAAAAGATCACCATGCCGGCGGCGTTCTTGCTAGTCTGAATCACCGTCAGCCGCTGGCCGGCTCGCAGGCCGAGCTCGGCCAGGTGCCGCGCCAGCGTCGGCCGCGCGGTCACTTGCATGATGAGAAAGGTCCCGGGGGTCACAACATCGGTCAACGCTTGCATCACTGAACACTCCAAACTGTGCTAATTCACTACGCCTATTGTAGCGTTTTCTTCCTTGCCTGTGGGGCTTTTTCGCCAAAAAATCGTGGCCTGTCATCTGTACTAGAAAAGCCCCGGCGAACCGGGGCAACCACTCAGTAGGGCAGATGATTGGGTACGTCTCCAAACGGCCGCCCTACTCCGTCAGGCTCAAGTCGACGCCGTCCAGCGCGTGGCGCCGGGCCCGGTTGGCCGCGGTTCGCGCCGCGTAGCCAGCCGCCAGCGCGACCAGCTCGGGCTCATCCGCCTCGACGCTGGTGAGGTCTGGACCGGGGTTAGCGACGAAGGTGGAAAAGGCCGTCGCGATCAGGGTGCGGGAGCCGGCGTCCAGGTCCTCTTCGATCACCTTGGTGAAGACCTCCATCGAGCGGCGGCCGACGCCGGTCACCACGCTGTGAAACTCGATGGCCTGACCCAGGTGGCCAGGCGCCAGGAACTGGAGGTTATCCAGTGCCCCGGTGGCCATGCCGCGCCGGGCCAAGCGGTGGGCGGCAACGCTGGCCGCCTCATCCAGCCAGTACAGCAGCTGGCCGCCGTACAGCGTTTCGTGTTCGTTCAGTTGGGCCGGGAACACGCGGTGCGTGGTCACGGCCTTGGTTTCACTCATTTTCATCGGCTTACTTCTTTTCGTATAACGCGTCTGGCATATCGGCGAGCAGCGGCGACAGATCCGGGCTGGCGAAAATCGTCAGGCGGTGCATCGCGCGGCTGGCGATGGTGTACAACAGTTCCCGCTCGTCCTCGTCGTGGAAGGTGGCGGCGTTGGCCTGCCACAGGATCACGGCGTCGAACTCCAGCCCCTTGGCCAGGTAAGACGGCACCACGATCACCCCGGCGGCCAGGCGCTGGTTCTCGCTTTGAATCAGGGTCACCGGCACCCCGGCGTCACGTAGCGCCTCATAAACCGCGTTGGCGGCCTCGAGGGTCTTGGCGATCACCGCCGTGGTCTGCTTGGCCGCGTCGTCGATGTCGATCTGCTTGAGCATCGCGGCGACCAGGGCTTCTTGCGAGTCGCGCAGGTAGACCACCGGCAGCGGTCCCTGGCGGTTGAACGCCTCGATCTGCTGACCGGAACGCAGGATCGCCTTGGTGAACTCGGTCACCTGGCGCGTCGAGCGGTACGACTGGGTCAGCTGCACCACGCGGGTCTTGTCCGGGTCGAAGAGCTTGGCGACGTCTTGAATCAGGGTGTGGGAGTCGGCCTTGGTGAAAATCGCCTGGTTCAGGTCGCCCAAAAGCGTGAACTTGGCCTTGGGGAAGCTGGTCTTGAGGTAGGCCAGCTGGTACGGCGTGTAGTCTTGAATCTCGTCGATGAAGACGTAGCGCATGTTGCGCTCGCCGTGGCGGCCGGTCATCAAATCGTACAGGTGCAGGTACGGCGTGGCGTCGGCCATCGCCAGCCGGCGGTCCTTGAAGGCGTCCAGGAAGGCCGAGACGTCTTGGTCCCACTCGGCTTGGCTCAGGCCGAACGCGGCGAGGTCGACCACGCTGCCGGCGTTTTTGAGGAAGGCGACGTACTGGCCCCGCACGTTCAGGAAGTGGTTGCGGACAATCGCGGTCTGAATCTGCTTGAACGCGTCCAGCACGATTTTCTTGGCGAAGAACTTGTACTCGGCGTCCGAGTCCTTGAACTCGGCCGGGCCGTTGCTTTGCAGCTCGCGAATCTGCTCGTCGGACAGCGACTCGACGGCCTGTTGGACCCAGTCGGCTCGCATCTCGGCGTCGACGCGGTGGTTCAACGCGTTGATCAGCCGCTCCTTGGTCGCGCTCAGGCGGTTGCCCAGGTGGTAGTTCTCGTTGTAGCTGTAGAAAATCTCGGCGATGCGGCGCTTGGAGAAGAACACGCGGCCTTGGAACTTGATGTCGCGAAACTTCATGCCGGCCTGCTCAAGCGTCGCGGCGTAGGCCTTGGTCGCCGCGAAAAAGGCCAGGCTGCCCTTGAGCCGCGCCACCTTTTTGGCCGCCGGGGTCAGGCGCTGCTCGAACTGGGCGAACAGGTTTTGGACCTCGATGTTCGGCACCCGCCGCGTCACGTACTGGTAGAACGTGAACTGCACCATGTTCTGCTCGCCAAGCTCCGGCAGCACGTTGCCGATGTAATCGGAGAACAGCTGGTTGGGGCTGAACATGATCACCTGGCTGGACGTCAGGTTGCCGCGGTAGCGATACAGCAGGTAGGCGACGCGCTGAAGCACCGCCGAGGTCTTGCCGGACCCCGCCGCCCCTTGCACGAACAGCAGGTCGGCCGTGGTGTCTCGGATGATCTGGTTTTGCTCGCGCTGAATCGTGGTGACAATGCTTTTCATCTGGGTGTCGGACTTTTCGCCCAGCACCTCGAGCAGCATCTGGTCGCCGATGGTCTCGGTGGTGTCAAACATCGTCTGAATCTGGCCGTCCTTGATCACGAACTGGCGCTTCAAGTCGACGTTGACCGTCTGCGGCCCGTCCGGCGTCTGGTAAGTCACCGCGCCGAGGCCGCCGTCGTAGTAAATCGAGCTGATCGGTGCTCGCCAGTCGTAGATCAGGAACTTCCCGCGCTCGTCGGTGAACGAGCCCAGGCCGATGTAGATGGTCTCGGGGCGTTCCTGGCCCTCCTGAAAATCGATCCGGGCAAAGAACGGGTTGACCGTCAACCGTCGCACCGTCGCCAACAGCTGCGTGGATTGGCGCCACGCGTTTTGGCGTTCATCCAGCATCTGTTGTTGCTGTTGAATGGACGCCGCCGTCTCAATGGTCTCCGCGTCGTTGCTGAGGTTAATCGAAAAGTCGCTGAAGAAGTTCTGGTTCAGGTTCTTCTCCTCGGCCTTGGTTCGCGCGATTTCGGCCGTCAGCCGCTTGTCCGCGGCTCCCAGCTGCTTCATAATCCCGTTGAGATGGGTCTGCTCCAGTGCTTTTTCCTGATCTGCCATGGAAGAGGTCCCCCCTTATCTTAATAAAAGCGTTGTACTATCTTACCATTAAAGGGCCGCCAAAACAACGGGCCTGAGGGCGAGGTCGTCTCTCGCGAAAAGGGCGCGGTCTCCGGGTCCCGGGCGGCTTGGGCTGCGGCCGCCTTACCGCACAAGGCAACACAAGGCGGTCAGCCCTTCTTCTTGAACAGCGGCGTGTAGGCCTCCAGGACGTAACCGACGGCCAGGCCGATCGCGACGCCCAGCAGGATTTTTTTGAACGGGAGGCTGATCAGCAGGCCGAGCAAGACGCAGGTGCCGACAATCAGAGATTTTCTTGTCACAGGCGAACACTTCCTTATTATTCGGGTATAATGGCCTTATCTTTTGACTAACTATTATACCGGAGATGAGCCCCAAAATGGAAAGCATTTCACTTGAAATCGTCCTGTTTGCCGCCTTGGTGATCCCGCTGGCCATGGCCAAGCTGCGCATCACCAGCACCCCGACCGCGGTGGCCGAAATCGTGGTCGGCATCGTGCTGGGCCAAAGCCTGCTGGGCTGGGTCACGCCGACCGCCACGCTGACGCAGCTGCGCCAGCTCGGGGTGATCGTGCTGATTTTCCTGTCCGGGATGGAAATCGACTTCTCGCTGTTCAAGCCGACGCAAAAAGACGGCGCGATCGGCCCGGCGAAGCTCGCCATCCTGGGCTTCACCGGCGTCGTCGCGGCCAGCGCCGCCTTCAGCTGGGGGCTGGACCGGCTGGGGCTGTTCCACCACATCGGCTTTGCCACCATCCTGTTTTCGACCGTCGCGCTGGGGGTCGTAATCGCGGCACTGAAGGAAAAGGAGCTGCTGAGCAAGCCCTTCGGCCAGACGATGCTGCTGCTGGCGGCACTCGGTGAGGTGGTGCCCTTGATTGCCTTGACCGTCTACGCCAGCCTGAACGGCTCGACGACGCGGTCGGTGTGGTGGCTGCTGCTGATTTTCCTGGCCGCCATCGTGCTCTTGCTGCGCTTTCGCCGGCCGTACCAGTTCTTCGCCAAGATTGACAAAAGCACGACGCAGCTGGACATTCGCCTCGCCTTCTTCCTAATCATCACGCTGGTCACCATCGCCGAAAGCGTCGGGGCCGAAAACATCCTCGGCGCCTTTCTCGCCGGCATGGTGATGAAGCTCTTGCGGCCGCGCGAGGAGACGCAAGACAAGCTGACCTCGCTGGGCTACGGCTTTTTCATCCCCATCTTCTTCATCATGACCGGCGCTAACATCGACCTCAAGGCGCTGTTGAAGGACCCGCAGAGCCTGGCGCTGATTCCGGTGCTTTTGGTCGGTTTCCTGCTGGCCAAAATCCTGCTGTTGCCGATTCTGCGCCTGCGCTTTCGCCAGACCAACGCGCTGGCCGGGACCTTCTTGATCTCGACCACCATCACGCTGGTCATCCCAACCTTGACCGTCGGCCGCAACCTCGGCATCGTCACCACCCAGCAAAGCGGCGCCTTCACGCTAGCGGCGATCATCACCTGCATCACCTGCCCGATTCTCTTCAACCGCTTCTACCAAGAGGAGAAAGAAGACTTCAAGAAGACGCGGCTGCACATCATCGGCACCAACCTGCTGACGGTGCCGATCGCCCAGCAGCTGTCGCGCGGCCTGTACGACATCACGATGTTCACCGACGACGCCGAGAAGTACGCGACCTACAACTCCGAGGCCAACGTCAAAAAGCTGGCCGGGCTGACGCAGGCCGACCTCGCCGCGGCTCAGGCCTTCGACTGCGACATTTTGCTGTTAGCCTATTTTGACCACGACAAGAACTACCAGCTGGCCCAGACCGCCATCGCCGCCAAGGTGCCGCGCATCATCGCGCGGTTCGAGGCCAAAAACGTCGAAAACGCGCAGTACGACGAGCTCGCCGCGGCCGGCGTCGAGGTCTACAACACCTTCGAGGCCAACATCTCGATGCTGCGCAGCCTGATCGAGTCGCCTTCCACCCTGAAGATTCTGGAGGACACCACCGCCGGCATCTTCGAAATCACGGTTCGCAACCGCCGCTTCACCGGCCTGGAGGTCAAGAACCTGCCGTTCATCGACGCGATCACGATTTCGCAGATCTACCGCGACCACGCCTTCATCGCGCCGCACGGCGACACCCAGATTCACCTGGGCGACCACATCATTTTCTCCGGCGACAAGGCCGCAATCGCCGACATTCGCCGCCAGCTGGAGCTTGCGAACTGACTTGTGAAATCGCGTGAGCATGCTATCATGTGACTATAGAAAAGAGGGATATTATGGCCAAATACACCGTCGAACTGAGTGAGGAAGACTTGAACATGATCAAGGACTGCCACTCCAAGAACCCGTCCATCATGAAGGCAATGAACGACGCGAAGGAAAGCAAGTAAGCTTCGCCGTCGCCAAGCAGGCGCGACCTCCCGTCATCGGGAAGCCGCGCCTGTTTTTTTGGTGTGGGGGTGGCTCGGGTTCGTGTCACTGGCCACCACCCTTTGATTCGGTCGCCTCGTTAGTCATCGGCCTGCATGACCGGCGCGTCCGGGTCGTCGTTGGCGATCACGATGGCGCCACGCTCGGGCCGATCCGCCGCCAGGTAGCGGCGATACACCGGCAGGTAGCGCCTTTCGTACAGCGCCATGATGCCGGGACCGTACAGCGGAGCATCGCGCAAGCGCCCCCGGGCCAGGATGGTGCCTTCCTCAACCGTCAGAAAAATGCGCAGGTCCAGGTACCCGACCACCGGCGGCCGAAACAGCAGCATCCCCTCCAAAAGCACAATGGTGTCCGGCTCGATGTCCAGCCGCAGCGCCTTGACGTTGGCCCCTTGCGCCCAGTCCAGCACCCGCAAGTCGGCGTGAAGGCTGCCGGCCGCGGCCAGCGGCGCCAGCACCAGCTCGCACAACCGCTCGCCGTCAAAGGCATGCGCGTAGAAGGTGTCGACCTCGCTGCCTGGCTCCTGCGCGTCCCAGGTCAGCGTCTGAAGCGGCCGGTGAAAATCATCGTAGTGCAACACGACCACCCGGTGACCAAGCCGCCGCAGCACCGTCGCCAGGTCCGTGGCCAGCCGCGTTTTGCCCGAGGCGTAGGCGCCGCTGAGGCCGACTATCAACGGACCCGCCTTCGAGTCGGCCGCCGTCACCAATCGCGCCGCCAAGGCGGCCAAGACCGCCTGGCGGCTTGCGCTCAACGCCAAGGCCGACGCCGCGCCGGCGGCCTCGGGCTGTTGCTGGCGCTGCCTTGCACCATCGCCTCCGGGCTGCGTTCCGTCCTGGTCCTCGACCCGCGGGGCCAAGGCCTGCTCCCGCTTAATTGTCGCATGTTCTCGCGCTTCGTTCATCATCCACACTCCTTGCGCCATTTCTTAGGCGCCATCGCACCCTGTGCCAACCGCATTATGGCCGACTTTTGGGGGTTTGGCAACGCATTCGACCGCGGCACGACCCGCGCCGCAATCGCGCCGCTTGCCCTCGGCCGCCTGGCGTGGCATGCTGAAGGCGAAAGTGACGGCGAAAAATTTGGGCCGCCGGGCTGTCCCCTTTGCCCGGTGGCGTGCGTCTTATGGGTGAGGACCGGGAAAGGAGGGATGGGGATGGCGCGCAACGGGTTTGACGACCACCTGCTGGCTTTGGGCAAGCGCGTAATCGGGCTGCTGGCCGCTCGCGGGGTGCCGCACGCCGATGCCGAGGACGCGGTGGGCACCGCGTTCGAGCGGATTTACGTGCTGCTGCCGACGCTTGACGTCCAGAATCTGGACGGTTGGTTCTACCGCGTCGCCCTGAACGCCTACCTCGACGCGCTGCGCCACCGCCGCCGCGAGCAGCTGACGGCCAGGGTGCCAGAGCCTGTCGCGAGCGATCCCGATCATTTTTCCGCGCTGGTCGAGGCGGCTGCGCCGGCCGACCGCGAACTGTTGGCCCTCAAGTATTACTACGGGTTTTCGGTGGCGGAGATTGCCGCGGCCCTGGCCCTGCCGCCGGAAACCGTCAAAAAGCGCCTGCAACGCTCGCGGTCGCGCCTCGGCGCGACCCTGAAGGAGGAAGACCATGGATCTTGAGCAAGCCCTGCGCCGGGCCAAGCGGCGCCAATTCTTCAAAACACTGGGTCAGGCCCTGGCCGCCGTCGTCGTGATCGGCATTTTGGCCGGCCTCGCCGTCAACCGGGCGGCCGCCCTTCAGATGCAGCGAACCTTCGATGCGCTGCAGGTCTACCACCAAGTCGCCGAGCCCAACGTCACGGTCGGCTCGGAGATGCTTTCGAATGGCGGCCTGGCCTCAGGCAACGTGGTGACCGTCGAGTACAAGGAAGTCGCCGGCATCCCTGTGCCGTGGCGAACCCTGACCAGCCGCTTCACCCCCTTATCGTACCAGCTCGACGACACCCTAAGCGAGCGACACGCGCTGAACTTCGGCGCCGGCAACGCGACGCCAATGCAGTCTTACACCACCAACACGATGGAAAAAGTCGCCAACTTCTACAGCGACCCCAAGGCGCTGACCAGCAACGAGGGCCTGAAGCTTGCGGGAATGGCCGACACCTACGCGGAGCTTGCGGTCACCTTCAAGTCGCCCAAGACCCTGGTGGCGGTCAAGACGTGGCTGCCGGCCAATGTCAGGCTGCGCTGGGGCTACATCCTAGACGACCCCAGCACCGACGCCAACGGCCTGGACAACATCGCCGATCCGCTGGGCGTCGACCTCACCGTGCCGCTTGACTACAAGGATTGGCGCGGCTACCTGCGCCGGTACTGGCGCGGCCTGGATCCGCGCTACGCCAACATTCAGCCCTACCGGACCGCCATGGCCGCAACGGCCAAAACCGTCCGCTTCAAGGGCGTGACGATCACCGGCAGCGCCAAGGCCCTGGCCGCGGTGGCCAAGCGAACGGCTGTCGCCGGCTCCAGCGTCGGCGTCAGCGTTCACCCCGCACCCTACCAGAACGCCTGGTGAGTTCAGGCTGCGCAGACACCGCCGAGGCGGCGCAATCTGGCAATTTGCATGGCGAGACGGCGGCCGCTGCCATTTCCCTCTCATTTTGAATGCGGGTGGTTTTCAGCGGCCGCGAGCGTCGCGGTCCCTGTCACAGCAAAGATTGCGGCGGTAAGCCAAAAAAGTTTTCATCAGTATTCTGTGACAAACATTAAAAGCAGCCGGTTGGGCCGCCATTTTTATCGGTCGCGCCTGTGGGGTCGCTCTCATTTAGAAAGCGGTGTAATTGACCGTGCCAGTCGGACTCGTGTTCTTGATTCGCAGACACGCACCATCCTCGATCACGGTCCAGCCACCGTTGTCCGGCAGGTTGTCCTTACAGTCCCCTGCGATTGCGGCTGTGTGGCGGGGCGATGAGCCTTCTCATAATGGCCGCATAATGAGAGTGGCGGCCAGTTGCTCACAATTGACTTGATTAAAACAACATGACCGATTTGCGAAAACCTGCCCATCGAACGCTTAGACTCGCTCCAAATTTTCAGCAAATAAGGGGAGAAAAGCTGTTCGATTTCTTAGGCAATGCTTAGCGCCCTCTTCTTGCTGCCGGGCCTCCTGCTGGTTAAGATAGACTTGTAAATAAGGAAGTCGCAAGACATCTCACAAGTAGGAGGAAAACGAATCATGATTTTGGCTGCGTTCGGTATTGTTGTTTTAGGATTGGTTGTCGTTGCTAGTGACCAGAGGATTGATGATGTTCAAACCCCTGACAGTCTTCAGCCGCAACACTAGTCTTACCAGGAAAGTCGCCTAAGGGCGGCTTTTTTGGTATCCAGGGCGGAGAAGCGCGGGAACGCGAGCCGGCCAGCGCAGGGCTGGGGCTTGAGGCCCGACCTTGGCCTCAGGCACCGGTCCTAGCTGGACACGCTCGCGTTGCGCTTCGGAGCCCGACGATCCAGGGCGAAACCGAGCGAACTTAGCGAGACGGCTAGCCTAGCCGGGACGTTGGGGACTCGCACCTGGTCCCAAGCGTCCTGGCGTCGCTAGCCGCTCTCGCGCTGCTCGGTGCAGCCCGACGATCCAGGGCGAAACCGAGCGAACTTAGCGGGACGGGTAGCCTAGCCGGGACGTTGGGGACTCGCACTTGGTCCCAAGCGTCCTGGCGTAGCTGGCCACTTGCACGTCCGGCCTCGACGCTGGCGGGGAACTTGCGTAGAATGTAAGTAACGTCACGCAAGGAGGTCGCCATGCAGTACCTGGAAAGCTTCACGCTGGCAAGCGAGGATCAGGAATGGGAGTTCTTCGTCAAGGAGGCCAAAAGCCGCGCCTACACGGACTACTACCCGTTCCAACTATTTCCTAATAAAGACGTCCCGACGCTGCGCTTCGCCGACGTCACCATTTTGTACGGCAACAACGGCGCCGGCAAGTCCACCCTGCTCAACGTGATGGCGGAAAAACTCGGGCTGGCTCGCAACGTCCTGTACAACCGCTCGGCCTTTTTCGAGTCGTACCTCGCACGGTGCGACTACCAGCTGGCCAGCCCGATGCCCGAGGGTTCGGCCATCATCTCAAGCGACGAGATCTTCAACTTCATGCTGGACACCCGGGCGCTGAACCAGGGCATCGACGCCAAGCGCGATGAGATGTTCGAGGATTACTTGGATCACAAGTTCGGCACGTTCCAGTACCACGACTTGAGTGATTACGACGAGCTCAAAAAGACGCTGGAGACGCGGCGCAAAACGCAATCGCGCTACGTGCGGGAGCACCTGCACAAGAACGTCACCGAACGCTCCAACGGCGAGTCGGCGCTGGCCTATTTTGACCAGAAGCTCCAAGACAACCATCTCTACTTGTTGGACGAGCCGGAAAACTCGCTGTCGCCGTCCCACCAGCAGGCGCTGGTCGAGACGATCGGCCAAAGCGCTCGGTTCTTTGGCTGCCAGTTCATCATCGCCACCCACTCGCCCTTCGTCCTCGCGCTGCCGGGGGCGAAAGTCTACGACCTCGACCACGCGCCGGTGGTCGTGCGGCCGTGGTCCGAGTTACCGGAGGTGCGTGTGTTCGCCGACTTCTTCAAGGCTCACGCACGGGAATTCAAGGAAGACTAACCACAACACGGAGGTCAAAATGTCCACAATCGAACAGTACCACCAGTACGTGTATGAAACCCCGTGGGGCGCGATGTTTTACCGCCTGCTGTGGGATCAGCTGGACCCCTTGATTGAACCGGGGGTACGGGTGCTGGATTTTGGCAGCGGCTTCGGCCACACCGCCAAGCACCTGGCCGGCAAGGCGCAGGTCACCGCCTACGAGCCCGACGCCCGGTTGCTGGCGCTGGCCGAAACCGGCTTCACCCAAACCACCGGCGACTGGCAAACGGCACTTGGGACCCAGCGCTTCGATTGGATCGTGCTGCACAACGTCTTGGAGTACGTGGCCGACCCGGCCGCCCTGCTTCACCAGCTGGCCGCTCACCTGACCGCCGGTGGCCGCTTCTCGATTGTGCGGCACAACCGGCTGGGCCACGTCTTTGCCGCCGCGGTGCTGCAAGACGACCCGGCCCAGGCGCTGGCCGCCTACGCGCAGGCGCCGCTGGCGTCGCAGTCGTTCGGCGCCATGAACTTGTACGACAACGCGCAGCTGGCCGCCTGGCTGGCGCCAACGCAGCGCATCGCGACGACCTGGGGGCTTCGCACCGTGTTCGGCCTGTCTGCCAACAGCGCCATCAAGGCGACGGCGGCCTGGCAGACCCAGATGTTTGCGCTGGAGCAGCGGTTGGCCGTCGATCCGGTGGCGCGAGAGACCGCCTTTTTCCAGCACGTGGTGACGGCAGCACAATAGCCCACCTAAAAAAGCCGCCTGGGTTTGTCCCGGACGGCTTTTAGCGTCTCACTGCGGCGTTCTGTGAATGGTGTAGCGCCGCCCGGTGTCATCGCTGATCTCGATGGCGCCGCCTTGGTTGCGCAAGGTGATGGCGGTCGGCTGTGGCGTGATGCCGGCCGCGGCCGCCGCAAACACCGGGTGAATGTACGTCTCGATGAACGTGTTCATGCCCGCCTCCGCACTGGCCGCCAGCAGCTGCCAGGCCGCCTCCCCGACCGCGCAGCTGCCGCCGGCGTCCAGATAGGCCTGGCGCAGCTCCGCTAGCCGCGGCGACGGCGTCGGGTCCAACACGACTAACACCGGCGTCAGCCCCGCCGCGGCCGCCTCCTTGGGAAAAGACAGCTCCTCGCTGAAGCGCCCCTGCCCGGAGGCGGCGATGGTCATGCGCATCTTGAGCTCGTAGACGGTCTGGGTGGCCGCGACGTAGCAGTCCACTTGGCGGCCTTCCGGCGTCGGCTCACCTTGCGCGTTCAGCCGGTGAACGACGGAGACCTTGGCCCCCAGGCTGGTGCCGCCGAGGCAGCCGACCAAAAGTGGCTCGAAGCTGTAGCCCGTCTCCTGGGCGCTGCGGTTGTCCAAGTCATAGGCCAGCTTGCGCCAGCTCATCCAGGCGAACAGCAGGTCGGCATCGGCCAGGCCGTACTCCAAAATCGCGCGGGGCGCGATCTGATTGGCGGTGGGAAAAGGCTGCGTCTGAAGGATTCTGGCGTACTTCACGCGCCGGCGGTAGAGCATCGCCAGGGTACTCAAGTAGAGGTACTCCGGTTCGTCGTTGTCGTCAACGGCGGCCAGGTGCAAAATCTCGTAGGCCTGTTCCTCAGACACCGCCGGCAGCGCCGCAAGCTGGGCCGCGTCGACCGCGTACAGGCCGCGTTTGGCCAGGGCGAAGGTGGCGTCGTCCATCCAAGCCTCGCGCCGCCCGTCGTGCAGGTCGAGCCGGGTGATGGTCGCCAGCAACACCACTTCCTTGGGTTCAATCAAAACCAGCGTGTCACCGGCGCCATGCGACGCGAACTGGCGGTAAAATTTGAGCTTTGAGCCTCGAAGCATCTTGTGTCTCCTTTTAGATATCCAGGTTCGGCTGCTGAACCATCAGCGGCTGAAGCAGTGCCAGTGTGCGTTGCAAGGCGGGGCTGAGCCCGGTCGACTTGGTCAGCTGCGCCGCCACCAAGCCCTGGGGAACGACCGCCGCCGCCGTTTGATCCGCCTGCAGAATCGAGTCGGCCAGCTGACGCGCGAACCGCGGCGGCACCGCGTTGCCGATCTGCAGCAGCTTCTCGCTTTTCGTGCCGAAGAACGCGAAGCTGTCGGGGAAGGTCTGGACCCGGGCGCATTCGCGCAGCGTCAGCGTCCGGTCCAAGACCGGATGCACGAACTCGCGGCTGGCCGCACTGGTGATGGTCAAGGCCGGCTCGTCGTACTGCAGGCGCTTGAGGCCGCTCGGGGCACCGCCGCGCCTGGCGCTTGCGGTGCCGTCTTGTACCCGCCGGTGGGCCCGGCGGCTGAAGGAGTCGTGCTGCAACTCGGCGGGCAGATCCTTCATCGACTGGCCCGGCAAAAGCGCCTGAATCCGCGCCGCCTGCAGGCCGCTCGGCGCAACCGGCAGCTGATCGATGGCCTCGTCTTCGACCCCTTCTAAGTCGCCGATGGCGTCGCGCAAGGTGCAAGACCCGTTGCGATAGATGGCACCGGAGGCTTTTTGGATGGGTTGCGGGAACGCGTAACGCTTGCCCTCGCGATTGCCCACCAGAATGACGCGCTTGCGCCGTTGCGGGATGCCGTACTCCTGCATGTACACCTTCTTGAGCGCCACGGCGTAGCCCAGCGCGATCATCGCCTTGAGGGTCTCCTCCAGGTAGCGTCCCTTGGCCGCGGTCAAGAGCCCCTCGACGTTCTCCATCACGAACCACCGGGGATGAAGAATACGCAAGGCCTCGGCGTAATTGCGAATTAGCGCATTGCGCGGATCGGCCCAAAACCGCGCCCCGGCGGAAGTGAACCCCTGACAGGGCGGGCCCCCGATGACGAGGTCGAGGTCCCCACCAAGTGCCAGGTCGTCGCTCATCCGAGCGAAGTCGTAGCTGGCCAAGTCAGCCTGCTGCGCCGGGCCAACATTGCGCCGGTACGTCTGGACCATCGGCGCCATGCTGTCGTACGCCGCTAGAATCTCGACGCCGGCTTGCTGGAAGCCCAGGTCTAGCCCCCCTGCGCCTGAAAAAATGCTCACGGCCTTCATCCGCCACGCTCCCCCTTCTGAACAACGCCCGTTGCCGAGCTGAATACGTCTCATTATACTACACTTACAAAAGGTAACAAATACGAGTCCGAATCAGAACTCATTTTGTCATATGAAGCGCGGTGGCAACTGCCCCGCGACCGCCGTCATTGTGCTAAAAAGAAGGCGCTTGATCTTTGAGATCACACACCGTGACACATCGGCATTTATGAGACGTTTTCAGCGCCCATCGCGCCTTGAATTAGGTCACATCACTCAGATTAGTAGCGTCACCGGCTGGCTGGCGGAGGCGTTCTCGATTATGAGACAAAAAAACCGCACAGCTTGCGGACTGTGCGGAACGGGCTAGTCGCCCCTGTTTGACCTACGACAACTATAGCACGTTGCCCGTTTGGTGGCAATTCGTGTACGACTGTTCAGTCCGGTTTCTATCAGATATAATAAGCAATGCCGCTGCGCCTTGCGAACGCGATACCGCGCCAAAAAGTGGTGGTTAGTTTGTCCCAGTTTGACCAAGCGATTATCGCGCCGCTACTGGTAGGTGTGATTCTGCTCATTATGGATCACTGGCTAGACGGCCGCAAGTAGCTTAACAAGCGGCGGCACCGTCTAGCAGTTTGGTATCAGGGCGTCACCTTCTTGCGGGGGTGGCGTTTTTGTTCTTTCTAATTCGTCCGGGGGATGACTGGCAAGATGGATAGCGCTATCCCAGGATTCGACGTGCGTCCTAATGCCGTCTCTAAGATGGGTGCGCGAAGGCGACAAGTACCCGCAGCGCCGTGCCTACTTTCGGCGCTAGCATGCAGCGGCATCCGGCACGGCGAAGCTGCGCCTTGACCTAGTGACGTTGACTTCGAGCACAGCACAATCGACGTCAACAAGACTCAATAAGAGATTACTTTTTGGGATTACTAGCGGTCGTGTTGATTAGGCATCAAGCATGGCCAAGCCCGTCACAGCAACGATTAAGTGCCATTTCAGAGTTATAGTGCTAAAATGAGGTATCTCTTAGAAAAGCGGTGACTGTAATGAAGCAAGGAACCACCATCTTAACGCTTGATAACGGCTACCACCTGTGGACCAACACGCAAGGGCAAGGCGACATCCACCTGCTTTGCCTGCACGGCGGCCCCGGCGGCAACCATGAGTACTGGGAAAACTTCGGCGAAGAACTCGCCGACCTCGGCGTTCAGGTTCACATGTACGATCAGCTGGGCTCGTTTTACTCCGACCAGCCGGACTACTCGGACCCGGAAATCGCGGCCAAGTACCTGACCACCGACTACTTCCTCGGTGAAGTCGAAGAGGTTCGCCAAAAGCTCGGCCTGGATCACTTCTACCTGATCGGCCAAAGCTGGGGCGGCGCCTTGACGCAGCTTTACGCCTTGAAGTACGGTGAGCACCTCAAGGGCGCAATCATCTCCAGCATGATCGACAACATCGACGAGTACGTGGTCAACATCAACCGCGTTCGCGAGGAGGCCCTGCCGCCATCGGCCGTCAAGTACATGCAAAAAATCGAGGCGGCGGGTAACTGGAAGGACGCACAGTACCAAAAGTACGTCGACATCCTCAACGCCGGCTACGTGGACCGCAAGCAGCCGCCTGCCATCTCTCACCTGATCGACACCACCGGCACCGCCGTCTACAACGCCTTTCAAGGCGACAACGAGTTCGTGGTCACCGGCAAGCTCAAGGACTGGGACATTCGCGACCAGATTCACAACATCACGGTGCCGACGCTTTTGACCTTCGGCGAGCACGAAACCATGCCGGTTCGCTCCGCCCAGCGCATGGCCGAAGACATCCCCCACGCGCGGCTGGTCACCACCCCCAACGGCGGTCACCACCACATGATCGACAACGCCCCGGTGTACTTCAAGCACCTCAAGGACTTCATCTCCGATGTCGAGAACGGCACGTTCAACGACTAACCCGATTGAGACCGGCCGCCGCCGGTCTTTTTTCGTGCGGTCAAAACGGTATAATAAAAACGATTGCATCATCACCCACAGGAGGCCAACATGACAGACTTAGACCGCTTCATCACCCTCGCCGAGGCCGACGCCAACGTCTTGGCGATCGGCACGGAAGGCTCAAGCAACAACCCTGCGACCCATCCGGACGCCTGGGTCGACTTAGACGTCACGCTTTTTGTCGCCGATCCCGCGGTGACCGACGGCAACTGGTGGATTCACCAGGTCGGTGAGCCGACCTTGGTGCAGCACCTCGCCAATGAGGCGCTGTTCGGGGCGTCCAGCAGCATCTGGGACACCTACCTGACCCGCTACCCCGGCTCGCGCCGCATCGACCTCAAAGTCGCCCCGGCCGCCGATATCGAAGGCTACCTGGCGTCAGATTCGCTCAACGGCATCGTCTGGCGCCAAGGCTGCGGCCGCCTGGCGCCGACCACGAACGCGTCGAGCCACTGGGTCGCCGTACCCGACCAGACGGCGCTTGACGCCTGTGCCAACGAGTTTTACTGGTGCCTGGGCAACGCGGTCAAGGGCGTGGCTCGGCGCAACCTGGTTTACGCCAACGAGATGCTGAACCGCTACACCCGCCCGATGCTGATCGACATGCTGGGCTTTCGGGCCACCGCGCAGCGCCACGGCCAGTTCGACGCCGGCGTCTGCGGCAAGTACACCTGGGAGACGCTCTCCACCGCCGAGCAGCAGGCGCTGGCCGCCACTTACAACCAGGCCGACCTAACCGGTGTCACCGCCAGCATACGGGCAAGCCTTGACCTGTTCGCCCCGGTTTATGAAGACGTGATGGCGCTGACGGGGCTCGCCTCGATGCCATACCTTGAGACGGCCCAGGCGCAGTTTCGCGACTGGCTGGCCGAGCTGGCCTAGCCTGCCTGTGGTAAAATAGTCCCAAGCAAACACATTGGAGGTCGTCATGAAAACAGTCACCGTCTACCTGGTCCGTCACGGTCAAACCTGGTTCAACAAGTTCAACAAGATGCAAGGCTGGTCCGACTCCCCGCTGACCGAGTCCGGCCTGGCCGATGGCCGCCGGGCCGGTGAGGCGCTGAAGCACATCACCTTCACCCACGCCTACTCCAGCGACACCATGCGGGCCAGCAACACCGCCAAGCTGGTTTTGGCCAACAACTTCAACACGCACGTCACCCTGACCACCACGCCGCTGTTTCGCGAGCAGTTCTACGGCTACTACGAAGGCGAAGACTCCGCCAAGGCCTGGTACGCCGTCGGGGCGCCGCACGGGGCTCGCACCTTCAAAGACCTGATCGCGCAGTTCGGCGTCGACGCGACCAAGGACTTCATGCATGAGGCCGACCCCTTCCACGACGCCGAGGACGCCTTGACCTACTGGACCCGCCTGCAAAAAGGCTTCAAGATGCTGCGCGACGAGAACCAAAACGGCGACAACGTGCTCTTGGTCACCCACGGTACCACGATTCGCAGCATCATCGACAAGTTCGGCAAGGATGACGGCTTCGTGGTCACCGACAGCCCCCGCAACGGCTCGATTTCCAAAATCGCCTTGACCGACGAAGGCGTCAAGGTGCTGAGCTACAACCAGCTGGCGGTGATGTGATGAGCCGGCCGGACACCAAGCAGCTCCTGGCTGCCACGCTGCGCGACATGATGGCCACCACGGCGCTGGATCACATCACGATCAACGCCCTGACCGCCAAGGCCGGCGTCACCCGCAACACGTTTTACTACCACTTCGAGGACATCTACTCGCTGCTTGCGTGGGTCTACCAGCAGGAAATTATCACGCAGATGGAAAAATACGCGCAGATCACCGAGTGGACCACCGCCTACCGCATGCTGTTGACCTACATCGAGGACAACCGCGCCTTTTGCCTCGCGAGCTTCAACTCCGTCGGCCGCGACCTCTTGGAGCAACTTCTGGCGACCGTCGCCGAGCAGTTCGTTCGCGGCGTGGTGGAAGGCACCGACGCCAAGCTGCCGCGACACCTCCAAGACGACATCTGCAACTTCTACGGCCTGGCCCTGGTCGCCCAGGTCATCCAGTGGCTGATGCGCGGCCTGATCGAGGACAAGGACGCGATGGTCAAACGCGCCGAGGTCATGATGACCGGCGCCTTGGCACTGGCGGTTCGCAACTCCCGGACCATGTATTAACATAATGATTTAATCGCCGAGTGGGGCTGACCCGCTCGGCTTTTTGATTATCCGGCCCAATGCGATTGGACAAACCCCAGTGCTTGTCCATTGAACGGCCTTGTTTCACCGGCCTATACTGAAAGCGTAATCAAAAAGTGAGGTGAAAGGTTATGAAGAAAGCGTTATTACTGACCGCAGTCGGCCTCGCTGCCGCCACGGCCTACACCCTGTACAAGTTGGACTGGTTCCACGACGATGCCAAGGACTACGCGAAGTACGAATCGAACAGAGCGTGAGCCCGAGCGTTTTAGCGGGACGGCTAGCCTAGCCGTGCGATTGGGGCGGGTTTCGCCCCAATTGTGCGGCGTAGCTAGACGCTCCCGCGTTGCGCGGAGGAACGCGTTTAGAGCGTGAGCCGCCGCGCATTTAGCCAACTGATTAGCCTAGCCGTGGCGATTGGGCCCGCCCTTGGCCCAGACGACGCGGCGTAGCTAATCACGTTCGCGTTGCGGCGGGGAACGCGTTGCTCGGAGGAACGCGTTGCTCGGAGGAACGCGTTGCTCGGGATCATGCGTTTAACGTGTGATCTCGCCCATAGCGGGGTCGCATGCGCATCTGACACCCGCTTCCAAACGCGCCTGCAACGCCACGCGGCTTCATCAGCACAGACAGATTAGGAGGAATAGTATGATCAAACACAAAGCGATCATGATCGGGGCCGGGCTGGCCAACATGGCCAGCGCCGTCTACCTGATCCAAGAAGGCCACTGGAACGGCGACGCCATCACCCTGTACGGCATCGACGACCACGGCTCCAACGACGGCAGCGCCGCCTCCGAGCAGGCGGCCGACTACTGGAACGCCGAACACCCGCTGGACAACAGCACGGGCTACATCGCCCGGGGCGGCCGGATGCTGAACTACCGCACCTACGTCGACCTGATGGACCTGCTGTCGCGCGTCGACTCCGCCACGGAGCCGGGGATGACGGCGGCCGAGGACACCCGCGACTTCGACGCCAAGCACCGCACCTTCGACAAGGCCCGGCTGATGCGCCGCGGCGACGGCATTTTGCAGGCCGGCAAGCTCGGGCTGAACAACCTGGACCGCGCCCTTTTGACGAAGCTGGTGATGATGCCCGACAAGGACGAGACGCTGCTGGACAACGTCTCGATCGCCGAGTACTTCAAGGACGACCCGCACATGTTCACCACCAACTTCTGGTACATGTGGGAGACCACGTTCGCCTTCCGCACCCAAAGCTCGGCCCAGGAGCTGCGCCGCTACATGCACATGATGCTTTACGAGTTCACGCAGATCGAGCACCTGGTCGGCGTCAACCGCACCCGCTACAACCAGTTCGAATCTATCATGCTGCCTTTGATCAATTACCTGAAGGCGCAAGGCGTGACCTTTGCGCTGGGCAAAATCGTCACGGACTGGACCTTCGCCGACAGCCCGATGCAAGACGAGATCACCGTCACCGGCCTGACGATTCAAGACGCCCACACCGGTGACGTCGAGCAGGTCGCAGTCGACGACGACACCGCCGTGATTTTCACCAACGGCAGCATCACCGACTCCGCGACGCTTGGCGACTACGACACCCCGGCGCCGGAGAACATGGACTACGGCTTGTCGGCCGCACTGTGGAAAAAGGCCGCGGCCCGGTTCTACAACCTGGGCAACCCGGACAAGTTCTTCGCCGACCGCGCCGCCTCCGAGTGGGTCAGCTTCACGCTGACCACCAAGGACCACGTGCTGCTCAACGAGATCACGCGCATCACCACCCAGGTGCCGGGCAACGCGCTGAACAGTTTTCTCTCGACGGCGCCGATCACCGACCTCGGCAAGCCCGACGTCAACATGTCCATCGTCGTGCATCACCAGCCGCACTTCACGACCCAAAAGCCCAACGAGGCGGTCATCTGGGGTTACTTCCTGTACCCACGCCGCACCGGTGAGTTCGTCAACAAGCCTTACATCGAAATGACCGGTAAGGAAATGCTGCAAGAGCTGATCGGCCAGCTCAGCATGGTCGACCCGGGTCCGATCAACATCCGCGAGCACACCGCGGCGATCATGGACTCGGTTATCAACTGCATCCCGTGCTACATGCCATACGCCTCGGCGCTGTTCAACAACCGCGCCAAGACGGACCGGCCGGAAGTCATCCCCGCTCACTCGACCAACCTGGCCTTCACCGGCGAGTTCGTCGAGCAGCCTTACCAGATGATTTTCACCGAGCAAAGCGCCGTGCGGTCAGGGGAAATCGCCGCCTACCACTTCGCCGGCATTCCGATGAGCCACTTGGTCAAGACGCCGCGCTACGACAAGGACCTGCCGACGCTGCTTCGCGCGACCAAGAAGATGTTCGAATAAAGGTTCCACACGCAAATAGCCTTCCCGACGGACGCCGGGAAGGCTATTTTTGATTACAAAAGATAACGATACTATCTTTTCAGCGTGTCGTGATGCGTTCCGGTCGCCAGTAGCAGTAACAGTGTGTCCTGATCAATAATCCGATATCGCAGAACCCAGTCACTCGATTTCTGACCGACGTGACTATCCCAGTCCCAGGCAAAGTTTTCCTTTAACACGTGATTACCCAGACGCGCCATCTCGGCCGCGTCCTGGGTCAACAAAACCTCAACTGCGTGATTCTACAAAGTCGTTGGGGCCCCACACCGTTCGCGCCAACTGGTCATCAGTAGCCGAAGGTCCAGCTGGTCGTCGCGTCAAAGGCCGCCCCCGGCACCAGCACGATGGCGTTGAGCGTTGGGTCGGCGGTCGGTGGGAACTGCGCCTCAAGCGCCACGCCCGAGTAGCGGCCGAGGTTAGCGGCCACGCCGGTGTGATCGAAGTGATTGGCCGTGTAGACGACAATCGCCGGCTGCGTCGTGGCCATCGTCACGCTGCGGCCGCTGCCTGGCAGCGTCAGCTCGGCGGCTGGAACTTGGCCGGTCAGCAAAAACGGGTGGTTGAGCCCATTTTGCGCCACAATCTGGGGGTCGGCACTGTTCAGCGCCGTTGCCAGCGGCTGGCCCTCGCGAAAGTCAAAGACCGAGCCGGCCACGCTGCGCTGACCCATGGTCGGGATGCTTTCGGCGTCCAGCGGCAGGTAGCGGTCGGCGGCCAGCCGCAGCACGTGGTTTTCCACCGTACCGTCACCCAGGTTGAAGTACACGTGGTTGGCCGGGTTGAACGGCGTCGGCGCGTCGCTCACCGCGTGAAGGCGGTAGGTCAAGCAGTCGGCGTCGTCCAGCGTATAAGCCGCCTCGAGCCGCACGTTGCCGGGGTAGCCGGCGGTGTTGGCCGCGTCGAACAGGCTGAAGGTGACGGTCGCGGCGTGGTCGCCTTGTTGCAGCCGAAAATCAAAGACCCGAGTATCGTAGCCGTGCGGTCCCCCATGGGCGTGGTTGGGCCCGTCGTTCAGTTCAAAGCGGTGCAGCGTGTCGCCTTCCTGCCACTCGCCGTGTCGCATGCGGCCGATGACGCGCCCGACCGTGCCGCCCAAGAAATTGCGGTCCTTGGCGTAATCTTCACGGGTGTTAAGGTGCATGATGGCGTCGTGCAGGCCCCCTTCCGGCGTTGGCAAAAGCACCCGCTTAAGCGTCGCCCCGTGGCTCAGCAGCTTCACCACCACCCCGTTGCGGTTGATGAGCGTGAGCTCGCACAGGTCCCGGCCGGCGCGACGATCGTAGGCTTCGACGGTGATTCGATTCATTGTCAGTCCTCCTCAGTAAGCGTTGTCACCTTCAGCATACCGCCGCCTCGCGCCAAGTCAATGGGCAAAACGCGGCCGCCAATTTCCCAGGTTGGCGTCGTCAATTGGACCTCGACTTGACCCGTCGCTGCCGGGACGCGCCGGCACCGCAGTGCGGCCGCTTGCCGGCGCCGGGCGGCAAATCGCCCTTCTCCTGGCCGATTCGCAGTGCTACCATAGGACCAGTCCCCATTATTCAATCAAAGAAGGTAACGTTATGACCGTTCATCCCATCGCCCCAGCCAAGGTCGCCGTCGACCAAGACAGCGCCGCCGCTTACCGCACCCTGATCCAACAGATTGTCGCCTTTCGCAACGCCCGGGGCTGGGACGACGCCCAGTCGCCGGTCAACCTGGCCAAGTCCTTGAGCATCGAGGCCAGCGAGGTCCTGCAGTGCTTCCAATGGGCCGAAACCCTACCGGAAGAAGACGTTCCGCACCTGGCCGAGGAGCTGGCGGATGTGCTGACCTACAGCTTTTATCTTTGCGACCGCTACAAGCTCGACCCGCTGAAGCTGGTCGCCGCCAAAAACGCCATCAACGACCACCGCGAGTGGTGAGCCGCGGGGCCGCGGTTCGGCCCGGCGAAGCCGCTCGTGCCGCACGTGGTCGCCAGTGGGTCCCGGCCGCGTCGCCGCCGCATGTGCCGGCCGGCCGCACGGTCGCCGCGAGTTGGCGGTTGACTTTTGGCGGCGCGGTCATTAAGATAATGACCGTTGCTTTTCATTCGGCGAAATGCCCACACAGCCCAGCGCTATGCCTATGCGTTGCGACAACACCCTTCCGGCCCAGACCGGAGGGGTGTTTTTGCGTTCCAGGTGCGGCTCGCCACTTTACAGTAAGGATGGTCTAATCTTATGCAAAATGATTCAACACTGCCCAAGGCTCGCGTCCAGCTCGCCCATCCGGCGCTGGCAATTCTCGGCCTGATGATCGGGGCCTTCGTCGGCATGTTCTCCGAAACGGCGCTGAACATCGCGCTGCCGTCGATGATGGCCGCGCTTCACGTCACGCAAGGCACCATTCAGTGGCTGGTCACCGGCTACATGCTGGTGATCGGCATCTGCATGCCGCTGTCGAGCCTGCTGTCGCGGCGCTTTGCCACCAAGGCCGTCGTGTTGACCGCGCTTGGCGCCTTCATGCTCGGCGCCGTGATCGCCGCGGTCGCCAGCACCTTCCCGGTGGTCCTCATCGGCCGCATGATTCAAGGCATCGGCACCGGGCTGGTGCTACCCTTGATGTTCAGCATCGCCTTGCAGATTTTCCCGCCGTACAAGCTCGGCGCGGTGATGGGCATGGCGGCCTTGGTCATCATGTTCGCCCCGGCGATCGGCCCGACCTTGGCCGGGCTACTGCTCGCCAAGTTCTCCTGGCACGCGATTTTCTGGGTGCTGGTGCCGGTTTTGGCCATCGCCTTCGTGCTGGTCGCCGCCACGCTGGGCGACGCCTTTGAGCGCCAAGCCGTCGCCTTCGACTGGCTAGCCATCGTGTTGTCCACCGTCGGCTTCGGTGGCATCGTGATCGGCGTCTCCAGCGCCTCGGACCACGGCTGGCTGGCCGCCCCGGTGCTGATTGCCCTGGTCATCGGGATTGTGGCCCTAGTGATTTTTGCTCGGCGCGAGCTGCACCAAGACGCGCCGATGCTGAACCTGCGCGTGTTTGACAGCCGCGCCTTCACCTTCGGCACCCTGCTGGTGATGCTCGACTTCGGCGTCATCTTGGCGGCGATGTACCTGCTGCCGACCTACCTGCAAAAAACGATGGGCCTGCCGGTCGCGATGACCGGTCTGGTCATGCTGCCGGGCGGCGTGGTCAACGCGCTGGTGTCGGCCTTGGCCGGGCGGCTCTTTGACCGCTACGGCGCCAAGTGGCTGACCAAGCTCGGCTTTGCAATCGCGGCAATCGGGGTGATCATCTTGATGACCACCAACGCCCACAGCAGCCTGGCCCAGGTGATCGCCGGCCACATCGTGCTGATGATCGGGGCCCCGCTTGCGATGTCACCGGCGCAGACATACGGACTGAACAGCCTGGACGGCGCGACCTCGGCGGATGGCAGCGCGATTTTGAACACGCTGCAGCAGATTGTCGGCGCCGTCGCCACCGCGATTGCCACCAGCGCCTTGGCCGCGGGCATGCGCAGCCAGCCAGGCGTGGCCGGCCAAACCGCCGGGGCCCATGCCGGATTCGCCTTCGTGCTGGCACTGGCGGTGGTCGCCTTCGCCGTGTCTCTCGGCATCCGGGGCAAGGACCAGGCCACCAAGTAACGCGTTGGACAGGGACCGCCACGGCGGTCCCTTTTTGTTGCCCAACGGGAAAGACTTGCCGCCTCAGCTGAAAACGCTTAGACTGGCCAGTGAAGCAAACTAACTGCAAAGGACGTCATTATGTCACCATACGCAATTTTCATGGATATCGACGGCACCCTGGTCGGCCGCAGCCAGGTGCCAAGCCCCGCCACCAAGGCCGCCATCGCCAAGTACCGAGCAGCCGGCCACCAGTTCTTCATCGCCACCGGCCGCGCGTTGTTTTCGGCCCGGGCGATGGCCGACCGCATCGGGCCCGGCCTGAACGTCATCTGCGCCAACGGCTCGGTCACCCAGGTCGCAGGCGAGACCAGCGGCATTCACCTCGGGGCGCCGGAGCTCGCCGGCATCTACCAGGTCGCCAAGCGCTTCGGGGCCCGGGCGACCTTGTTCACCGAAACCGGCGTGGTGTCGCTTGAGGATACGCCGATCGCCGTCAGCCGCGACGCCGCCCACCGCATGGCCGGCGAGGACCCGCGGCGCAACCGCACCGTGCATTCGATCCAAGAACTTTGCGCCTTGGCGCCGGACATCACCAACGGCATCATTTTTCACCCGGATCCAAGCACCCTAGCCCAGGCCAAGCAGGCGCTTGGCGCCTACCCCGGCCTCGACCTCAGCTCGTCGAACTTCGACAACATCGAGATCACCAAGCACGGCATCAACAAGGCCAGCGCGATTCGTCAGGTCTGCGCCCAGCTCGACATCCCGTTGCGCCGCACGATGGCCTTCGGCGACGGCAGCAACGACCTGCAGATGTTGACCACGGTCCAGTACGGCGTGGCGATGGGCAACGCCAACGCCGAGGTGCTGGCAGCCACCCACTACAAGACGCTCGACATCAACCACGACGGCGTCGCGCATTACCTGAACGCCTTCTTCAAGTAGCGGCACTTTTGCGTTTCGCCCAAGGAATTGGTACACTGAAACCAAATCCTGACTAAGGAGCCAACCCATGAAACTCACCAAAAAACTGATCGCCGTCGCCGCCTTCGTCGTCCTGCTGGGCGCCGCCGCGGTGCAAACCACCACCGCCGCCGACTCAAGCGACGCGGCCAAAACCAGCAGCAGCCAAAAGGCCAGCAGCGAGGCCGACTCAGGCAGTGACGCCAAGGCGAGCAGCCAAGGCGCCGCAGCCACCAGCACCAGCGGCACCAAGGACGCCGACAGCACCAAGGACGCAAGCGCCGACGCCGCGAGCCTGGCCCCGGGTGAAAAGCCCGAGCCCAAGGTGACCGAAAGCAAGGCCAGCAAGGGTGAAAAAAAGCGGCTGGTCGCCTACCTGGAGATCACCAACGACCAAACCGGCAAGGCGGTTCGCTACGGCCAGGTCTACGACACCAGAGACAGCAGCGGCATCAAGCGCGACCACGAGCAGTCCGGCTGGACGGGCATGACCTACAACGATATCCCGAGCTTCCCGCGCTTCAACCTGACGCCGGCCGAGATCAAGGCCGACGTCGCGGCCGTCGGCGTGACCGCGACCAACAAGCAGACCTGGAGCATCACCCAGCACAAGGTGACCTTCCCGGAGGCCGAGTGAGCACCACCGAACCAAACTAGGGCCCAGCCAACGCGAGACGCCGGCTGGGCCTTTTGCGTGTTGCCGCGCGACGCCACGTTTGTTCAACCGCCACGCGAGCTTAAAAATTGACGGCCAAAATAGTAGGGCTTACACTGGCTTTGGATGATTATTCTAGGACAGGGCGGCGGCTAAAGGCCTTAGCCGTTGCAATGCCACTGCCCCAGGGGGAATGGCCGGGAGATAAGCATTCCCAGTACCCCCGCCCATACCAAGCCGATTCTGGCTTTCAACACACGTGTTTTCGCGTTACGGCTCCCCTCGATGGGACCGAATACCAGGGTGTACGCCACCACCCACGCGCAGTCTCACTGTCTCTCCTACTCGCTTGCGAGGTAGCTGCGGAGGGGCTCGGCGCGTGGCTTGTTCCAAGCGGCCGCGATTCGGCCTCGTGTCGACTCGCGACCACCGAAGAATTGCAACCAGCAAGCATCAGGCCAAGGCCACCGAGCGTTACGCCGCCCGGTGGCTTCGGCGCGGGCAACACCGCAAGACCCCCGGTCGAAGCACTGCGACCGGGGGTCTTTTCGCAAACTGGCCCGGCCGCAGACAACACCGGCGCATCTGCCGGACGCCGGCCTCTGGCAGTGCCGCGCCGAGGGCGTATCACGAACGCTGCACCGTTTTTGCTTAAGCTTTGGTCAAGGCCGCCCCTGGCGCCGACCATTGTGCGACAATGGAGAAAACTTGGGGGGCAAACTATGATAAAATGGCTTCGCATCACCGGCCTCACCGTGCTCGTCCTCGCGCTTGCCGGCTGCCAACGCGGCCAAGACGCCCAGACCGTGCGACGCAACTCGGCCAAGATTTTGAACCGCGCCGAAACGCTGTGGGTCGAAGACGCCACGGTGACCGCCGCACTCAAGGGCGACCAGCTGACGCAGGTTCGCGTCACGCAGACGACGGCCAGTCCCAACGTCGTCACCACCCGCCGCGGCCTGCTCGGTGCCGGCACCACCAAGATCAGCTACGCCACGGCCAAGCGTCTGATGACCGCAACGGCCAAGCAGCAGCACCAGACCATGCGCCTGGCCAGCTTGGCCGCCTTGAACCGGGCGCTGACCGAAGCCAAGGCCAAGTTCAAGCTGACCGGCTACAACCAGCTGACCACCTACAAAACCACCGGCACCCAAACCGCGTTGGGAATCGGCTACGTCGCGGCCGGCGACACCTTGTATGCGCTGAGCCTGGGCTACGACCCGGCGATTACGGACCTGCCAGTTGCCACTGTCTACGTCAGCGGCCAGCTGAAGGTGCCAAAGACGCACCTAAGCAACCGCCAGCTGGCCGGCCGCTGGGTCTCAGAAGACAAAACCCAGCAGTTGCGCGTGACCGGTGACCAACTCTACCACGTTCAGGTCACCGGCACCTACACCAGCGTCGAACGCTTCACCATCCAGGACCTGAGGCGCCAAGGCGTCAACACCACTTACACCGGTACGTTCCAGGCCGCACAGCTGGCCGCTGCGGTGTTGCACTACGGAATGCCCAAGACGACCACCCGCGCCGCCAGCGACGGGCAGGCCACCTACCTGTTTTTGACCGAGAACACGATGGTCAAGCTCAGCCAGGGCCAGGTGACACCCTTCACCAAAACCGCCAAGGGCCACGATACCAGCCGCGTCCCGGCGGAATTCGCCGCGGTGTTTGCCGCCTGCGACCGTCAAGAAGGCGTGAATCGGGCCCTGGCGGTGTCGCCGATCGCCGCCCATCAGTACGAAATCACCTACAACGACCCCAACCGGCTGACCAACGTCTACAACCGCTCGCTGAACCGCTACCGCTTCGCGACGGTCGAAGGCGGCCGCGCCACCCTGCGCGACCGGCAGTGAGCTCGCCGCCCTGGCGCAACCACAATCGCCGATGCGCAACGGGACCCGGCCGGCAGGCGCATTGAATCTAGCGCCAGCGTCTCACCTTGCTCAGGTCATCGACATAGGTGCGGACCACGGTGCCGCAATCGCGACACACCGTGTAGCACAGGTTGGCCCGGCCGGTAATGCCGACCACCGCGCTTTTAGCGGCCACGTTTTGTAAGGCATGTGCTTGGCCTCGACGAAATCCCGGCCGCCGCACCACGGGCATTGTTGTTCTGTCATCTTATCCCCTCCAATTAACACGCTCAGTGTATCACAGGTCCGAGACGAAAGGTTTTGTCATGAAAAAAATCTACATTCTTCTGATCGTGCTGCTCGCGCTTGCGGCGCTGCCGCTGACGCCGACGCTGGCCCGGGCCGGCGGGGCCACCGGCGGCACGACTGGTGGCGGGACCACTGGTGGCGGCACCACAACCGGTGGCACGACCACCGATCGCACCAACACCCGCGGTTACAACAACGCGAACACCAGCCCCATCACGGTGTTCGCCTCCTTCATCGTCTTGACCGGCGGCCTGGGCGTCATCACCTACAAGCGCAACCACCCAAGCACCGGCACCGCTCGCGTCCGGGCCACCACCGCGCTTGATCCTGAGGTTGAGGCGACCTTCCCGGCCCTGTTTGACGCCATGGAGGCTGCCTGGAGTGCCAACGACCAGGCGACGCTTGCGACCTTGATGACACCGCGCTACTTCCGCAGCCAAAAGCGTCTGCTGGACCGCTGGGCCAAGGCTGGCAAGTGCAACCGCCTGGAAGGCATGACCATCATCGCGCTGGCCCAGGAGCCGAGCCGCTCCGGCCTGCACGTGGTGGTCACCGCCCAGGGCCGCGATTGGTTCGAGTACCCGGCCGAAAGTCCAGCGTTCAACCAGCAGCAACACGATGATGCGATGATCAGCCGCTTCACCGAGGTCTGGGAGCTGGTCGCAATCGATCAGGTCTGGCGCGTCAAGCGCATCCGCCAGTAGTGGCGATTTGCGCTTGAAACAGGTAGACTAAGCCTGAGGTGTGTGTGATGAAAATCAGTTCCCTGAATTCCATTTTGCTGGCCATTGAGGCGATCGGCGTGTTGCTGGGTTACCTGGTGCTATTCGCCCCAGGTTACCACGTCGCGGCCTGGATTGCCTTGGTGGTGTGGCTTTTGGGCTGCCAGCAGGCGTTCAACTGGTACCTGCGCCGGCGCAAGCGCGACCTGCGGCTCATGTGGCAAAAGGCGGCTGAGCTAGGCTTTTCCGCCGACGCCTTGACCGGTCTTGCCCCGCAGTACGACGCGACCCAGTGGGCGATGTCCGCGCCGGACTACCTGCAGTTTCTACCGGCCCCCAAGGTGGTCGCCGCCATGACGCGCCGGCTTGAGGCCCAGCTGGCCAAGCGCGAGCAGAATCGCTGGTAACAAAAGCACCGCCCCTGCCTCCGGAATCCGCGTGTCGGCCATCACGGCTAACAGGCGCCATCCCGAAGTGCGGGTGCGGTGCTTTTTTGGTGCAATCAGCTTACGCGAGGACGCTGCGGTCAAACGGGTCAACCGAGATGCCTTGACTCAAGATCAGCTTGCTCCACTCCTTGGCGGAAAACAGGCTGTGGTCCTTGTAGTTCCCGCAGGACTCGATGGTCGTGCCCGGTACATCGGCCCAGGTGATGTCGTTGGCGATCGCCTCGAGGCTGCCCTTCAAGGCCTTGGCGACCTCGGTGGTGCTGTGCTCGCCCCAGGTGATCAGGTGAAAACCGGTGCGGCAGCCGAACGGCGAGCAGTCGATCACGCCGTCCATGCGGTCGCGCAGCAAGCTGGCCAGCAGGTGTTCAATCGTGTGCAGGCCGCCGGTTGGAATCGCGTCTTGGTTGGGCTGCACCAGCCGCAGGTCGAAGTTCGAGATCTTGTCGCCCTTGGGCCCTTCCTCCACCGTGATCAGCCGAACGTAAGGTGCCAGCACCTTGGTGTGATCGAGTTCAAAACTTTCTACTTTAGCCATGCTGAATTCCTCCTATTAAATGCCTTGTAACCTGAATCAAAAACTGCCGTCGCCTTCATGCTACCGCGTCGCCGGGCCACCTGGCAAGGCCGCGGCCGCAATCGGCCGCCGGCAAACGGGCCACCACGCTGTCCAGCAACCCGCTGCCACGCGGCCGTTCCGGTGCTTGCCGGCGACCCGGTGCCGCGCCGATCCATGCAGCGCTGGCCGGCCGTGCTACTTGCCCCAGACGTCTCGGGCGATGTCTTGTACCAGCTGCAGCTTGGCCCACTGCTGGTCCTCGGTCAGCTTGTTGCCTTCCTCGGTCGAGGCGAAGCCGCACTGGGTCGACAGCGCGAGGTTGGCCAGCGGCACGGTTTGGGCCGCCTCCTGCAGCCGAGCCTTGATGGCGGCTGGGTCCTCCAGTTCCGGGAACTTGGACGTGATCAGCCCCAGCACCAGCGTCTTGTTCGCATCGCCGTTCCACAGCGTCGCCAGCGGTGCGAAGGAGCCGGACCGGGCGTTGTCGTACTCGAGGAACAACCCGGAATAAGGCAGGTCCTTGATGTAGTCGGCGACGTACTCGTAGCCGCCGGTGAACAGGTAGGTCGACTGGAAGTTGCCGCGGCAGATGTGCGAGGTCACGGCCAAGTCTTCGGGCAGCTGGCTCAAAATGCCGGCCAGCAGGCGGTGCGACCGCTCGGCCAGTTCGACGTAAGGCTTGGCCGCCGCTGCGTCACCCTCGGTGCGGCGCAGGTTGTGAATCAAAAACGCCCAGTTGGTGTCGTCGATCTGCAGGTAGCGGCAACCCAGGTCGTAAAAGTGCTGGATGGTCTGCACGTAGGCCTTGATCACGTCCTGCTCGAGGGCCTCAAGCGAGTCGTAGTAGTCGGCCCAGTTGTCGCTGCGGTGATCGCGGAACAGCAAGGCCGGCGTCGGAATGGTCTGCTTGGCCAGCACCCCGGCCGGCACGACGCTGTTCAGGTAGCTGAAGGCCGCAAAGAACGGGTGGTCCGGGTTGTAGGCGACCCGGCCGTTCAACCGCACGTTGTCGGCCGGGGCGATGTCGCCTTCGAAGTTCTTGTCGTACTGGGCGTGCCGGACCTCGGCCACGCCGTTGAGCCCCCACAAAAAGTCCAGGTGCCAGTATTCGCGGGAAAACTCGCCGTCGGTCACCGCCCGAAAGCCGAGCTTGGCCTGGGCCGCCACGATGCGGGCGACTTCTCGGTGCTGCACCGCTTCCTCGGCGGCCGCAGTGCTGGTGCCGGCCTTGAGCTGGGCGTTGGCCTGTTTCAGATCCGCCGGCCGCAGCAGGCTGCCGACCAGGTCGGCGCGAAAGGGAATCGTGGTTGATTGTGTCATGTTTTTTTCCTCCTGTGCGTTCGTGCCGCAAAGACCTGTGAGACGCAAAAATCGCCCCTCGACCTCTTCGGTCAAGGGACGACTTGTCGCGTTACCACCCTGTGTTCGTGGGCCAAGCCCACCTCAACGGTACCTAAGATACCGCGCATTGATAACGGTTGCGACCGGCCGGGCGGCGTGAACCCCCTGGCTGCTGATCGGAGCTCATCTTCACTCAAGCCTTGCCGTCCCTTTCTCACCAACCGGGTTCTCTTTGCGGCGCCGCCGGAGTTACTCTTCTCCTCGTAGCACGAACGATATGTTGACTCCATACTAGTGGCCGTTCCTCATGATGTCAACAGTAAATTTTAATTCTGTCTCATTTGGGACTGGGCAGTGGCGTCGCGCTGCGCTATCATCAGGTGACAAGAACAGACGACTACGGCACTGGCCGAGGGAGGACTCATGCAAGAAGATCAGGATCTGCGCTATCAAGTCGGCGCCAACCAGCAGTTCGGGGTGCGGGCCGTGCTGTTGCTGCAACATGGCGACCGGGTGTTTCTCAAGCACGTCCAAGAAGGCGGCCAGGCGCTGTTCATCGCCCCGGGCGGCGCGGTGAAGTTCAACGAAACCGGCGTTGAGGCCGCCACCCGCGAGGCCCAAGAGGAGCTTGGCCTGACGCTTGCGCCGTGGTTTGCCGGGCTCGTCGAGGCCTTCGTCGCCATGAACGGCGGCCAGTACCACCAGTTGCTTTTGGTGACCACCGCGACGCTGACCGCCGCCCAGGCCGAACGTCTCGCTCACCTGGACCGCACCGGACTGGACCTGCCGGCAGACACCGTGCTGGGCTGGGTGCCTAACACCACCGCGGCGGCGCGGCTGCGGCCCCAGGCACTGGGTCGCTACCTCACCGCGCCGGCCCCCGCTCACGCGGTCGACCGCCGCGAGGTGACCGGCGGCGGTGACGCCTTATGAAGGCGCTGCGGTGGTGCCAGTGGGTGATCGACGCTCTGGCCGTGGCCTTGGCCGCCTTCATCCTCGCCATTCCGACTGCCCAGCTGCACATGGTGCTGCGGCTGCGCAACGGCAACACGGTGGCCCCGCACAAGTGGCTGGTGCTGATTCCGGTTTTCATTATCCTAATCAATCTGTGGTCGCTGCACGACTTGCAAAAAGACCCCGCGGCCACCCCGAACCTGAGGCGCGACTGGCTTCCACTGGCGGCGGAGGTCGCGCTGATGGCCCTTTTGGTCGGCGAGCAGCTGGCCGGTTGAGCCCCGGACCTACGCAAACACGCCCCACCCCGCGGTGCCAAAGCTTGCGGGCTGAGGCGTGTTTGCGTGGGTTGGGTTAGTTGCGATGCCCCGGGTGCGGTGTTGGGTCAGAATTCGGTGTCGGGTTTGGCTTGGGGTCTGGCCTTGGATTCGATTGCGGATCCGGCCTCGGCCCCGGCTTTGAATCCGCTGCCGGAGTCGGTTCGGGTGCCGGATTCGGTTCGGGCGCCGGCGCCGCTGGCGCATCGTCAGGCGCCGCAACCGCACCGACGTCGGTGGTCGTCTCGCCCGGCCGCGTCGCCAGCCGCCGGCGCCAGAAGAACCAGCGGGTCAGCCGCATCGCCTGCGCGAGCAGCGCGATGGCGAGCCCCGCCACGGCCACCCAGCCGGCCAGGTGCTGCCAGGTCGGGGAGAAGCGGTAGAACAGCTCGTGAAAGACGATCGGGTCGATGCTTTGAAAACTGGTGCCCATCGCGTCGGTAAAGGTGCGGGTGCCGATGATCAAGGCCCCGATACCGCCGAGAAAACCCGTCACGTAGGTCACCCGCCCGGCCACCTTGAAGAAGCGCTGCCAGCTGTGGCTGCAGTACAGCATCAACGCCCAGGTGATCACCATCAACACCAGGCCGACGATGGCGGCGGTTTGCACCGTCAGAATCAGCATCGGGTAGACGAGTCCCCAGCCCTGAAGCATCACCAGCTCGATGACGCGCGAGGCCATGAGCTTTTTCACCTTGGCCTCGGTTCGCGTCCGCGGCTTGCCATTGTAGGCCAGCTTGGCCGCGGTGGTCTTGGCCTCAAGCGTGGCGTCGATCGCCGCGGTCAGCGGCGTCAGGCGCAGCGGGGTCTTGGCCCCGGCCGCGTGGGTCACGTACCGCGCATCGACCAGCGACGAATTGGCCGGCACCGCATTGAAGTTGGCGCTGATGGCCAACCCTGTTTTAAGCGCGGCCTTCAGCTCGGCTCGCGGCGTGACGGCAGTGCCGGCCGGCAGCTCGACGCCTTCGCCTTGTGCCACGGCCAAAACGGCCCGGTCAACCTTGGCCGCGATGGCGGGAAAGGCGCGGGGGCCGGTCAGCACCTTGGCCACCGCCTGCGGACTGCCGAAGGTCATGGCAAAGCCCAGGCCGACCGCGGCCACAATCAGCACAATGCTGTACATTAAACTCCAGAATCCGAGCCAGCCGCGGCTGATCGGCGTGTATTTCGATTCCTTCATGACAGGCGCCTCCATCACGATTATACCATCCGCTCGCCCGGGGGTCAGCGGTCGGCCGCAACGCGATGCGCCGCTTGCAACGTGGGGCCGCGGCAGCTTAGCGATACGGCGGCGCTACATCGCAGCCTTCAGCCAGGCGAGAACGCGCTTGCGGTACTCGGCCGGGTGCTTGGTGAAGCTCTGCGCATGACCAGCCTTGGGGACGATCCACAGTGACTTTTTGGCCGTCGCGGCGGCGTAGTTGCGGTAGGCCATGCTGGTCGGCACGAACTTGTCCTCGGCGCCGTGGATGAAGAGAATGGGCCGCGTGTTGCGCCGCAGCGCCGGAATCGCGGTCGCCGCCGCGACGTTGTAGCCGGCCCGAACGCTGGCGGTTGCCGCCACCAGCGGCACCAGCGGGTAGCGGGGAATGCCGAATTGGCTTTGCGCTTGGGCCGCAAGCTCGTCTTCAATGCTGGTGTAGCCGCAGTCTTCGACAATCGCGCGAACCTGGCGCGGCAGCGTCTCGCCGCTCAGGTACATCACCGTCGCCCCACCCATCGACTCGCCGTACAGCGCGATGCGGCCGGTTGAGCCGAGCCGCGCCACCAGCCGGTCCAGCCACTTCAGGTAATCGCCGCGGTCGGCCCAGCCGTAGCCGATGTAGTCGCCTTGCGAGCGGCCGTGGCCGCGGTCGTCCGGGGCCAGCACGTTGTAGCCGGCGTCGTGAAACAGGCGGATTTTGGCCGCCATGTCCCGGGCCGAGCCCATGTAACCGTGGGCGACGACCACCGCCTTGGTGGTTGGCCGCTTGGCCGGCACGTAGGTCGCGGCCAGGCGCAGGTCGGCGCCGGCCGCCTGCTCGTGCCAGGTCTCCTTAGCAACCGCATCGTACCAGGCGAAGGCCTTGCGCTGCGCCACGCTGACCGTGTTGTTCAAGAAGGTTTTGCGTTTAGGTACGAATGCATAATCGTAGAAATACAGGCTGGCGCCGAGCATCCCGGCGACCGCCAGCATCCCCAACGCGCCAGCCACAAGCCAGAGCTTCCGGTGTTTCATGCACATTCCCCCTCCGGTGTCCTCCATGTTAGCGAATCCCGGCCAATTCGTCAACGCCGTAACCTTTCACACTTTATTTCGGTTAAAGTTTGTTGCCGCCTGCAAATCCTGATAAAATAATCACAAGGCTGATTGGAGGAGGTTAGAAAATGGACAAAGACAGCCTGTTAGCAGGCTTCATCGATGTGTACTTCGGCTCGATCAAGAACGTCGAGACCTTGATCTCGCGCCCGGTTGCGGAATACCGGCTCTCGTTCGAGCAGTACCAGATTATGCACGATCTCGCCCACAATCAGGTGACGAGCCTGACCGAAATCGTGCAGCGACGCGGGGTGACCAAACCCGCCATCGCCCGTCAACTAAGCGTCCTGCGTGAATTGGGGTACGTCACGCAAAAGGTCGCACCGGACGATCACCGCCGCCACATCCTCGCCTTGACCCCGAGCGGTCGACGAACCGAGAAAGAGGCGGAAGCCGCCTCGATTGCGGAGTTCGACCGCTGGGTGGCCGTGCTCGGCGAGGAAAAGCTGGAAGCCCTTCTCAGGATGCTTGAGGAGGCCAGCGCCAAGTTATTCGTATCATGATCGAAGTGTGCGGTGTGGGGACTGCACTTTTTTTATGCGCTCGATGACGTGACCGTGCCATTATTCGATTTCTATCTGTGACTTTTTTGGCGTCCCGCCCTTCCAGACGCCGCGCCATCAAGGCAGCATATTCATGCGATTAAATAAACTATTTATTTATAATAAATCTTGATTCCTCAGAATATTCTGGTATTCTGACCTTGGGGAGCTTTTGATCGTACGTTAATGTATCTGCAATGCCGTTTCCTTGCCGCTGTTTTGCATCAGCGGCTTTTTGCGTGGGGGCAAGAAACCGTACCCATTTGGAGGGATAGGTATGAAAGCACAACGTTCTGGCGCCAAAAAACTCTACAAAGCAAAGAAGCAGTGGGTCACCATGGGCTTGGCGACCGGCGCCTTGAGCCTCTTGGCCCTAGCACCAGCGGTTCATCCGCAGGCGGCCACCGGCACCGAGGGCATCGAGACGGCACCGACGGCCACGGCAGCGGTGGCGCCGCTTAGCAACACCGTTCGCCTGACGACGGGCAGTCAGGCTCAGCCAGCGGCTGCCACGGCCACGACCAGCCCGGTGGCGGCGACCACCGCTTCGGCCACCGGCGAGCGGGCAACCAGCGGCGAACCGGCCGCGGCCGCACCGACTGCGGCCGCAGAAGCTGCCGCACCGACTGCGGCGGCCAGCACCGAGGCCCCGGTGGTCGCGAACACCACACCTGAAACGCCAGCGACCGAAACCGCAACACCCGCGGTTCAGGCCCCCGAGGCCGCTGCGGCGACACCACCCGAGCGCGAACCGGCGACCGCAACGCTGTCGGCCGAGGCCCCGGCGGCCGCTGTCGCGGTGCCAATCAATTACTACGACCAAAACGGGCAGCTGCTCGGCACCAGTTCCTACGCGGGCACGCAGGACCAGGCCACCAGCTACGACCCGACGACCGACGCCGCCACCCTCGACGGGCTGACCGCCGGCAGCGGCTGGACCGTCATCGCGACGACCCAGACCACCCCGACTGCCGCTGCAGCCGGCAGCATCACGGTCACCCTCGGCGTCGGTGAAATTCACCACTACGACGCCTCGCCGGATTACGTCCCTGGTCAAAAAACCGGTTTGGCGGCCGCGACCAACTCGGCCACCGACCTGCTGTTTGATTTTGACATCAGCGCCGAGGACCGCGCGGCCTTCGCTGCCGCCGGTTATTACAGCACCAAGGACATCGCGATTGTTCGCGACGACGACGGCAACGTGGATTTGGCCAAGTCGCAAAAGCTGCACCTGGCCGAGATCACCCTGCCGACCAAGGCGGGTTATCATCCGGTGTGGTACTACCAAGAAGACTACGATGATTTCGATAGCGCCAGCACAGAGTTTTACCACCAGACCAACATCATCCCGGCCCATGATGCGACGATCAACACGCTGAACCCGGCCAACGGGCGGATTCAGGTTCGCTACATCAAAGACAATCAGTTGGTGCCGGTTGAGCTGAAGGACGCGGCTGGTAACATCATCAAGACGGTGTACGTCACGGTCGCAAACCAGCTGACCGCGCATCCCGAATCGCTGACAGTCCACAGTCCGAGTCCCAACGGCGTGACCGTGACCCAAACCACAGTCGACACCTTCACCGTCACCCTGGCCGCCCCGGCGCTGGCCGGCTATCGCATCGTCGGCCCGACCAGCCAGACGCTGACGCTTTCTACCGACTACCTGAAGGTCGCCGATTCGAGCATCGTCACCAACAACCCACAGCTGTACGCCGACCTCGCGTTCGGCGCCAACAAGCCGGCGTTCACCTACGCCGAACAGACCATCACGGCCAAGCACACCTATGTGGACCAAAACGGCAAGGAACTGCTGCCGGCGACGACGGATCAGCGCCTTTTTGCCCCGGTCACGGCCATTACCGACTACGGCATCAATCCGACCCTGTCGACCATCACCATCGAAGGCGACGGCCAGACCATCGTGCCACCGACCGACCTGATGACGGTGCTGGCCGGCCTTGAACCGATCATCGGCGATCAAGACGCAGCGGAATTCGCCACTCAGCTGATTGCCGAGGGCCAAACTGCGCTGGCCGAGCACGGCACCGCCTCTGATGACGACGCCTACAATCAGCAAGTCAACGACTTGATCAGCACCGCCCAGGCCGTCTTGGCCAACCCGACGGCCGAAAACGTGCTGACCATGGCCCTGACCTACTTTGGCTTCACCGATCAGCCGCTGCTCGATGCGCTGGCCAACGCCGATGCCTCAGCCATCACGATTACCACCAAGTACGTGTACCAGCTTAACCAGCGGCGCGTAACCACGACGCACACCTACACCGACGCGGCCGGCAACACCATTTTGGACGCGACGCATGAGAGCACGGTCTTACCGATGGCCCCACGCATTTCCGGCTACGAGCTGAATCCGTTCAAATCCACCCTCACCATCACCGGTGACGGCACCGACTACTACCCGGCCAACCCGAGCGGCAAGCCCGAAACGCTTGGCGCCATCGCGGTTGACTTCCAGGAAATGATGACGGCAGATCCCGACCAAGCTCAGCTAATTGTGGACGCGGCCGACTATAGTCTGGCGGAACTCGACGCCAGTGACCCGGCCAACGCCGCGGAAATCGCCAAGCTCAACGGCATCAAAAACGCGGCGAACGCCTGGCTGGCCAATCCGTCACCGGCCACCCTCTTCAACCTCGCCATCGGCTATTACAGCATCGCCGGGCTGCCAAACTTTGATGCGGTTATCTCAGGCATTCCCGCCGCAGACGTCCAGGTCGCCACCCATTACGTCTACGACAAAGTGACGATGCCGCAGGTCGACACCGGCATTCACGATCAGACCAAAACCGTAACCTACACCATCAATCTCGCCGGCACCGACCACGCGCCGCTGGTGGTGACCCAGACCTTCACCCGCCGGGCCGATGATCAAAGCCTGGTGCTTTGGACACCGGATGTCACGCTGCCCGATGTTCCAGGAACACAGCACCTGAACTACCTGCCGGCGGCCAACATCTGGGCCGATCCGACCCGGCTTGATTTTGACTACACCGTCGACTACCGCCCGAGCGAGCAAACACTACTGGTCAGCTACGTCGACGAGGCCGGCCGCAAGCTTCAGGCCGACCGCCTGATTAACGGGGTCACCGGCCAAGTTGTTCACCTCGACGTCCCTAAAATTGCTGGCTACACCGCCAGCCGCAGCGAGTACCAATACGACGTGACCCTGGCCGCCAACGACCTCACCATTCAACACGAGGTCATCACCTACCGGCCGAACACCCAGCTCGACGACGGGCCACGCGTTCGCACCCAAGTCACCGGTGGCATCTACGTCACCCCGGAAGACTTCTACGACAACACCAAGCCGCAACCGCAGCTCGACGACGGGCCGCGCGTTCGCACCCAAGTCACCGGTGGCATCTACGTTACCCCTGAAGGCTTCTACGACAACACCAAGCCGCAACCACAGCTCGACGACGGGCCGCGCGTTCGCACCCAAATGACCGGTGGCATCTATGTCACACTGGAAGACTTCTACGACAACACCAAGCCGCAACCACAGCTCGACGACGGGCCGCGCGTTCGCACCCAAATGACCGGTGGCATCTATGTCACACTGGAAGACTTCTACGACAACACCAAGCCGCAACCGCAGCTCGACGATGGGCCTCGCGTTCGCACTCAGGTCACCGGTGGCATCTACGTCACACCGGAAGACTTCTATGACAACACCAAGCCACAGCCGCAGCTCGACGACGGGCCGCGCGTTCGCACCCAAATGACCGGTGGCATCTACGTCACCCCGGAAGACTTCTACGACAACACCAAGCCACAGCCGCAGCTCGACGACGGGCCACGCGTTCGCACCCAGGTCACCGGTGGCATCTACGTTACCCCCGAGGACTTCTACGACAACACCAAACCACAACCGCAGCTCGACGGTGGGCCACGCGTTCGCACTCAGGTCACCGGTGGCATCTATGTCACCCCTGAAGACTTCTACGACAACACCAAACCACAACCGCAGCTCGACGACGGGCCACGCGTTCGCACCCAGGTCACCGGTGGTATCTACGTCACGCCGGAGGAATTCTACGACAACACCAAGCCGCAACCGCAGCTCGACGACGGGCCACGCGTTCGCACCCAAGTGACCGGTGGCATCTACGTTACCCCCGAGGACTTCTACGACAACACCAAGCCGCAGCCGCAGCTCGACAACGGGCCGCGTGTTCGCACCCAAATGACCGGTGGCATCTATGTCACCCCTGAAGACTTCTACGACAACACCAAGCCGCAACCACAGCTCGACGACGGGCCACGTGTTCGCACCCAAGTCACCGGTGGCATCTACGTCACCCCTGAAGACTTCTACGACAACACCAAGTTGCAGCCGGAGAACCCGGATTCGGATCATGTCGACCCAACCACCGAACAGAACCAGAATCCAGAGCCGACCATCACCTCACTCCCACTGACTGGCAGCAAAACGACCCCACGGGCAGTTACCCAACCGCTCAGCCGAGCTGTGAGAGCCACACGAACGGCTGCCACGTCGCTGCCGCAAACCGGCGAACATCGCAACGGGGCTTTGGCAGCACTGGGCGTCATTCTCCTGAGTGGTCTGCTGGCCTTAGGCACAAGTTCGCGCCGGCGCCGCACTCGGTAAGCTTTGAAACAACGGTCGAGCTAAAGGCCACTATCAGCTCTTTCTACCAGCCCTGCGCTGGCGGAAAGGGCTTTTTTGATGTCAGTTGTTCCATCTAACGCGTCGCACATTTAGATATTTAACCAATTATTTATTCATAGAAATAAATATGATAAATAAAATGTTGACGCTATCATTTTACGTGGTATTCTTTTGAGCAGGGGAACGAAAGTAAAGTTGACGTGTCGCGCCGCTTATCATGACCGCTGACCGCAACCAGCGGCTTTTTGCGCAAACTCACATCATATCTGGAGGAGAATGACATGGGAACACAACGTTCAGGCGCCAAGAAACTGTACAAGGCTAAAAAGAACTGGGTCGCCTTCGGCCTCGCCACCGGTGCGGTCGGCCTACTGGCGGTCGCACCTACCGCGGTTTCGGCAAGCGATACGACCGCTACCCCAGTGATGACGCGTGTCACGTCCACTGCCGCGTCAACCACCACCGACACGTCAATATCAACAACTGACACCGATACTCCGGCGACTGCAACCACAGCGCCAAGTACCCCGATTGACCCGACCGCCACCGACCAAGCCGATGAAATGCAACAGGCGACAACGCCAGCGCCGATGACCACCGAGGCGACAACCGCCGCCACGATCTCGACTGCCGCTGACCCTGCGCCGGCGGCTGAGGACAGCCAGCCGGTGATTTCAATCACGCCAGGCGTCAGTGGTCCCAAAGGCAACACCACGACTGCGACCGCGATGACCAGCATCACCTTCGACTTCACGCCAGACACCGCCTTGGCGCAGGTCCTGAAGGAAGCGGGCTACAACAGCAACGCGTCGCTTCACATCGTGCGTTACAACAGCATCGATGGTTCAATTGCCGCCGATGAATCCGATCACGTGACCATCGGCGCCGTTCAGCTACCATACAAGCAGGGTTACGATGTTATTTGGTATTACAACCAAGACCTCCGCTCGGGCAAAAGCGAAGATCAGGTCTACCACTACTCACAAGACATCCCTGCTCACCGAATCAGTCTGGATCCCACAGATCCCAGTGCCTTGGGCATCACGGTGCATTACTTCAAATCGACGCGGCAAGTTCCAGTACGTCTGGTCGACACGGACGGCCACTTCATCAAACGCGCTTTCGTGACTGCCAAAAACTACATGCCGCCGTTGTCTTGGGTTCGTGATCAGTACAACAACCATGGCATCACGCCATTCGCCTATCAAACCGAGATTGAGGCGCCGATTATCGATGGCTACGCGGCGGTCAAGTCCTACCAGAAGCTGAGCACGACCACCGAGTACCTCATCACGAACAACCTCGACGCCAGCTATCCCGTCAATACGACCACCGAGCAAGGCGCCGCCATGTTATCTTGGGGGACCCACACGCCGACCTTTGTCTATCAAGCTCAGCACGTGACCGGTATTCACACCTACACGGACGAGGACGGCAAGACCATTTTACCAAGCACCGCCGAACCCGAGGCGCTACCGGTGGCACCGGGCATCAACGGCTACGAGCTGGACCCGTTCAAGTCGACCATCCAAATTCTCGCCGGCGGCAAGGAATTCTACCCGGCTAAGGCGACCGACAAGCCGGCTTACTTGGGGGCACTTTTTCCTGCCATTCAGGATTGGTTGGTCGCCCCGAACAGTCCTGTCGTCACGCTGTTGATGACCATGCCGAGCTACGTCTTGCAACACGAGCGCATTGCCGAGCTCGAGCCAACCACCGATTCGCGGCTGCTGAACCAGCTGAAGGCCGCAGCGACTCGCTTCCACTGGAACCGCACCGCAGGCAACTTCTACAACCTCGGCCTCCTTTATTACAAGGCGTTGGGCCTGACCGCAGACATGGGGGTGGGTGAGGCCCACGCAGCCGAAGTTGAGGTAATCACGCACTACGTCTACAAGGCCGTGCCACACCAGGTGGCCGAGCCGACCGGCGTAATGACCAAAACGGTCACCTACACCGTGAACTTCACCGGCATCGACCACGCCCCAATGACCATCACCAAGACTTTTACGAAAACGCGCGAGGCCACCCCGCTCACCCTGTGGACCCCGGATGTGACGCTGCCGACAGTTGCTGGCACCCAGCACCTGAACTTCCTGCCGGCCGCAGACATCTGGACCGACTTGAACCAAACCGCTTTTAGCTCCACCATCGACTACCGCCCGAGCGAACAGACGCTGGTTGTCAGCTTCGAGGACAATGCCGGCAACCAGCTGGCAACCGATCAAGTCATCAACGGGGTCACCGGCCAGACCGTCACCCTGCCGGCGCCACTGATTGATGGCTACACCCAAAACCACGGGCCGCTGGCCGTCACTCTGACCGCCGCCGATCACACGATTCAGCACGTGACGGTGACCTACACGAAGGACCTACCCAAAACCCGCACCCAGGTTCCAGGCGCGGTCTCCGTCGCCCAGGCCGATTTCTACGACCTCACGAAGTCCCAGCTCGACGACGGACCACGCGTTCGCACCCAGGTCCCAGGCGCCGTCTCCGTCTCACCTGCCGACTTCTACGACTTCACGAAGTCCCAGCTCGACGACGGACCGCGCGTTCGCACCCAGGTCCCAGGCGCCGTTTCCGTCGCCCATGCCGACTTCTACGACCTCACGAAGTCCCAACTCGACGACGGACCGCGCGTTCGCACCCAGGTCCCAGGCGCCGTCTCCGTCTCACCTGCCGACTTCTACGACCTCACGAAGTCCCAGCTCGACGACGGACCACGCGTTCGCACCCAGGTCCCAGGCGCCGTCTCCGTCTCGCCTGCCGACTTCTACGATCACCGCAAGCCAACCACCGTGCCGCTGACGCAACCAGGCGCCGCGACGCCGACCACTCAACCGTTGGCACAACCTGCGACCGCGCAACCCGCTGCAGGTCTGACGGCCGGCCAACCGGCCAAGACAGCGGCGGTACTGCCGCAAACCGGTGACGCTCAGGAACGTGGCCTGGTAGCGCTTGGCGCCATGGCCTTGTGCAGCCTCTTTGCCCTCGGTATCACCACCACTCGCCGCAAGCGCCTGTAATCACACCCAAAACGACCGTGCCTCGCCGCAGCGCTGCGACGATGACACGGTCGTTTTTGAGGTGTTCAGCCCTTTGGGCGCTTGCATTGTGGCGTCTTTGGACGAGACCGGCGAACGACAGCGGCGCCAATCACGTCACGCTTGCCACGGCCTGGCTGCCAGTCGGGGGCCTTGTTGCAGGCCATGCAAGGCGGCCTTGGCGAAGCCCTCAAGCCGGGCAACCGGCGGCCTGACGCCACCTTGGCTGCGGTAGCCAGCCAAGGCAGCGCCAATCACATCGCCCCATTCGGGCAGCGCGGCCAATCCCCACTCGCCGCCGGCGGCCTTGCCCGTCACCCGTCCGGTCGCCTGAAAGGCCAGGGTGCGGCACAGGTTGAGCGTCACGTAAATCGGGTCGGTGCCGATGGCCGCCGAGGCGTCCTCGACATCGGCCATCACACTGGCCCAGTAGGCCGCCACCGGCACGAGGCCAAAGGTAGCCGCAATAGCCGGGCCGCAAAGCGCCTGACCGCTCGCTCGCAGCACGGTCAGGTGAGCGGCCAAATCCGGATCAAAGCCGTGCATTCCGGCGACATAGGCCGCGGGATCGCGCCGGTAAGCGGCCAAGTGCAGCGGCGAAAAATGCAGATCAAACGCGCAGGGATGCGTGAAGTGGCGGGTCGCAGCCAGCGTCAGAACATGAAACTCCAGCCCCTTAGCTGGTGCCAGCGGCCAGGCCAGCGTCATCGTCGCCTGCATCAGCGCCTGCTTGGCGGCCTGACTCAGCCCGTGCCGAACCACGACGACGTAATCGAGATCGGACACGCGCGGGTCGAAGCCGCCGAGGCACCAAGAGCCATGCAGGTAAACGCCGACGAGCTCGCGGCCAGCCACGGCCTGGGCCGCCTTCAGCACCGCCTTCAACAGCGCCGGACCGTTGAAGGCGTCAGACGATTGCTTTGCCGCTGCAGGCGACCGCTCTTCAGCGCCGCTCAAGGTAATCCGCCACGACCTGGGCGTAGCGCGGCACCATGTTGGCCGGCAGCGCGGTCGGCTCATACCAGGCCAGGCGCAGGCTTTCGCCGTCTGCCACCCGCGGCTTTGCGGCCACCCCTGTCACCACGTAGGCGACACTGACCGCGTAGAACTGATCGCCGTTGGGCGCGACGCTCAGGTGGTCGCCGGAGTAGACGCCGAGCAGCCGCAGCGCTTGGGTCTCAAGCACCAGGCCGCATTCCTCTTGTGCCTCACGAATCAACACCTGCTCGCTGCTTTCACCAAGCTCCATCAACCCACCGATCAGCCCCCAACGCGCGGCCGGTTCGTTGCGCTGCTGCAGCAGAATCCGGCCGTCCGGCGCCACCAGCACCCCGCAGCTGCCGCACAGAATCACCGGTCGGGGGCCGACTAGGCCGCGCAAGTCCTCAACATAACCCATGTTGCCACCTCCTGTCTCTGCCAGTGTAACCCATTTCTGGCCAAAAAGCGCCGGTGCAAGACCCCCAAAGGGTAATGCACCGGCGCTTGTGTCGCGCAACGCGGCCGTCAGCCCAGCAGCTCACGCACCGCCGCCGGCAGCTCGTCGGGCCGGGCGATCACGGCGTTGGCGCCGGCATCCAGCAGCTCGGTTTCATCGCCGAAGCCGTACAAGACGCCAAGGGTCTTGATGCCGTTTTGCACCCCGCCTTGCATGTCGTTGTCACGGTCACCGATCATCAGGCTGGCCTCGGGCAAGGCCTCCGCATTTTCCAGCGCGTAGGCCAGCACCGCGGCCTTGGTGCTCCGGACGCTTTCGTCAATGGTCGCCCCGTAGACCCCGGCAAAATAGTCGCGCAGCCCGAAGTGCGGCAGGATTTTGGCCAGCATCACCTCGGGCTTGGCCGAGGCGATGTTCAGCTGGTAGCCGGCTTCTTGAAGGGTCGCCAGGGCCTCCTCGACGCCGGGGTAGACCTCAAGCTCGTACAGGCCTTGGGCGAGGTAGAAGTCCTGATAGTGGCGAATCGCCGCCTGGACGTCGGCCGGCGCAAGCATTGGGTAGTAGTGGTGCAGGCTTTGGGTCAAAGACGGCCCGATGAACTTCAGGTAGGTCTCCTGATCGAGCGCCGGCAGCCCAGACTTGTCCAGCATGTAGACGATGCCGTCCACGATGCCTTTTTGCGAATCGGCGATGGTGCCGTCAAAATCAAAAAATAGCTGTTTCAAGATGCGTTCTCCTTTGGCCGCTGCCCGGTTTGCAGCGCGGTTTTCAACATGAATGGGGCAATCAGCGTGGTCAAGATGATGACCAAAATGACCGCGGAGTAAAAGTCGCGGTGCAGCAAATGGGCGTCAAAGCCAATCTGGGCGACAATCAGCGCCATCTCGCCGCGCGACACCATGCCGGCGCCGACCACGTTGGCGTCGGTCCAGTCAAGCCCGGCAAGCCTCGCGCCGGCGCCGCAGCCCAGCCACTTGGTCAGCAGCGCCAGCAGCGTCAGCGCCAGAATGAACCAGACGTCTTGCCCGAGGCCGGCCAGGCGCATGTTCAGCCCGATGGACACGAAGAACACCGGGATGAACACCGCGTAGCCGATCGCCTCCAGGCTGCGATCCACGGTCTGCCGGTACGGCGTCTGCCCGACCGCGATGCCGGCGAAAAAGGCGCCGATCACCGCCGACAGCCCGAACCAGTCGGCCAGATACGACAGCCCCAGGCACAACAGCAGGCTGGTGATAGTCACGCTGGCGGTCGGCAACAGCCGCTCGCCTAGGTGCATGGCGTAAGGCGCCAGCCACCGCACTACCAAGTAGATCACGCCGAAGTACGCGACCTGCAGCATCAGGGTCACCCACAGCGGCCAGGCGCTGACCGTCTCCCCCTCGCCGAACATCGCCACGGCGACGCTCAAGACGATCACGGTCAGGATGTCATCGACCACCGCGGCCCCGAGAATGGTGGCGCCGCTGCGGCCGTCCAAGGCACCGAGCTCCTTGAGCACCTCCACGGAAATTGAAACCGACGTGGCGGCGAAGGTGATGCCAAGGAAGGTCGCAGCCACCAGCGAGAAGCCCCACAGCGTCGCGAACAAGTAGATGACGGCCACCGGCACCACCACCCCGATCACCGCCACCAAAATGCCGGGGCGCAGGTAGCGGCGCAGCATCGACAGGTCGGATTCAAGCCCAGCGATGAACATCAGAACAATCACGCCGATTTCGGCGAAGGTGGCGACGCTTGGTGTTGAAGTCACCCAGCCCAACGCCGCCGGACCGAGAATCAGCCCGGCGGCGAGCTGGCCAATCACCGCCGGGACACCGAGCTTCAGGCTCAGCTGACTGAGGGCCAGCGTGACCAAGAGAATCAGCGCCAACGTGCCTATGTCTGCCATGTCGTCCTCCTTAGCGGTGCGGGAATTTTTCCAAGCGAATCAGGCGTTCGGCATCCGGCTCGCTAATGCCGTTCTTGAAGTCGTAGCCGAACTTGCGGTAAAACGGCACGGCGGTGAGCGACGCGGGAATCTCGACGCGCGTGGCGTCTTGAAAGAACGGGTCCGCTTCCACCGCCGCCATCAACCGGCGGCCGATGCCTTGCCCCTGCGTCGCCGGGTCGACGAACACGTTGAACAGTGAGTACTCGTGCGGCACATCCCAAAACGGACCGATGGCGGCACACCCCACGATGGCCCCGACCGCGCTGGCCGCCACGTACAGGTGCCGCACCGCGGCCGAGCGAATGAAGAAGCCAGGCGTCAGCCGCGCGATGTCGGCCTCCAGGTAGGCGGTTGAGTAATCGGCGGCGTTGCTGATGCGCAACGTCTTTGCGACCATCGCCGCCACCGCCGCGGCATCCCCCGCCTCAAAGCGCCGGATGACCGGGGTCACGGCATCACCAGCTGGTAGGCGTTGCGTTCCGGCACCGGCTCGTCGAGGTAAACGATGCCGCGGAAGGCAAAGCCGTTGCCCAAAATGACGTGTTGCATAATCTGGTTTTGCGCGTGGGTGTCGATGCGAACGTCGCGGAAGCCACGGCGGTAAGCCTCGGACAGCAGGCTGGTCATGAACAGCTTGGAGAGCCTTTGGCCTCGCACCTTGGCGGAGGCGGCGAAGCGGTGAATCATCATGTAATCCGCATCCCCGATCCAGCCGGCCCCGTCGATCCGCCCGTAGAACGGATCCGGGCCGACAATCAGGCTGGCGGTGCCGACCACGGTGCCGGCCATCACCAAGACGCGGTTGGTACCTTGGGCGATGTCCGTGGCCACGGCCGGCTGATCCGGGTAAGTCCCCTGCCACTGGTTGATGCCCTGCGCCTTCAAAAAGGCCCGGGCATCCGCGATGATGCCCATGATTGCGGGAATATCGGCCGTCGTCCCGGGACGGGTGTAAATTGCTGGCATACTGCCACCTCCATGAAAATTGTCATACACCATTTTCGCGCAAAACCCGCCAAAAGGCAACGTGGGGCCCGGCCATCGCACGGCGCCACGGCACAAAAAAGCGCGTCCTCTCGCTTGGAGAAAACGCGCTGTCGCAATTCAGCCCTCGTGGTGATTGCCGTGGTGGTGCTTGTGCGGCTTGGTCGGCAAGTCAACGCCGGCCTGACCCTGCGGCGCAACCGGCTGCTCGTGGTGCTTGCAGTGGTCACCCTGACCAGCCTCGCAGTGGCCGCGGTGCAGTTCGGCGCGAAGCCGCACCTGCTTGGTGTGCTCGCGCTCAATCTTGAGGCGCTGGTGCATCAAGCAGATCTGGGTGCCACCGACGATGGTCAAGGCGATCGGAATCACATGCACCAAGGCCAGCGGAATCAGAATCTCCGGGTCGTCCTTAATCGTGTCGTTGAAAGCCGTCGCCGCCTGGGCGGCCGACTTGACGAATTCCTTAGAGGTTTTGAACATGGCGAATACCTGCGTCACGCGGGAAGGTGGCGCGTCACTTTTCCTTTCGTATTGATTACCTGAGACAAGTGCGGCGGCACCTTCCAACCAACCGCCGCTTACCCTTCCATCATACCAGCTTTCGGCGGCAACCGCTTACTTTTCGGCCGTTTTGGCCAGCCACTCGCCTAGGTGCTGGAAGTAATCCGCCGGGTTGTCCAGCATCTGGCCGTGCCCGGCCCCCGGCGTCACGTGCAGCTCGGCATCCGGGATGGTCGCGGCCATGCGCCGGGCGGCCGCCAGCGGCATCGTTTCGTGGCCGCCGAAGGTCAGGTAGGTCGGCACCGCGATTTGGTGAATGTCCGCGCGGCGGTCCCAGTCCTTCAAGGCGCCGACCATCACGAACTCGTTGTCGCCTTGAAAATGATTGTAAACCGGCGTCCCCATGGTGCTAATCAGGTGGCGCGGCTGCGGATCGGCCTGGTGGTGCAAGTAGTGCTCGCCCAGCTCAGCCACCAGTGCCTCGTAGCGCGGTTCAGCGAAGGCGTGACGGGCCTCGACGTCCTTCATGTAGGCGACATCGGCCGGTGCGAACATCGCCTCGCGAATCGCGTTGACGTTGACCAAGTACTCATCGAGGTTGTCGATCATCGAGCTCAGAATCAAGCCGCGCAGGTGCTGGCCGTAGCGCAGGGCGTATTCGATGGCCAAGACGCCGCCCCAGCTTTGCCCCAGCAGGAAGAAGTGGTCCAGGCCCAGCTTTTGCCGCACCTCCTCGACCTCCTGCACGTAGTAATCGATGGTCAAAAACCGCTCGCGGTTGGCGGGGTCGGTCCAGTCCGGTTGATCGGAGAACCAAGAGCCCAGCTGGTCGTAGCGGGTGACCCGGACGTGGTACGGGGCCAGCTTCTCCCCGAAGTTCTCGAACACCTGGTTGTTGCCACCGGGGCCGCCGTGCAAGGTCATCAAGTGAATTGGACCGCTGCCGGTGGTTTGGGTCCAGAGGTGGTAGCCGTTGTCCAGGGTGACGAAGTGGGTGCCGTTTGGCGCTGTTTTCATCTCAACACTTCCTTTGTTGTCTTGCCTTTATCATACCGCTTATAAAGTTTGCTTAACACCGAAGCTGTTTTTTCCCATTCTCACCACCATCGCTTACAATAAGATTATCAATATCGGAGGTGTTGTCGTGTCACTTCAACCCACGGACCCAGCCACGGGCCTGACCGCCGCGCAGGTTCAAGCGCAGGTGGCGGCCGGTGCCCATAATCTGCCCCTCAAACCGCTGACGCGAAGCGTTGGCACCATCGTCGCCCAAAACACGCTCACCTTGTTCAACCTGGTGAACGTCGTGCTCGGGGCATTCATCTTCACCACCGGCAGCTACAAGAACCTGCTTTTCCTGGGCGTTGCCATCATCAACACCGCGATCGGCACCTTCCAGGAAATTCGCAGCAAGCGGCGTATCGACGCGATGAGCATCCTGGCCGAGACCCCGGTGACGGTTCGCCGCGCCGGTCAGGAGGTCGAGATTCGCCAGGAGGACCTCGTGATTGGCGACCTGCTATTGCTGCGACGCGGCGCCCAGGTGCCGGTCGACGGCCAGGTCATCGCCACCAACGGCGTGGAGGCCGACGAAAGCCCCCTGACCGGCGAATCACACCCGATCACCAAGCAGGTGGGCGATGCGTTGCTGTCCGGCTCGTTCATCGTCGCCGGTCAGGCCACCATGCAGGTGACCGCGGTCGGCGCTGACACCTTCGCGGCCAAGCTGGCCCTGGAGGCCAAGGCCGAAAAGAAGAGCCAAAGCCAGCTGCTGGACACGATCAACCGCATCATTCGGGTGCTGACCTACGTTCTGATTCCGCTGGGCGTCGCACTGTTCACCGTATCGATGATTCGGCGGGGCAACTACGACCGCGCGATTCTCAGCACCAGCGCCGCGATGATCGGCATGATTCCCGAGGGGCTGGTGCTGTTGACCAACGTCGCCTTAGCGGTGTCGGCACGCAACCTCGCCAACCGGCGAGTCCTGGTCCGGGCCCTGCCGGCCATTGAGGCGCTGGCCCGAGTCGACATCATCTGCCTGGACAAAACCGGCACGATCACCTCGGGCAAGCTCCGGGTGGCCGCGGCCCACCCGGTGGCCGGGACCACCAGCCAGGCGCTGACCACGGCGGCGGCCGCCATCACCTACGCGCTGAACGACGACAACGAAACCGCCCTGGCGATCAAGGCCGCTTACCCGCGGCCGGCCGGTTCCGCTAGCGCCACCGTGCCCTTCTCCAGCTCCCGCAAGTGGTCCGGGGCCAGCTTCGGCGAGCGGCACCTGGTGATGGGGGCCCCCGAGTTCATTTTCCAAGGGCCCGTTCCGGAAGCCGCCGCAATCGCCGAGGCGACCCAGTCTGGCTTTCGCGTCATCGCGGTGGCGGAGGTGCAGGCCCTGACGCCCTTGACCAAGCCGCGCCTGTTGGGCTACCTGACCATCGCCGATGAGGTGCGAGACACCGCCCCGGCAACCTTCCAGTTCTTCGCCAGCCAAGGCGTGGCGCTGAAGGTGATTTCAGGCGACAACCCGGTGACCGTCGCCAACGTGGCCAAGCAGGCCGAGTTGGCCGGCGCCGAGCACTACCTAGACATGGCGACCGTTGGCGAGGACGCGGATTTTGGCGCGTTGGCCGCGGCCTACACCGTCTTTGGCCGCGTCACCCCTACCCAGAAGAAGCAGCTGATCGCCGCCATGCAGCAGGCCGGCCATACCGTGGCGATGACCGGCGACGGCGTCAACGACGTGCTGGCGCTACGCCAGTCCGACTGCGGCATCGCCATGGCCAGCGGGGCCGAGGCCGCCAAGTCGATTGCCGACTTCGTGCTGCTGGACTCCAACTTTGACGCGATGACCGGCGTCTTGAACGAAGGCCGCCGCGTCATCAACAACATCGAGCGCGTCGCCTCGATGTACCTGGTCAAAACGATTTTCTCGGTGATTCTCACCGCCATCTTCGTCTTCCTGCCGCTGGACTACCCGATTACGCCGATCAACCTGACGCCGGTGTCGGCGATTGCCGTGGCGATTCCCTCGTTCTTCTTGACCCTCGAGCCCAACTTCGCGCGGGTCACCGGCCAGTTCATGCAAAAGGTGATGACCCTGGCCGCCCCGGCCGCCTTGGCGGTGGTCGCCTACACCTTAGTTTTGACCTGGTTTGAAGCGGCGTTCGGCTGGTCTTTTGCCACCACCTCTACCTTGGTCGTCTTCATGATCGGCGTCATCGAGTACCACGTGCTGATTCTGGTTTGCCGGCCGTTCAACCGCTACAAGCTGCTGATGCTGGTGCTGATCGCCGCCGCGTTCTTCGGCACCTTCTTCGTCGCCAACTCGGTGTTCTCACTGGCCAACCTGTGGCGGCTCGACCTCGCCCTGGTTTACCTACCGGCGCTGGCCTCCAGCGTTCCGGTCTACTTCTTGCTTCAGGAGTTCCTGGGACGACGGCTGCTGTCGCGCATCAACTGGCGCTGAGCCAATCATAAAAGGACGGTCCCACCTCCGCGTTGCCGCGATGGTGGGACCGTCTTTTGCTGTCTTGACGCTATTGCGCCTGTTGGGCCTGAGGGCGATCGACGTAGGCGCTGGCCGCCTGCCGATTCAGCAGGCCGCACAACCGCGCGATGGTTTCGCCGACCATGTGGGCGTTGGCCCGAGTTTCGTCCAGCGCTTCTGCCAGCGTCTGTGGTCCCGCCGGCAACGGCAGCACCAGGTCGATGCCGGCCGCGTAGTTCGCAGCCAGCTTGACGGCGCGGCTGCCAACCACAGCGACCACCGGCAGCCCGTGGGCCTTGGCCAGCCGGGCGATGCCGACCGGCGCCTTGCCGGCCGCCGACTGGTTGTCCAGCCGACCCTCGCCGGTCACCACCAAGGTCCCAGGGCGCAGCTTGGCCTCAAAGCCCACCAGCCGCAAAATTTCATCGATGCCGGAGGTGACCGTCGCCCGGGTGAAGGCCAAAAGTCCTGCCCCCAAACCACCGGCCGCCCCGGCCCCGGCGCGGTTGGCGATGCCTTCGCCCAGCGCCGCCTCAAGCAGCCGATTGTAATGCGCTAGCCAGCCGTCGACCTCCTGAACCAGCGCCGGGGTCAGGCCCTTTTGCGGCCCGAACACGGCGGCCGCCCCGGTCGGGCCGCACAGCGGATTTTGCACATCGGACAGAATGCGAATGGTCAGCGCCGCCACCTGCGGATCGATGCCGGCCGCGTCGATTCGCGCCAGCTGCGAAAGCCCCTGGGCGCCGCGGGGAATCTGGTGGCCGGCTTCGTCTTCGAGCCGCACCCCGATGGCCTGGGCCAGCCCGGCCCCCCCATCAGTGGTCGCGCTGCCGCCCAACCCCATGTACACGGTGCGAGCACCGAGCTGGGCGGCCGCCAGCAGCAGCTGACCCACCCCGTAAGTCGAGGCGGCCAGCGCGTCGGCCGCGGTTTGGTGCGTCAGGCCCAAGCCAGCGGCCTCTGCCATCTCAATCACGGCCGTGGTCGCGTCAAGCATGGCAAACCTTGCGGCCACCGGCGTTCCGAGCGGTCCGGTGACCTGGCGAACAATCAGCTGACCCGGTCGCGCCGCCAGCAGTGCGGCCAAGGTTCCTTCCCCGCCGTCTGCGATTGGGACCACCGTGGTTTCAAGCGTTGCGTCAGCGCCGGCAATGCCTTCTTGGACCCACGTTCCGATTTCGCGACTGGTCGCACTCCCTTTGAGCGAATCAATCGCGATCACCACGCGTTTCATCGTCATTGTCAACACCTTCTTTCTTCCCAGACTTTAGAGCAGGCCGGCCTCGATCATCGCCGCCTTCATGTCGGCCAGAATCTTCGGGTTGGCGGCCTCGGTCGGCAGCACCGAAGCGCCGACGTTCAGCCCCATCAAGTTGGCCATGTCCTTGGTGGCCGCCGGGAAGCTGGCCGGGTTTTGCGACAGCCGCACCGGGTTCAGGCGGAACTGCGCCGCCCGTGACCCGGCGACGTCGCCGGCCTCGTACAGGTCGTAGATGGACGTGACCAGGTCTGGGAAAATCTTGGCCGTGGAGCAGACCGCGCCAACCGCACCCAGGCACAGCGCCGGGAAAATCACGGTGTCCTTGCCGACCAGCACCTGGAACGCGATGTCTTGCGTCCGGCGCAGCAGTTCGGAATCAAAGGTGATGTCGCCGCTTGAGTCCTTGATGCCGACGATGTTGTCGACGTTGTGAGCCAAGTCCACAATCGTGTCGGCCTTCACCGTGTAGCCGGTCAGCCCCGGGTTGTTGTAGATCAAGACGCGGGTGTCGGGAATCGAGTCGGCGATGGCCTTGTAGTGGTGGTACAGCGCCTCGTCGGTCGGGTGGATGAACATCGGCTGCAGCACGGAAATCGCGTCGACGCCGAGCTTAACCGCGGCCTGGGCCAGGCGAATCACGTGCTTGGTCCGAATCTGGCCGATGCCGAAGAACACCGGCACCCGCCCGGCCGCGGTTTTGACAATCACGTCGGCCGCGTGAAGCAGCTCGTCGTCGTCGAACATATAAAACTCGCTGTTGCTGCCGAAGGCCAAAATACCGTCGACACCGTGGTCGATCACGTGGTTGACCTGCTTGGCCAGCTTCTCGTCGTCGATGTTCTCATCGGCGTCGACCGGCGTCAAAAGTGGGACAATGATGCCCTTGATATCACTTGGATCTAAAGTCATGGTAGTCATCCTTTCCAGTCGTCCTACTGGCGGCTAACCGACACGGCGCGACAGCCATTTGACCGCCGCGCCGCCCGTTTACTCTGAATGAAGCGGTGATTACAGGAATGTCTTAACCACGCTGACAATTGCCAGCACAGTGGTGGCAACCAGCACAATGTTTTCGAACCAGTTGTTACGGTGCGTCCCCATGTACTTTTTGCTGTTGGTGACGAACAACACCCCAAGCGCAATGGCCGGAACGATAACGACGTTCAGTGCGTTAACGAAGATGGTCAGATAAACCTGGCTTGGCATGCTTGGCAGAGACCAGATGAACGCGGTCCCAAGCATCGCAGCGAGGAAAATTGGGTAAATTTTGTCGTTTTGAATCTTGTCATACTTGCCTTTGCGGCTAGGCATCAGCTCGTTGAGGTTGGCAATAGACAGCTTGGTGAAGCCAATGGCACAGCTGGCAGAGGCTGAGAACAACGCCCCAAAGACCCCGAGGTAGAAAATCTTGGAGCCGGCGGTGCCCAGGTACATCTCAAGCGCCTTACCAATGTCTTGAAGCGAGTTGACCTGAATCCCATTTGGCCGGAGAATGTCGGCACCAATAATCCAGACACACAGCACCAATACCGCACCCATGATGACGGAGAATAACAGGCTCTTGGTCTGGCCCTTCATGGCCTTAGGATCACGCACCCCACCTTCAGACATGTTGATGCCGTGGAACAAGTTAGCCAGGGAGCCAGCGGTTGCGCCGACCAAACCGAGGATGACCAACATGACACCGTAAGCACCTTCGGACTTTGGAATCTGGAACAGGAACGCACCTTGCGCAATCTGACCAACATCAGGCTGGCAGTAGATGGCTAAGATGATGAAGATGGAAACCAAGACGGCCAGGAACACTTTAAAAATAGATTCCAGTTTGGAGAACAAGCTACGACCGAGAAGCAGGAAGGTGATAACCGCCAGAACTGCTGCCCAGACTGTTTCTTGCGGGACGTTGATCAGCCAACCGAACGACTGGGCCGCCCCTTTCAAGATGTACCCAACGGTCAGGTTACCCATGACCAGCGCGGCAACGAACAGGAACAGCGGGAAAATTTTCGTGATTTCAGCGAAGGTCGCGACCATCGATTTGCCCTGCTTGTTCATCAGTTCAAAGCGCGTCATCGTATTAACAATGACGAAGCGAATCAGGTTGGAGAGGATCAGCACCCACATCAAGGCGTAGCCATAGTTGGCACCTGACACGGCGGAATTGATAATATCGCCGGCACCGAGCCAAGAGAACACGGTGATGACGGCAGGACCCAGGTTACGCAGGAAGGTTTTGATCTTGGTACCGGTGGTGATTGGTTTGTTTTCAGTTGGGGTCATTGTGCTTTGCATCATGCACACATCCTTTCTAGACAATACGGTTGATCAGCAAGTCGCCATTTGTTACGAATTGAGCAAGATTGGGTAAAAAAATTTCATTCAATAAGTGCGTCTTGAACTTAGGTGTCATGCCGGCCACATGCGGACTCAACACGACGTTTGGCAACTGCCATAGCGGGTCATCCGCCGGCAGCGGTTCGGTTTCGTAAACATCCAGATACACATTGCTCAACCGACCGGCCTTCAAGGCCCGAATCACGGCCTGGGTATCCATCGAGGCGCCGCGACCGACGTTGACGAACTTGGCCCCCTGGCGAACCTGGGCGAAGAACGCGTCGTCGTAAAAGTGCGTGGTCTCGGGGGTCAGCGGCAGCGTGTTGACGATGAAATCCGCCGTTGGCAGAACCTCTGGCAACCGCTCAAGCGAGACAACGTCGCTGAAGCCATCATGGGGCTTGGGGAACTTGTCGACCCCCACCACGTTGAGCTTGAAGGCGGCGGCGAGCTGTCCGACCCGGGCGCCGACACGACCGGCGCCGAGAATCAACATGGTCTGGCCGGCGAGCGGCCGCTGCACGACGGTGTCGCGGCCCCACTCGTGCTTGGCCTGCAGGGTCAAGATCTGACGCAGGTCGCGAACGTCGAGTAACAGCATTCCCATCACGTGCTCGGCAATGGCGTCACCGTGCAACCCAGCGGCATTGCTCAGCATCACCCCGGCTGCCTTGAGCTTGGCCAGGTCCCAGAAATCGACCCCTGCCGAGCGTCCTTGAATCCACTTCAACCGGTTGTTCGGCACGGCCATGATGGCATCGGAGTCGTTGCCCTTGCCACCGAGAATAATCTCGACGTCGGCCTTGCGCTCATCCGGCAAGCCTTCCCACGCGGTGTAAACATCGTACTGCGGGTAATCAACGGCCAGTGCCTGAACCTGATCCTCGTGCAGCGGCTGGATGACGTAAAGAACTGGTTTCATACGCTTCTCCTTTTCACTCAATCTCGTAGGCGCAGCTTGGGCAACCGCCCAAATGTTGGGCGGTTCAACAAGCCACACCTGCGCGGCTTCAGCAGCTAAAAGCCGTTGGCGTAATTGATCTGATTGCGAGCCAGGGTCCCATCCTTCAAGAACGCGGCGAGGTTCTCGGTGTAAATCGCCGTGGCCTTGGTCTTGAAGTGCGGCACCTGCCCGGCGATGTGAGCGGTGATCAAGGTGTTCTTCAACGTCCACAGCGGACTGTCGGCCGGCAGCGGCTCGGTTTCGAAAACGTCGAGGCAGGCGTAGCCGATCTGCCCGGAGCTGATGGCCTCAATCAGGTCGGCGGTCACAACGGTCGGGCCGCGGCCGCAGCTGATGAAGGTCGCACCGGGCTCCAGTTTGGCGAAGAAGTCGGCATTGCAGAAGTGCTTGGTCGCCGCGGTCAGTGGCAAAATGTTGACCACGATGTCCTTGCCCGGCAGCACCTGATCCAGCTGGTCCATCAAGACCACCGAGTCGAAGTACGGAATCGGCTTGCCTTCCAGGTTGACGCCTGTGACCTTGATGCCAAAGGCCGAGGCCAGCTTGGCGATTTCCGAGCCGACGCGGCCGGCGCCGAGAATCAGCATCGACTTGGCATCCAGATCGTCGTAATCGACCACCCGGTTCCAAGTCTTGGTCCCTTGGTTGAGAATCGACTCGCGAATCGCGCGGGTCTTGGCCAGCAGCACCGCAATCACGTGTTCGGCGATTGGCCGCCCGTGAAGGCCCGAGGTGTTGCTGAGCAGAATGCCTTCGGCCTGCAGCCGCGGCAGGTCGAGGTAATCGATCCCGGCGGAGTGAACCTGCACCCACTTGAGGCAATGCCCCGGCGTGTCCAGCACCCGATTGGTGAACGGGCCGTTGCCACCGATGATGATTTCAATGTCCTTCAGCCGTTCAGCCGCGATGTCCGTCTCCCAGGCGCAGATCACCTCGTAGTCCGGTGCCAGCGCCGCGATGGCCGCGACGTTCTCCGGCTTCAAGGGCTGAATAATATAAATAACTTTTTTGGTCACGTGTGTCACCCCTTAGACGTGCAATTAATCACAATTACCGGCGGCCACGGCCACCATGGTGCGAATGGCCGTCAACCGCTTACAAGAAAAGAGTATACGTGAGAACATTCACATTGCCCATGTTACGCAGACCAAGTTCACCATTAATTTTGGCCGATTTCGTGTTCGCCAGGCCTGATTGTGTGAGGCAAGCAAAAACGCCCGGCCAACGGCCAGGCGTCCTGCTATCAAAGTTCAGTTAGTGGCACATCACCGGCCGCTTGGGATCGAACTGCCAGCCCGGAATGATCGGCTGCATCGCGACCTCGTCGTGGCGGTCGCGCATGTTAGCCGGCAGCGCCAGGTACCGCGCGTGAGCCGCCTGCAGTTTAGCCATGTTCAGCGTGATGCCAAGGCCCGGCCGGTTCGGCAGCACAATTTCACCATTTTGAATGCTTGGCATGTCGTCACACAGCTGCTGGCCATCCTGCCAGATGAAGTGGGTATCGACCGGGGTGATGTGGCCCGGTGCGGCCGCCGCGACCTGGGCGTAGGTCATCAGCGTGATGTCAAAGTGGTTGTTGGAGTGGGAGCCCCAGGTCAGACCCCAGTCGTTCAGCACCTGGGCCATGCGAATCGAGCCGGCGAGGCCCCAGAAGTGCGGATCGGCCAGTACGATGTCGACGGCGTGTTGCACCACCGCGTGATGGAACTGCGGCCAGTTGGTGGCAATCATGTTCGTGGCCACTGGGCACCCGGTGGCCTGGCGGAAGGCCGCCATGGTCTCGCGGCCGGAGAACCCGCGCTCGGCCCCGCAAGGATCCTCCATGTAGGTGATCGCGTCGCGGTACTGGTTGGTCAGGCGAATCGCCGTGGCCAGCGGCCAGGAGCCATTGGGATCGAGGTTGATGTGGGCCTTGGGGAAGGCCTCGTGCAGCGCCTGGACCGTCGCCATTTCAACCTCTGGCGCCAGCACCCCGCCCTTGAGCTTGAAGTTCTTGAAGCCGTAACGCGCGTAGGCGGCCTTGGCCTTTTCCACCACGGCCTCCGGCGTCATCGCCGGCAGCCGCCGCACCCGTTCCCAGTCGTCTCCGGTCGGGTCGCCGGTCACGTAGGGCAACCCGGTCCGGGCCGCGTCTTGGACGTAAAACATGTAGCCCAAAAACTCAACTCGGTCGCGCTGTTGGCCGTCTCCCAAAAGCGCGGCCAGCGGCAGGTCGAGGTACTGCCCCAGCAGGTCAAGCAAGGCGCATTCCACCGCGGTTTCGGATTGCACCACGTACTTGAGCTGATCGATATCCAGCGACTGAATGCCCTCGCCGTTGTCGTCGGCCGCCTGGCGATTGCCCTGGCGCAGCTGCCGCAAGATATCGCGGTAGTGCGTGACCTCCTGCCCCACCACGCCGGGAATGTAGCCTTCCAGCTGGTGACAGGTGTACTCCCCGCCATGAATCTCGCCGATGCCGACGTGGCCCAGCGAATCCTTGAGCACGACGATGTTGCGCGTGAAGTACGGCGCATGTGCCCCGGACAAAGACAGCAGCATGCTGTCGAACCCCGCGATCGGATAAACCTGCATTTCAGTGACTTTTGGTCCCATGATTGCCTCCACTTGTGTTCCGTTAGTTTCGTCACTCATTGTACGTAATTTCACAAGGCAGAGGAAAGGGTTTCTGGAACATGTGCAGTCCCCTCAAAGCCGTGTGAAGGTGGTCTGGCGACCATTACGCCTTGTGCGTGAGGAAGGCTTGGTAATCCAGTAGTGTGAACGCCATTTGCAAGGCGGCAAAGTCACGCAAGTTGCGTGGATTGTAGCCGGTCTTGTTACCCAGCTGGTTCAGTCGATTCTGAAATGTATTCTTGTGCATAAACAACCGGGCCGCCCCCTTCTCAAGACTACCATTCGTCGCAGTATACTCGTTGAATACCTCGTGATACTTGATGAGCTCACCAGCGGTCAGCTTACCCAGCACCTTGTTGACCACCTGCTGCGCCTCATCATCCGAAATCGCGGTGTAGACCAGGGCCGTGTCGAGGTCGCAGAAGTGCTGGACCGGCACCCGTTCGAACTGACCCCACTTGGCCGCCAGCATCGCCTGCTGGACGCTATCGGACAGGCCGCCTTCAACCGCGGTGTCACCGATGCCGAAGCTTTGGATCGGCCGACCGCAGCCGGCGAGATCGGTGCCAATCTGATGCAAAAGCAACGCCAGGTCCGGGCACTCGCTGTCGGCCACCAGCAGCCGCAGCTCCTGGTTGGTCAGCGCATAAACGGTGTTGGGCGTGACGGCCAGGCGCATCGTCAGCACGTGGTCCAGCTCGTCGGGCCGCACCGGGCTTGGGCCGCTGAGGTCGAAGCGCCCGACGACGGCCCGGCGTTGAATGCCTAGATCGACGTTCAAAACCGCCGCCAGGTAATGAACGTAGGATAGGTCGGGATGGCGCGACAAGAAGAGCTCGAAGAACTCCTGGTAGTTTTTCTGGCGGTTGAAGCGGTAAGTCTGCTCCCAGTTCTCCCGCAGTAGCACCTCGGTCATGCGCCGAATGACGTTCCCGAACGGCAGCACCGCCTGCAGCTCCCCGGTGATCCCGATCACGGCCACCACCAGGTCGTCGAAGACGATCGGCATGTTGGTCCCGGTTTTGGATCCTGGGAACGGGTGGGTCGCATCGACGTTGACGCTGCGGTTCTCTCGGGCCGCAATCAGCGCCGCCTGGTGGCTGGTGCCGATGCGCTTCTTATCGGTGGAGGCCACAATCTCGCCGTGCGTGTCGAACAGGTTGATTTCGTAGTTGATAATGCTCTTGAGGCTGGTGACGATTTCCTCGGCAATTTTTGGGTCAAGTTCCATGTTGGTTTCCTCCAAAATGTTCGGTGGAACAATCTGGCTCCATTATTACCGAAAACGGTACCAATTGAAAGCGCTTTGTGAATTTTTTATTTAACCGGCGCCACACCAAAAAGGCGCCCCCTCAACGGTAGGCGCCCTTTCGTTTCGCGCGGCGTGCTGTTGTGGCGTCGTGCCGCCGAAGCGGGCATGTTCGCCAGACCAACCGCTTAGTAGTAGCGCGAGCGGTTGAAGAAGTTCAGATGCGCGACAATCGTATTCGGGTCGCACTGGGCGGCCGGCAGGATCCACAGGCCGATGGAATCTAGGTCCTTGAGGATAAAGTTCTTCACGGCGATTTCGGCCTCTGCCGGGTCGATGTCAAACCCTGCTTCCTTGGCGATGGCCATCGCCTGCTCCAGGTCGATCGTGATGGTGTCGACAAAGTGCGTCTTCAGCTGTTCGTAGGTCGCCTCGACCTGCGTGTTGACGTAGGCTTCGACGGCCTTGAAGACCTTGCCGTTCTTGGCCTGCAGGTCGTAGTAGCGCGTCATCAGGTGGTTGTTATCAATTTCCAAGTTATAACCTCCGATTTTTTGAAGCATTCGGTATAACTATAATTCTAATGGTTGTCGGTGGTGATGAAAAGGGCAAATAACTTCCAATGAGAATCGCGTTAAAAAGCTCGCGAACAAAAAGTAAGTCGGGTATAATTTAATGGACGCTTTTTCACGCAAGGGAGACGATTGACATGAAGAAATTCGCACTCACATTACTCACCGCTGCGCTTGCCGTGGGCCTGGCCGCCTGCAGCAGCAAGACCAGCACCAGCAAGTCCGACCTCAAGCTGGTCACGCCCAACACCCTGACCATCGGCCTGGAAGGCACCTACCAACCGTACAGCTACCACGAAGACGGCAAGCTCAAAGGCTTTGAGGTGGAGCTTGGCCAGCAGATTGCCAAGCAGCTCAAGCTCAAGCCCAAGTTCGTCGAAACCAAGTGGGACTCGCTGATTGCGGGGCTGGACGTCAACAAGTACGACCTGATTTTGAACAACGTGGCCAAGACCCCGGAACGGGCGCAAAAGTACATTTTCACCAGCGCCTACACCTCCGGCAAGTCGCAGCTGGCCGTCAAGAAGGACAACAAGACCATCACCTCGATTCAAGACATCAAAGGCAAGAAAATGGCACAAAGCGTGACGTCCAACAACGCCGCCAACGTCAAGAAGCTCGGTGGCGTCATCGTGCCGGTCGACGGCTTCGCTCAGTCCGTCACGCTGATCGAGCAGGGCAGGGTCGACGGCACCGTCAACGATGCCGCGTCCTTCGCCGCCTACCTGAAGCAAAAGCCCAACGCAGACATCAAGCTGCTGTCCGTCGGTGACGCGATCACCCCGGTACCGGCGCGAGGCCTCCTGCGCAAGGACGAGAAGCCGCTTCAAAAGAAGGTCACCCAGGCCATTGAGAAGTTGCGGGCCAATGGCACGTTAAAGAAGCTCGCCACCAAGTACTTCGGCGGTGACATCACCGAATAATCCCCACCGGCTTCGGCCGGCTACATACGCCGGACCTTCCGGCGACACCGCGACGGTCGCCTCACCGCCGCGCGTAACCCCATCTGCGGTTGCGCGTGAATTGGGTACACTAAACATTGGAGGTGCCTCATGTCTGCTTGGCACATTGTCATCAAGTCGCTGCCGTCTCTTTTGGCGGCGATGCTCAAATACACGATTCCAATCACCCTGGTGTCCTTTGCCCTCGGCCTGATTCTGGCCGTCTTGGTCGCCTTGGTGCGAATTTCGACCGCCAAGAACTGGGGCATGCGCCTGCTGAAGGGGCTGGCCTGGTTCTACGTCTGGATTTTCCGCGGCACCCCGCTTCTAGTCCAGCTATTCATCGTGTTCTTCGGTCTGCCCTACCTGAAGGTCAACGGCCACGCCTTAATCGAGCTCAACGCCTGGACCGCCGGCATCCTGACCTTCTCGCTGAACACCGGGGCCTACGCTTCGGAGACCATCCGCGCGGCCATCGCCTCGATTCCCCAGGCGCAGTGGGAGGCAGCCTACGCGCTGGGCATGAAAAAGCCTTTGATGCTGCGTCGCATCATCCTGCCACAGGCGACGCGCATCGCGCTGCCGCCGCTGTCCAACAGCTTCATCAGCTTGATCAAAGACACCAGCCTGGCCTCGGGCATCACCATCATCGAGATGTTTCAGGTCAGCCAGCAGTTCGCCGCGCTGTACTACAATCCGCTGGTCTCTTACTCGCTGGTCGCGGTGCTGTACCTGGCCTTGACCACGCTGCTGTCGGGACTTCAGAGTTGGCTTGAGCGTCGCACCAGCCGCTACGTCCAGGTCGGTCAGCAATTCTAGGAGGACGCCATGCTTACCATTGAGAATCTCAACAAGGACTTCGGCCAGGGCCACGGCCTGAAAAACGTCAGCGTCGCCTTCCCGGAGCATCAGACCACCGTCATCGTCGGCCCCAGCGGCTCGGGCAAAACCACGCTGTTGCGGCACCTAGATTTTCTGGAAACCGCCGATTCCGGACGCTACCGCTTCGGTGACCAAGACTTGGACCTGAGCAAACCGGTGACCCGCCAGGACGTTCTGGCCGCCCGACGCAAGCTCGGCATCGTGTTCCAAAGCTACAACCTGTTCCCCCACCTCAGCGTGTTGGCCAACATCATCGAGGCACCGGTGCATGTGCTGGGGCAGACCAAGGCGGCGGCCACGGCGACCGCCGAGCGACTGCTGGCCCAGGTCGGCCTGGCCGACAAAGCCCAGGCCTTTCCCGCCCAGCTGTCGGGGGGGCAGCAGCAGCGCGTGGCGATTGCCCGAATGATTGCGATGCAGCCGCAGTACATGCTGTTCGACGAACCGACCTCGGCGCTTGACCCAGAGCTTGAAGTCGAGGTGCTCAAGGTGATTCAGCAGCTCGCGGCGGCCAAGAATTCGCTAATCATCGTCACCCACAACATGGCCTTCGCTCAAGGCGTCGCCGACAAAATCGTCTTCGTGGAGGACGGTGAGATTGCCTACGACGGCGACCCTGACCAGTTCTTCAACCACCCGACCGACCGCATCGCCAAGTTCCTGGCGGCCGGCACCTTCCAGGCGGAACAATAACGCCCGATGCCAAAAGAGAACCGGCCCGCCAACGCGGAACCGGTTCTCTTTGGGTGTCCGCTCACAGCGGCTTGCCTCCCAGCTGCAACTCGAGCGTCGCAATCGCCTGCCGGACCCGCCGCGGTGCGAGTGTCGCAACCCGCTTGTCGCTTCGAGCGGCGACGACGTCCAGCCGACCGCAGCCCAGCACCCGTGCCAGCGCCGCATCGTCGAGATTCAGCCGGGCGGCCAGCTGCCACAGGTAGGCGATGGCTTGGCGACGCCGCCGTCCCAACCACCACTCGAACACCCAAGCGCCGACGGTCACCACCCAGATTAGCGACGGCGCCCAGGGACCCAGGTTATAGCTTGAGGTCAGCACCATCAGAAAGAACCAGTAGGCGGCTAGCCCTAAAACCGTCAAGAACCACTTCACAATCGCCATTTGACCGCTCCTCCCGCATTGCCCCCTCAGTCTAGCACCAGGCCAAAATAAATACGACCCGTCTCGGGTCGTATTTATTTTGGCTGCCTAGGCCTGGCCGGCCAGGTCGTCGTTGCCCAGCACCAGGTGCTTCTTGCGGTGAATGATTTCCTCCTGGCGACCGTGAACCATCGGCCGCTTGTTCGGGTTGCCGAGGTATCCGCACAGCCGCTTGACCACGTCGCACTGCGCCGGGTCGTGGTTGCCGCATTCGGGGCATTCGTAGCCCTTCTCCGTGGCCTTGAACTCACCCTTGAAGCCGCAGGCGAAGCACTGGTCGATCGGCGTGTTGGTGCCGAGGTACCCGATGCGGTCGTAGGCGTAATCCCAGACGGCCTCGAGGGCCTTCGGGTTTTGCTTCAGGTTCGGGTACTCACAGTAGTGGATGAAGCCGCCGGAGCAGTACTGCGGGTAATCCTTTTCGAAGTCCAGCTTCTCGAACGGCGTCGGCGCCTTGCGAACGTCGTAGTGGAAGGAGTTGGTGTAGTAATCCTTGTCGGTGATGTCCTTGACGACGCCGAAGCGCTTCTTGTCCAGCCGGGCGAAGGTGTCGGTTAAGGACTCGGAAGGCGTGGAGTAGACGGAGAAGTGGTAACCGTACTCCTTTTCCCAGGCGACACAGTGGTCGTACAGGTCCTTGACGACGTCCAGGCTGAACTGCTTGGCCTCCGGGTTGGTCTCCCAGGCGTGGCCGTAAAAGACGGTGCCGACTTCGTACAGGCCGATGTAGCCCAGGCTGACGGTCGCGCGGCCGTTCTTGAACAGCTCGTCGACCTTCTGATCGTCGGCCAGGCGCTTGCCGAACGCCCCGTACTTGTAGAGGATTGGCGCGGATTCCGGCGTCGCCTCCTTGGTGCGTTCAACCTTGTAGACCAGCCCCTGCTTGCAGATGGCCAGGCGCTGCTCTAGGATGTCCCAGAACTTCTTCTTGTCGCCCTTGGATTCCATGGCGATGCGCGGCAGGTTCAGCGTGATCACACCCAAGTTCATGCGGCCGGCGTTGTCCTCCTTGCCGGTTTCCGGATCCTTCCAGCCCTGCAGGAAGCTGCGGCAGCCCATCGGCGCCTTGAAGCTGCCGGTCAGGTCGATGATTTTGTCGTACGACAAAACATCCGGGTACATCCGCTTGGTCGCACACTCAATGGCCAGCTGCTTGATGTCGTAGTTCGGGTCGGTCGGCGCCAGGTTCAGGCCGCGGCGCAACGTGAAGACGAGCTTTGGGAAAATCGCGGTGCGACGTTCCTTGCCCAGACCCTTGATGCGAATCTTCAGAATGTCTTGCTGAATCTCGCGCTCAATCCAGCTGGTACCAAGGCCGAAGCCGACGGTCACAAACGGGGTCTGCCCTTGCGTGGAGTACAGCGTGTTGACCTGGTACTCCAGCGTCTGCAGCGCGTCGTAGATGTCCTTGCGGGTGCGACGCTTGGCGTAGGCGTCGGCGGTGTCGGCGTCTTGGGTCAGCTCCTTGGCCTCTTCCAGGTGCTTTTCGTAGTTCTTCTGGGCGAACGGCGCCAGCACTTCGTCGGTCCGGTCGCTGGAGCAGCCGCCGTACTGGGAGCTGGCGACGTTGGCGATAATCTGGGTCATCTGGGTGACCGCGACTTGAATGGAGTGGGCCGGCTCAACCTCGGCGTTGCCGATGCAAAAACCGTGCGTCAGCATCTCCTTGAAGTCGATCAAGCAGCAGTTGGTCTCGGCCATGTAAGGGGTGTAGTCCAGGTCGTGCCAGTGAATGTCGCCGCGCAGGTTCGCGTTGGCCACGGCCGGCGGGAGCATTTTGAGCCCGATAGCCTTAGCCACGGCGCCGGCGGTCAGGTCGCGCTGGGTGGAGAACACCCGCGAGTCCTTGTTCGCGTTCTCGTGAACAACGGTGGAGTCGCGGTTCAACAGCTTCTCGACGTTGTAGTTCACATCCGCCTTCTTGGCGCGTTCGATGTCACGCTGCACCCGGTAGTCGGTGTAGGCCTTGCCCCAATCGTACTGGTGGGCGTTGAGCAGCGCTTCTTCGACGATGCTTTGAACCTCCGGAATGCGGACGTCCTTGTCGAAGCGCTCGGTAATCGTCGCTACGGCGTCGTCGGCAATCGCCTCGATCTGCGCGTAGTCGGTCGGTGACAGCTCACCGTCGACGGCCTTGGCCGCCTTCTCGATTGCCCGTGTAATCTTGGCCTGGTCGAACGCAACTTTGCGGCCGTCACGCTTCTTGACGTTGATGTGAACCTTGATGTCGATCATGTTGTCTCCCCCTCATTGAACACGGCCGAATGATTTTTCGGCCGTAAGTACAGTCTAGCACACCCCCAAGATATTGCGTATCTTTTTGTCTGTGACTTGTTTTTTTCTATATCTGGTGGGTCCGATCGGATCGGTGTTTCACGCGCAAGCGCCCGGCTCGCGGGTGTTTCTCAGCCCAACGGCGGATTTGCCGACCGCGGCCGACCTGCTACAATGAGGTTAAAAGGGCCACCACCCTGCAAGGAGGTTCAATATGAACACACAACAGCTCAAACAACTCGGCATCATCATCGCAATCATCGTCATCGCCGCCATCCTGCTACCCTTCATCACCGGCCTGATCAGCTTACTGATCAAGCTCGTGCTGTTCGCCGCAATCGTCTTTGGCCTGTACTGGGTTTACCAGACCTACCTAAAGAAATAAGGCGAGACGCAATGAGGCCAGCCCGGCCACGTACCCGGGCTGGCCTTTCGTGTCCCCGGGCGAGTAAAAAAAGGCTTTACAGGTTACGGGAATATGGTAAGATTATATTTGTGTTTTGGGTCCGTAGCTCAGCTGGGAGAGCGCTGCCTTCGCATGGCAGAGGTCGAGAGTTCGAATCTCTTCGGATCCATTTGCACCACCATATAGGCAACAACTTTTGGGGGCTTAGCTCAGCTGGGAGAGCGCTTGCATGGCATGCAAGAGGTCGACGGTTCGAACCCGTTAGTCTCCATTCCTTGTCCCAAGTGACACCACGACGCGTTCGCGGTGTTTTTTTGTGTCTCGGCCAACATAAGGTTTCACGCGTGAACTAATTCGCACCGCGGAACCGGAAAAGGGCAAACAAAAAGACCGCTACGGGCATAGCGGCCTGAGGAGTAAGGGGTTGCCTGGCAACGGGCATTGCCATGGCGATTTCTACTTTGGAGGAGTAAAAATGAAAAAGTTGATATGGGTATCAAGCGAGCGGGCAACTCATCTTGATGGGTACATCATAACGCCTAATTGTGAAGAAATTGTGAATTTTGAACAGAAATATTATGAAGTTCATCAGTTATTTATTTCACAAGTTTGGCTCGCCAGCTGAAGATCGCGATGGCGATGAACAAGATGACGGCCAGCATGGCAAACAGGATGTGGTAGGACAAGGACTCGATCAAGAGGGCCCCGACCAGCGGTCCCACCGCGCGGCCGGCCGACGCGAACATCTGCACGTAGCCCTGGAAGCGCCCCTTCTCGGCGAGCTCAGTGTGCATGTCCACGTACGTCGAGACGCTGGGCAGCGCCAGAATCTCGCCGAGGGTCAAGACCCCCATCGCCAGCATGAAGACCCAGTACTGCCGCGCCGCAATCAGAATCAAAAAGGCGGTGCCAAACAGCGTAAAGCCGACGCCCAGGCGCAGCCGCAGGTGGCGGGTCAGCCAGTCGTCAAAATGCGTCAGGATCGGCTGCCCCAGGACAATCAACACGGCGTTGAAGGTCCACAGGAAGCTGTAATCCCGCACGGTCATCCCCAGGCTGAGCATGAAGGTCGAGATGTTGCTTTGCCACTGTTCGTAGGCGACCCAGGTCAAAAACAGCGTAATCAACAGCAGCACAATCGGCAGCTGGTACGGCGTCGCGCGTCGGGCCCCAGCGGCTGCGGCCTTACCGGCGTGGTGCGGTCGCGCGACGTTGAAGTGCAGCAAGGCGACGACGAAAAACAGGCTGAACAGTGCAAAGGCCAAGGCGAAGATGTACTGGATGCCCAGCGGCAGCACGTAGCCGACAATCAGGGTCCCAATCACCAGCCCGAGGTTAGACATGAAGTACAGCACGTTGAAGACGTAGCTGGCCCGGTGGCTGGTGGCCAAAGTCGCGTAGGAGTTGACCGCCGTGCCGACCACCCCGTTGCCAAAGCCCATGACGATCAAAAACAGCGGGTAGGCCGGCCAGCCGTGCCAGACGATCAGGCACCCGGACGCGATGACGTCCAGCGCGATGCCCGACAGAATCGTGTGGTACGGCTTCCAGCCGTCGAAGAGCCGACCGCCGACGTAATTGCCCAGCATCATCGCCACGGAGTTGAAGAACAAGACGATGCCGGACACCGTCAAGGTCTCGCCGAGGTACTCGTGCATGTAGATGGTGGTCAAAGGCCAGATGAAGCTGATCCCAGTGTTGGTGATCAAAGAGCCCAGAAACAGCCATTTGAGTGTCAGTGTTTTGCGTCCCATTGCGTCCTCCCGAAACAAAGTCTTTTTCCATTCTAGCGGACGGCTCCGCCCATGTGCGTGAAAATGGGCACTTTCTCATCGAGCGGCGGCCGGTTTTCACCGAACGCTTATTAGAGTTAGGTAAATTTTCAGTTTTTCCGCCGGGTTCACGGTGTCGCAAAGCGCGGCGTTGGGGTAAACTGAAGGTATTATCATTAACCACTACTGAGAGGTCAATCCATGACAATTCAATCAAGCCTGAACTACCAGCAAAAATTCTTCGGCGCGTTCGCAGAGGCGTGGGACGCCAAGTCGACGTACCGCCTGTACAAGGGCATCGACGCCACCGCGGACAACCTGCGCCTGGCGTTGTCCGAAACCCCCGGCTACATTCTGGCCTACGACAAAGCCGCCCAAGACGAGCTGCACGATTTTTTGCAGCGCGACCTGATTGCCTTTTTGCGCCAGCACGTGCCGTTTTTCGTCGTCGCTGATGACGGGGCCGTCTTCTTTGGCGACTGGTACCACCGTCGCCAGTTCGGCCACATCGACGTGATTGCTCGGACCATCACCCAGGCGACCGCCGAAGAGCAGGCCATTTTGCCACAGCTTCACGCCTTCGCCGCAGATCCCGACCACTTCTTGGACCACCAGCTCGAAGACATGCGCCGCGCCACTTACCAAGAGGTCGACACGCTGCACAACCAGCTCGAAGCCGCCACGGCCGAAAGCGTCGCCGAGCCGACCCGTAGCGGTAACAGCGGCTTCCGCGGCCTGCTGAAGAACTTCATCGATCCCGATGAGGCCCCTTCGACCAGCACCCCGCAGCGCCGCAGCCCCGCCACCGGCAACGCCGATAAGCTGCGCCTGCGCTTCGACGCGGCCAAGGCCGAGGCCGACCAAGCCTTCGACGCCCACAAGCGCGAGCTGCAGGTCGCCGCGGCCATCACCCGCTATGAGTACCAGGCGGTCATGGCCACCTACAGCTCGGTCGAGCAGTTCGAGAACATTTTGACCAACCTGCAGGCAGACTTCATGCGGGCACTGGAACTGAAGGAGGAGCAGCCAGATGCTTAACTTGGAAGACCAATCGCTTCAAAAACTCGTCACCACCACCATGGACGCCAAGGCGGCGCGGCAGGCCGTGACCAAGGCCTACAAGGCGCGGATTCACGCCATGCGTAACGATTCGCTGTGGCAGGCCAACCTGCCGGCGATGGAGGCGGTGACCCGCAGCTACACCACGCTGTTGGCCGAGAAGCTGCTGGCCGCGCTTCGGGCCGATTCACACCTCGACAAGACCTTCGCCGCCCGGCTGTGGTTCGACGCGACGGTCGGCGATGCCGATCACAGCACAATCACGCTGTACCTCGCGGGTCCCGACAGCAACCAAGAGCTGCTCGCCATCGATGGGCCCTTCACCCAAGACGCCAAGCTCAAGGCCAAGAACCTGCCGACGCTTTTGCAGGTCACGGCCGAAGACCCGACGCTCGATTACACAGACGCCGAGGTCACCGCGCTGATCGCCTTGATCAAGTGCCTGTACACCGCCGACTTTGCCTTCACCACCATCGACGAAACCGTGCTGCAGCCGGTCGCCGGCCTGAGCTTCAAGACGCGCTACACCAACGTGCGAACCCTCAATGTGACCAAGACGGTCGCCAACCACACCGCCACGCTGACGGTGCCTTTGACCAACGCGTCGGTCACCGCCTTCAGCGTGTTGGACGATCACAAGCACGACTGGGCCGACGCCGGCGCGGCCAACCAAGACGCCCAGGCCTTCGCCTGGACCGGTGCCGACCTGCCAGAGGAGCTTGAGGGGCAAAACCTCAAGCTGGTGGCGCAGGTTCGCACCGGCGAGAACTCCCCTGCCTTGGACGAGCTGTTCGTCATTGCCAGCGCCAACGCGATTTTGATGCGGCAAGGGCAGCCGGGCAACTACAGCCTTGATCTGCCGAACCACGCGCAACTGAGCATCCAGGTCGACCCGGACTCCGACGCCTTGACCCTGCAGTACCCGGAGCCGACGCGCCAGCTGATCGAGCTCAACCACACCTACCCGTTCATCGGCGAGTGGCTCAAGGCAATTCTGCCGTCGCGCCGCGCGTTCAACTGAGCGGATCACGCCGCCTCCTTGCAGGGGGCGGCGTTTTTGATTGACGGTGCGGCGTGTTTCCATACGTTCGCGACACCCCTGCCGCTGATTCACCCTGGTGTGACGAAGATTCAACCGAGCTTTTCTGTAAATGATTGTTTTTTGCGTGAAAAAACGTTACGATGGTCGCAACACAAAGGGGGATACAACATGGCCAATGAATTTCCACAAGTCCTGACTATCGCGGGGGTTGACAGCGACGGCTCGGCCGGCGCCCAGGCCGACCTGCACAGCTTCTTCATGCGCGGCACTTACGGCACCCTGATTCTGACCGCCGCGGTCGCCGGCAACTCCTACGGCATTCACGATGCCGCCTTGATGACCAACACCTTCATCGATCACCAATTCGACGCCTTGGCGGCCGATCTCAAGATTCGCGCCTGCAAAACCGGTATGCTGGCCAACGCCGCGATGATCTCGGACGTCGCGCGGAACCTGACGAAGTACGACTTCGGACCGCTGGTGCTCGACCCGGTGATCTCGACCAAGCACGGCAACCTGCTGATGGAAAGCGACGCCTTCGAGACGCTCAAAAAGGAGCTGATCCCGCTGGCGACGGTGATCACCCCGAACTTCTACGAGGCGGAACACCTGACCGGCATGACGCTGGACACCCCTGAGCAGATTGTCGACGCCGCCCAGGCCATTCGCGCGATGGGGGCCAAGAACGTGGTGCTCAAGGGGCGCCACGACAGCGACCAGCAGACCGAGGTTCGCGATTACGTGCTGCTTGAAAGCGGCCGCGCCTTTTGGCTGACCGGCCCCTACTTCGCCACCGACCGCAAGAACGGCACCGGCGATTCGCTGTCGGCGGTCATCACCGCGGAGCTTGGCAAGGGCAACAGCGTTGAGGACGCGATCCGCATCGCCAAGCGCTTCGTCGACACCGCGATCCAAAACGAAATCGCCGTCGGCCACCAGTTCGGCCCAATCAACCACTGGGCCAATCCGCTGGTCAATCCCAGGGCGTAGCGCCGCGCATTTAGCGGGACGGTTAGCCTAGCCGGGGCGCTTGGGCCCGACCTTGGCCCGAGTGACGCGGCGTAGCTAAACGCTCCCGCGTTGCGGCGAGCAGCCCGACGACCCAGGGCGTAGCGCCGCGCATTTAGCGGGGTACCTAGCGCAGCACTGGCGCTTGGCGCGGTCCTTGCGCCGAGTGACAGCGCAAGCAGGGTAACCCGCGTTGCGGCGAAAAGCCCGACGACCCAGGGCGCAGCGCCGCGCATTTAGCGGGACGGTTAGCCTAGCCGTGGCGCGTGGCCCGACCTTGGCCCGAGTGACGCGGCGTAGCTAAACGCTCCCGCGTTGCGGCGAGCAGCCCGACGGCGCAGACTTGAAGCAAACGCAAAAACGGCAGTCCCCGCAATGTTGTGGGAACTGCCGTTTTGATGTCTTGATTCACTTGGCTCGCCAGGCCGTGACGCACTCGGCCACCGCCATCACAATCAGGGTGATGCCCAGCACCCGCAGCATCAGTAAGATGGTGTGAAACGGGTTGAACAACAAGAACACCCCGGCCGCCACGACAATGATGCCGTAGACGATGCTCGGCCACGTCGCGGTGTTGACATACTGCTGGCGCTGCTTGGCCCCGGCGATGCGCTGCACCCCGTACAGGACCAGCATCAGCCCGACTAGCGCCGGCAAGAGGCTGACGGCCGTTTGCAAAAGCACCAGCACCAGTAAGGCGGCGATGGCGTAACCCGCCGCGCGGCCCCAGGCCAGACCGGTGGCCTCGCCCCGGCTGCGCCGGCGCAAAGCGCCGATGGCGGCCGCCCCGGCCATCGCCAGCAGTCCCAGCGTGATCAGGTACTTCACGACGGCAAAGGCCGCGGCCGGCGCAAGCACCAGCCACACGCCCAACGCGATGAACACGACGGCGCGAAGCGCGGTGGTGCGGCGCAGGTTTGTGATTACATTTTGCATAGTGTCACCTTCCATTAATTCAATGCCCTTAGCTTACCATCGCGGCAAGGGCGGCGCATCCGCCGCTGGGCTGAACTCACCACCCCCGATGGTCCCAAAGCCGGCCGTCGAGCTCGCCTTGGGCCTGCTCGAGGCGCCTTGCCTGGGCCTTTGCAAAGGCGGCCAGCTCGGCGTAAAAGGCCTGGTCTGGGTAGCTCACCGCCTGATGCTCAAGTGCTTGGGCCTGTCCAATCAACCACGCGGTTTCGGCTTCATCCAAGGGTTGTCCCTCCTTCCAGTTCGGCCAGCGCGTCTTGCAGGTTGGCCAAGGCGTCCTGGCGCGTCGCCAGCGTGTCGGCCACCAAGTGCAACCGCGCCGCAAGCGCCGGTTCGGCCGCCTGCTGGTCGGCTCGCTGCCGCAACTGGGTCTGCCACCACGCCGCCACCTGGGCGAAGCTGGTTGGGTCCTGAAGGCTCAAATACTGCTGGTAGCGAACCAACAGCGCCTGATGCGCGGCCGGGCTTTGGTAAGCGAACTGGGCGACGACAAGCTTTGGCAGCAGGTGCATGCCGAGCTTGTTGGTCAAGGCGACGTACGGCGCAAGCAGCGCGTCGAGCGTCACGCCGACACGGCCGCCGGCCTGAAAGGCGGCCTCAGGTTGACCACAGGCGACCACCAGGCCCAGCGTTTTGCCCGCAAGCGCCGCGGTGGCCCCGGGTTGGGCCAGCGTCTGCGTCAGCCAGTTGCCGACAAGCGCCGGGGCCTGGTACCAGTACAGCGGAAACTGCAGCACCAGTCGCTCGCAGCCGGCAAGCTGGGCAACCGGCGTGGCGGCCGGCAGCTCGTGCCAACTGGCGCCTGAAACCGGTGCGGCCGCGGCCTTCAGAAACTGCTGGGTGGTGGATTCGGCCACGGCGGGGTGACCGACAATGATCAGCGTCTTCATGCCAGCCACCCCGCTTTGCTCAAGGCACTCAGCAGCTTTTTTTGCACCGTCGGCAGCGCCTTGCTGTCAAAATCCGCGACCCAGGCCGCGCCGGCCGGATCAAACGCCGCGGTGTCGGCCGCAAGCAGCGTCATCTGCCACTTCTGGTGCGTGAAGGTGTGGGTCACCACCGGACAAGGCGCCGGTGCGAGCCGCACCGATTGGCCGGTTTGAGCGGCAAACCACGCGGCCGCCGCCTCTGGGGTCGCCTCCGGTAGCGCCGCGACCTCAACCAGCGGAAACAGCCACAGCCGCGCCAGCATCCCCTTGGCCGGCCGCTGCTGCATCAGCCAGCCGGCCGGGCTGCGAACCGCCAGGGCGTAGTAATCGATCGGCCGCGGTCGGGCCTTGGGGGTGCGAACCGGAAAATCCTGCACCCGGTTGGTTTTCAGGCTCTCGTCGAAGCGGGCCACCGGCGAATGCGCCGGATCCGAGTCCTTGGCGGTCATGTAGCTTGCGCCGAGGTCCATAATCGCCTGGTTGAAGTCGCCGGGGCGCTCGGGGTCGATCACCTGCTGAATCAACGTCTCGAACACCTGCCGCGTCTTGGGCTTGGTGATGTCGTCGGGAACGCAAAACAGCCGGGCGAACACGCGAAAGGCGTTGCCGTCGACCGCTGGGGTCACCTCCCCAAAGGCGATGCTGGCCACCGCGCCGGCGGTGTAGGGCCCAACGCCCTGAAGCTGCCGCAGCTCGGCGGCGGTGGTCGGCCACGCGCCGTTGCGGTCGATGGCCACTTGCTGCGCCGCTTTTTGCAGGTTGCGAGCCCGTGAGTAGTAGCCCAGCCCCTCCCAGGCCTTCAGCACCGCGGCCTCCGGCGCCTGGGCCAGCGCCGCCACCGTCGGGAACTGCGCGATGAAGTTCAGGTAGTAAGGAATCACGGTCTGCACCTGCGTCTGCTGCAGCATGGTCTCAGACAACAGCACATGGTAAGGCTCGTGGTCTTGCCGCCACGGCAGGTCGCGCCCCTCACGGTCGTACCAGGCCAGAAGCGTCTGGCGAAAGTCGTGAATCTTAGCTTGTGACCAATTCAATGTTGTGCCACCTCCAAAGCCTCATTATACGAAAAGGGGCCGCCCTTTACCACCCGCGTTGCCGCAAGCCGACGAGGTCACATAAGCGGCGAGCTCGCCACGCCGGCAGCAAAAAACCGCCGGGGCTTCCCGACGGTTGGCTCAATCTTGACCGACCGCGGCCAGGCGGCTGGTCATCGCGCGTTTCAAGGCGCAGTCGCGCATCGCGCGAACATGGCCCCGGGCCGCCTGGATGTGATGCTCGGCGCGGGTCTGTTCGGCTAGCGCAACGGCATTCAAAATGCTCAGGTCGCGTTCGATCTGCGTGATCAGGTTACTCATAGGCCCTCCTTTTGGTTGCGGCTGCGGCATACCTTTACTGTACCGGGTTACCCCACCGAATGTAAAAGAATCTGCCTGGCCCGACCCTTGGCTGGCGAACACCCACTCGCGGCAAGCGGCGTCTAGCCTTGCGATTCGCCAACTCACGGTCGCCTGGCGCAAAAAAAACGGCCACCCTTAGCGGTGGTCGCAACAGACAGTCAGGTTAGTTTTCACTTTCCAGCTTCTCGGCGTCCTTGTCGATTGTGGCAAACCCTGACTCGGTCTTCTTAACTGGGTGCTCAGCACGCTTCTTCTCAACTTCCTGAATCAGCGCCTTGCGTTCTTGCTTACTGAGTTTTCCTGCCATCATTCTCGCCTCTTATTCCTTGAATTAGAGTTGAGTGTAAGATCGCGCTCTCGACAGTTCTGTTATACCACTTTTTTTGGCAGTTGGCACATTTAATTGCTAATTCGGTCGCATTAGGCGCCGTGGCGTTCGCGAATGTGACTCTCACCGCTGCCAGTCGGAATAACCTGCAACTGATCCGGAATGCCCTCGCGCAGCGTCTCGACGTGGCTGATGATGCCGATCATGCGCGACTGGCCTTCCAGGCTTTCAAGCGCCTGCATCGCCGTGCTGAGACTGGCGGCGTCCAGCGACCCGAAGCCCTCGTCGATGAACAGCGCATCGATGGCCACGCCACCGGCGACTTGCCCGATCACCTCGCCCAAGGCCAGCGCCAGGCTCAAGGCGGCGATGAAGCTCTCACCGCCCGACAGCGTGTGAACCGAGCGGAGCTGGCCGATCTGATCGTCGTAAATGTCGATTTCAAGCCCCGAGTCGTTGCGGTAGCTGCCCGGGTCGGTGTGCAAGGCGAACTGGTACCGCCCGGCGGTCAGCTGCGTCAGGCGGCCGTTGGCAACCTGCAGCACCCGGTCGAGGTAGGCGCGGAGCACATAGCGTTCCAGCCCGAGCTTTTGCGGATTGTTGCCGTTGACCACCGCGGCGAGGTTGGCGACCACGGCGGCGTCGTCCAAGGCCCGGCGATTTTTGGCGTAGGCCTTGGCGATTTCGTCGCGCAACGCGCGGTTTTGCGTCAGCACCTGCGCCGTCTGCGCTTGATGCGCCTGGGCTTGGGCCAAAACCGCCGCGTCCTCATCGCGCCGCGCGGTCAGCGCCGCGAGGTCGGGTGCGGCGCGGTCGCCGATCTGCTGCAGCGCTTGGGCGAGCAGCGCCTTTTGGGCGGCCTGAGCCTGGGCGGCTTCGCTCAGCTGCGCCTCAAGTGACGCCGCCTCCGCAGTCGCGGCGGCCAAAACCGCAAACTGGGGCGCGGCGGCGCCGAGCTTGGCGTTCAACACCGCGTCGAAGGCCTGCCTGGCCTGCTCCAGGTCGGCCTGTTGGTGGGTCAGCTGTGCCGTTTGGGCGGCAATCGCCGCATCAAGTCGCGTCAAGGCGTCTTGTGCCTGCTGGCGGTCAGTCGTCGCGGCGGTGGTCGCCGCGAAGTGTTGCTGGTGTTCGGCCTGCAAGCCGGCGATCTGCTCGCGCAACGCCGCCGGGGTCGGCGCCGCCTCGGGCAGCTGGGCGGCGGCGGTGTCGGCCGCACCTTGGGCCCGGGCGGCGGCCGTTTCGGCGGCGGCCACCGCCGCTTGCCCGGCCGTCACCGCTGCTTCAGCCGCGTTCGCTGCCGCCGTTTGGGTCGCAAGGGTCTGGCCCAGGCGCGTGCGTTCGGCCGCCTCGCTCGCCACCGCCGCCTCAAGCGTGGTCACGTCGCGCTGGGTGGCGGCCTTCAGCCGCTGGACCGCCGTCTCAGCCGCGTCCGGTGCGGTTTCGGCGGCAATGCCGGTCAGCGCCGCGGCCAGCCGGGCCTGCGCCAGCGTCAACGCTTCGGTCCTGGTCACCTGCGCCGCCACGGTTGTGTTCAAGGCAGCCAGCGCCTGGCTTGTGGCCAGCCGCTTGCCCTCGGCCTCGGCCAGCGCCGCGTCGCTGACCGGGGCCGTGTCAGCGACCGCAGGCTGCGGATGGTCCAGACTGCCGCAAACCGGGCAGGGTACACCGGGGCTTAGCTGGGCCGCAAGCACCGCAATCTGCTGGGTCAGCCGCGCGTCGCGCAGCGTCACGTAGGCCGCAGCCGCGGCCGCGGCCGCCGCAACGGCCGTGCTTTGTTCCGCCTGCTGTGCGGTCAGCTGCTGTTGCAGCGCCGAAAGCTCCGTCGCCTGCTCCTGCCACCGCGCCAGCTGCGGCTGCAGGCCGGCCCAAGTCGTCTGTGCGGCCGCAAGCGCCGGTTGGTGGTCGGCCACCGCGGCAAGCGCGGTCTGAGTCTCGGCCGCAGTGTCCTGGCTTTGTGCCAGGCGCTGAGTCGCGACCGCCGCGTCTTGCCGGGCCGCGGTCAGCTTGCGCTGGGCGGTTGCGGCCTGGGTGGCCGCCGCGGCCGCCTGCTCCAAAAGCGGCTGCAGCCGCTTCAGTGTCTGAACCCGCTCAACGCGTTCGGCGTCTGCGGGTGCAGCTTGGGTCAAAGTCGCGAGTTGCGCCGTCGCTTCGGCCTGCGTCGCCGCGGCGGCCGGCCGCCTGGCCTGATCCTTGGCCAGCGCCGCCTGCTGCAAGGCTTGCGCCTGGGCCATCCGCTTCAGCTGAGCCTGCTGCGGCAGCTGGGCCTGGGCCCATTGCAAAAGCGCCAGCCGCGAACTTGCGGCGGCGCGTTCTGGCGCCGCCGCCTGCAGCTCGGCCAAGGCCGCGGTCGCCGCCGCCTTGGTCGCAAAGGCCGCGGCGAGGCGCTGGCCGAGACTCAGGGCCTCTGTGCTGGCGCCGGCCGCTTGCTTGGCCGCCTCAAGGGCCGCCTGGGCCTGGTCGTTGGCGGCGGCAAGCGTCGCCACCCCGGCGGTCATCGCCGCCAGCTTGTCGGCCATCGGGGCCGTTGCATCCGGCGTCGCCTCTGGGTAGGCGAAGCGCGAGGCCAGGGTGTCCAGGCGATCGGCCTCCTTGGCCACCGCAGCGCCGGTGGTTTTGGCGGCCTGGCGCAGCGCCTGTTGCCAGCGGTCGTACAGCCCAGTGCCAAACAGGCGGCGCAGCAAGGCCTCCTTGTCGTCGCTTTTGGCGTCCAGGAACTGGCGGAACTTGCCCTGCGGTAACAGCACCATCTGGCGGAACTGGTCGGCATCCAGGTGCAGCATGGCCTCAAGGCGCGGTCGAATGTCGCGCAGCTTGGTCCACTGGTTGCGCTCGCTTTCGCCGTCGTACTCGGTCAGGCTCTGGTTGCCCTTGCTGGTGGTGGTGCCGCTGCCCCGCTTTTTGGCCAGCACCTGCTCGGGCTCGCGCCAGATCTGATAGCGCCGGCCGCCGTGGCTGAAGCTCAGCGTGACGCGGGTGACCGCGTCGGTGGCGGCAAAGGCCGACCGCATCTCCGCGCCGCTGCGGTCGTCGCCGGCCGTGGTGCCGTACAAGGCGTAAACCAGCGCGTCGAAAATCGTGGTCTTGCCGCTGCCGGTTTTGCCGCTGATCAAAAACACCGGGGTCTGGGCGAAATGGGTGAAGTCGACCCGCTCGTCGCGGTACGGGCCGAAGTTTTGGATGTGAAGCTGCTCAAGCTGCATCAGTTACCCTCCTGTTTGGCCGCGTCAAGCGCCGCCTTGGCGACCGCCAACTGCGCGTCAGCGAGCGTGTCGCCGGTCACCTGCTGGTAAAAATCGCCAAGCAAAGGCAAGGGTCCGAGGCTCGGATCCGCCGCCGTCGCCCGGTCAAGCGCCACGGCCTGCTGGCGATCGAGCCCGGTCACCCGCGGAAACACCTGCCGAAGCGCCGTCATCACGTTGGGAATCACCGCCATGTCCGTCAGCGTGACGGCCGTGTAGGCGTCGCGGTCGTAGGCGTCACCGGCGGTTGGCGCAGTCAGGTCGGCGAAGCTGGCCGTCAGGTGCTGAAACTCGTGCAGCGGCTTCAGCGCGACGAAGCGCCGCGTCATCGTGTCGGTGTCCAAGATGTAGACCCCTTTTTCCTGCGCGACTTCGGAGGTCGAAAACTTCAAAAGCGAGCCGGCGTACTGAACCCGCGGATCCTGTAGCGCGTTGCGGTTGTGCAGGTGGCCGAGCCCCACGTAATCGAACGCGGCGAGATCCGCCACGTCGACGGCGTCCAGCCCCCCGACCGCGACTTGGGTCTCCGAATCCGAGCGGGTGCTGTTGGCCGCAAAAAAGTGGGCGAACAGCACGTGCTTCTTGGTCGGGTCAAAGGCCACCTCAAGCGCCGTGCTGACTCGGTGCATCGCCTGGTTGATGGTGATCAGGCTGTCGTCTTCAAAGTATTGCCGGGCCGCGACCGGCTCGAAGTACGGCAGCAGGAAAAACTGCACGTCGCCCATGGTCACCGGGGTGAAGGCCTCGGCCAGCTCGGTGTTCAGGTGCAGCCCGGTGGCGTCGAACCACTGCCGCCCGGTGCCCAGCCGCACCGCCGAGTCGTGGTTGCCGGCGATGGCCAACACCGGGTAGTGCAGCTCGCGGTTCAGCCGGTACAGCATCCGGTTGACCTGAGCGACCGCGTCCTCGTTGGCCAGCGCCCGGTCGTAAAGGTCGCCGGCGATTGCAATCGCGTCGACCTGCTCGCGCTTGGCGCAGGCGATCAGCTGCTCGAACACAAAGTCCTGGTCGGCCTGCAGGTCAAAGCCTGCAAGCTTCTTGCCGATGTGCCAGTCGGCCGTGTGTAAAATGCGCATCCTAATGCCTCCATTGTGCGTGATTGCGTTCGGCGCCGCGCCAAGCCAGTGGCGTGATGCCGGTTTGCCCGCCCCACGGGCGGCGCTTGGACTTACGCCGCCCTGCCCGAGCGCGTGTTGCGGAATCCGTTCCTGCACCTATCCAAACACACGTTCAGGTTCCTGTCAACTCCCGCTTCTGCTACACTGAAGGTATCCGATTTGCGAAAGGAATTGAGCATGACTACTCTGATTTTTGACATCGATGGCACCTTGATCGACTCGGTCGCGATGTACCTGCGCGGCCTGCAGCAGACCATGCGCCGCTACAACCGCGCTTACAGCATCGCCGACCTGCGCTTTTCCAACGGCATTCCGTCCAGCGCGACCGCCGAGCGGCTGGGCTTCACCGGTGCGGCCGCCACGGCGATGGTCGCCCAATGGACCCAGGACTCTCAGGCCTTCGCCGACACCGTCGCCTGGTTCCCCGGACTTGAGGCCGTCTTGGCCGAGCTAACCCACCGCAACGTCGCCATGGGCCTGGTCACCTCCAAAAACACCGCGCAGTACGACGTCGACGCCGAGCGCTTCGGCTTCTCGCGCTTCTTTCAAACCGTGGTGCGGGCCCACGACGCGCCGCGCAGCAAGCCCTTCGGCGACCCGATCGAGCTGGCGATGACCCGCCTGAACGCGACCCCCGCAGACGCGGTGTACATCGGCGACACCGCCACCGATGCCCAGGCGGCCCAAGCGGCCGGCGTCCCCTTCGCCTTGTGTACCTGGACCACGCCCGAGCTCGCCGAGCCGGTCGCCCATTACCTGAAGGCGCCGGCCGACCTACTGACGCTGGCCTGAGGCGGCCGTTCGCGCCGGCTCGAAAAGTGCGAGCTTAAAATTTGACGACAAAATTGGCAGGGCTTACACTGACTTTGGATGATTATTCTAGGACAGGGAAGCGGCTCCCGGACAGGGCCGTTGCAATGCCACTGCCCCAGGGGGAATGGCCGGGAGATAAGCATTCCCAGTACCCCCGCCCATACCAAGCCGATTCTGGCTTTCAACACACGTGTTTTCGCGTTACGGCTCCCCTCGATGGGACCGAATACCAGGGTGAACGCCACCACCCACGCGCAGTTCGACTGTCTCTCCTACTCGCTTGCGAGGTAGCTGCGGAGGGGCTCGGCGCGTGGCTTGTTCCAAGCGGCCGCGACTCGGCCTCGTGTCGATTCGCGACCCCCGAAGAATTGCAACCAGCAAGCATCAGGCCAAGGCCACCGGGCGGTACGCCGCCTGGTGGCTTCGGCGACCCCACCGTTTTGCGGTGGGGTTTTTCGTGTTTTCGCGCAACGAAAAAAGGCCCTGCCCGTTGTGGCAGTGCCTTTCGTGGTGTGGCTGGTGATGACCTGTGCCGGGTGCTACTCCCCCGAATCGCGGCCGGCACAGCACTTGCGCTGAGGCAAGTACTGGCCTATTCTACCATTCGGCCGGGACACATGATGTCCGGGCAGCGGCGAATCAGTAGATCTTGGCGACTTGGGCCTGGGCGACCTCGTGGCGCATGAACTCGTCGTAAGTGGTGTCGGCGCGGTCGACCACGCCCTTGGGTCCGACTTCAATCACGTGGTTGGCGATGGTCTGGATGAACTGGTGATCGTGGCTGGTGAAGACCACGGCCCCTGGGAAGTCGATCAAGGCGTCGTTCAGACTGGTGATCGACTCAAGGTCCAGGTGGTTGGTCGGGTCGTCCAACAGCAGGACGTTGGCCTTGCTCAGCATCATTTTGGCCAGGAAGGACCGCACCTTCTCGCCCCCGGACAGCACGGTGACCTTCTTGAGCGGTTCGTCACCGCGAAACAGCATCTGGCCCAAGAAGCCCCGCAGGAAGGTGTTGTCGGACTCCTCCTTGCTGGCGAACTGGCGCAGCCACTCCAGAATGTCGAACCGCTCGTCCGCAAACTCGGGGTTCAGATCCTTGGGCATGTAGGCCCGAGACGTGGTGACGCCCCAGGTGACGGTGCCGGTGTCCGGCTCAATCGCGCCGGCGACGATCTGCATCAGGTAGCTGGTGGTGACATCCGAGCGCGAGATGAACGCGGTTTTGTCGCCGGGACGCAGGATGAACGACACGTTGTCCAAGACCTTTTCGCCTTCGACGGTCAACGAGACGTTCTCGACCCGCAGCAGGTCGTTGCCGATCTCACGCTCCGGCACGAACTTGATGAACGGGTACTTGCGCGAGCTAGGCTTGATGTCGTCCAGCGTGATTTTCTCCAGCTGCTTCTTGCGGGAGGTCGCCTGCTTGGACTTAGAGGCGTTGGCCGAAAACCGCGCGACGAATTCCTGCAGCTGCTTAATCTGCTCTTCCTTCTTCGCGTTAGCGTTGGCGCGAAGCTGCTGGGCGAGCTTGGAGGATTCCATCCAAAAGTCGTAGTTGCCGACGAACAGCTGAATCTTGCCGAAGTCGACGTCGCACATCATCGTGCAGACGGCGTTCAGGAAGTGACGGTCATGTGACACCACCAACACGGTGTTCTCGTAGTCGGCCAAGAAGTCCTCGAGCCAGTCGATGGTCTGCGGGTCAAGCCCGTTGGTCGGCTCGTCAAGCAGCAGCACGTCGGGCTTGCCGAACAGCGCCTGGGCCAAGAGCACCTTGACCTTCTCACCTTCGGACAGCTCGCCCATCAAGGTTTGGTGCTGGCTTTCACCGATGCCCAAGGACTGCAGCAGCTGGCTGGCATCGGATTCGGCGTTCCAGCCGTCCATCTCGGCGAACTCGCCTTCAAGCTCGGCGGCTCGCATCCCCTTGGCCTCGTCGAAGTCCGGATCCGCGTACAGCGCGTCTTTTTCCGTCATCACCTCATACAGGCGAGCGAAGCCCTGCAGCACGGTGTTCAGGACGGTCTGATCGTCGTAGGCGAAGTGATCCTGCTTGAGGCTGCTCATCCGCTCGTGCGGATCGAGCGAGACGGAGCCGGTGGTCGGCGCAAGCTTCCCCTCCAGAATCTTCAGGAACGTGGACTTGCCGGCGCCGTTCGCCCCGATGATGCCGTAGCAGTTGCCCGGCGTGAACTTCAGGTTGACATCCGAGTACAGCGTGCGGTCGGTGAAGGTCATCGACACGTTATTCACAGTAAGCAAAGGTGATTTTTCCTCCTTGATTGGGTACGCATATTGGCCCCATCGTATCAAAAAAAACGCCGGCGGGCAATATATAGGAAGAACTTTCGTGCCGCCGCGCGGGTTTCAGCGCGGTCACCGCTGCGCCGCCCACTCGCTTTGAAGCAGCGACCATTCGTGGACGTCGTGGAAGCCATCCGCCAGCCGCTCGCCCTGCCGCAGGGTGCCATCCAGGTGAAAGCCGGCCTTGGCCGCCACGGCGTTGCTGGCCGGGTTGTCCACCGCCGCGCGAATCACCACGCGGTTGCGCCCGTACTCGGTGAAGGCCAGGTCGCACATCGCGGCCACCGCCCGGTGCATGATGCCCTTGCCGCGAAAGGCGGCCCCCAGCCAGTAGCCGAGATCGGTGCTGGCGCCGGCGTCGTCGAAGCCGTTGAAGCTGATGGTCCCGGCCGGCTGCCCTTGGTAGTAAATCACTAAGTTGACCGACTGCCCAGTGCCAAAATGCGCCAGCGTCATGGTCAAAAAGGCCTGCTCCCCGGCCGCGTCCTTGGTGTCAAGCGCCCAGGGCAAAAACCGCCCGATCGCCGCGCGGTCGGCGTCGATCAGCGCAAACAGCGCCGGCGCGTCAACCGCCGGTCGCGGCAGGGCCAGCGCCAGCTCGTCGTCGATTGGATACATAAACATAGTGTCATCTCCTCGTTGCTCACAGTTTACGCTTGCGGTCTGTGGCGGGCAAGGCGCGATCAGAGGCGCCGCTTGAGGCCGCGCTGCGCTTCTTCGCTCTGGTGGGGCCAGCGCCAGCCGGCATCGCGGCAACGGTGAGCTCGGAGCGGCACTCGCGGCCAGGTTCGGACCCCACGCGTCACCCCGACGCTACCCGTCCCGCGTGGTTCGCCGGCCGCCGCTCTGGTTCAAAAATCAGTCTCAGGGACTACTTCACCTGTCGGGGTAATCGTGCTATGATTACTCCGACAGACGAAGTAGTGAGGTGAGCGCATGATTTCAAGCGACGGCATTCGCGGCTACAACGACGCCATTATTCTGGCCGTCCTGCAAGACGGCGATTCATACGGCTACCGGATTGCCCAACGCATCACGCAACGCACCGCTGGCGCCTACGAGATTCGCGAGACCACGCTGTATTCGGCCTTCACGCGACTGACCAAGGCCGGCTACATCACGGCGTATCCAGGCGAGATCTCGTACGGCCGGCCCCGGACGTACTACCACCTGACCGCCGAGGGCGCCGCCTTTTTGGCCGGCAAAAAAACCGAGTGGGTCCAGGTGCAGCGGGTTGTCAATCAGTTTTTAGCGGAGGAGCAGTGACATGGAGACTTTACAGACATACCTAGACGGGTTGTTCAAGGCGGTGCCGGACACGCCCAAAACCAGAAAGGCCAAGCAAGACCTCTTGGACCTGATGACCGACCACTACCACGCGGAGCTCGCCTCGGGCAAGACGCCGGCCGAGGCGCTGGGCCTTGTGATCAGCGAGTTCGGCGATGTGGACGAGGTGATGGACGCGCTGGAGGTCGACCAACCGCTGACCGGCGACCCAACCGCCGCACAAGCCTCGCACGGCGTTTCGGCGGTGCTTGACGAAGACGCGGCGGCCGGTTTTTGGGCCGGCACGGACCGCTTTGCCAAGCTTTTGAGCCTCGGCATCGCGCTGATCATCGCCGGGCTCGGCTTCACGGCGCTGCTGTCGACCCAAGGCGGCCCCCTCGCCGCCGTGGCCTTTCTGGTCTGCACGGGCCTGGGCGTCGGCCTAATCATCGCCGCCAGCATGGGCTACCGCGACATCAGCCGCCCGGTGCGACACGCGCAAGTAACCGCGGCCACGCAGGCGCTGGCGCAAAGCCGCGCCACCGACTACAGCCGGCCGCACAGCATCGGCCTGGTCGGCGGCATTCTGATGTGCATCGGCTCGCTGATTCCGCCGATTCTCAGCAACTACGGCAGCTTCACCGGTGACGAGGCCGGCGCCGCCTTCTTCCTGTTCGTCGCGGTCGGCGTCTACTTCCTGGTTTACACCAGCATCGTGGCCGGCGGCTTCAGTCGCCTGACTCGCGCCAAAGTCGCCGCCGCAACCGAAGCCACCGCAGACGACTGGGACGACGCCAGTGAAGCGGCGGCCGCAACCGCGCGTGACTGGCAGACGCAAACCAACACCCCACCGCGCCACGGCGGCGTGTTGCCCCAAGACCTGGCCGGCCTGCAGCCCTTTTACTGGCCGGTGTTGACCACGGCCTTCCTGTTCTTCGGCTTCATCGCCGAGACCTGGTCGCTGGCCATCTTCATCCTGATTGTCGGCAGCCTCTTTGAAAAACCACTGTTCGGCAAGCGCAAATAACCGCAATCCCGCGTCTTTCCCTTGGAAAGGCGCCTTTTTTAACGGCCGCGGCGCCTTGACTTATGCCGATCACACTATCAAAATATAAGTATTACGTTAAAAGTGAGGTCTAACATGCTACTTGAACAAATCGATTCACCCAAGGACCTGAAAAAGCTGAGCGTGGCCCAGCTGCCCCAACTCGCCCAGGAAATTCGCCACGCCCTGTTGAACAAGGTCTCCCAAACCGGCGGCCACGTCGGGCCCAACCTCGGCGACGTGGAGCTGACCATCGCTTTTCACTACGTCTTCGACTCCCCGACCGACAAGGTGGTCTGGGACGTCTCACACCAAAGCTACACCCACAAGATTCTGACCGGCCGCAAGCAGGCTTGGCTGGACCCGGCCCACTACGACGACGTCTCCGGCTTCACCGCCCCTGAGGAAAGCCTCCACGACTTCTTCACCATCGGCCACACGTCGACGTCCATCGGCCTGGCGACCGGCATGGCGATTGCGCGGGACCACAAGCACGAGCCCGGCAACATCGTCGCGGTGATCGGCGACGGCTCGCTGTCCGGTGGTCTGGCCTACGAGGCGCTGAACAACGCCGCGGTGCTGGCCGGCCAGCTGATCATCGTGGTCAACGACAACGAGATGAGCATCGCCGAGAACCACGGCGGCATCTACCAAAACCTGAAGTTGCTGCGGGAGACCGATGGCAAGGCCGAGCGCAACCTCTTCAAGGCAATCGGGTTGGAGTACCGCTACGAGCCCAACGGCAATGACGTCGCCGCGATGATCGCCGCCTTCCAGGCGGTCGCTGACCTCGACCACCCGATCGTGCTGCACGTCCACACCGACAAGGGGCTGGGTTACGCCCCGGCCGAAATCGACAAGGAACACTGGCACTGGCACGTTCCCTTCGACCTGACCACCGGCGTCGCCTTGCACCAAGGTGCGGGCGTGTCCTACAACAGCCTGATTCTGGACCGGCTGGAAAAGCACATCCAAGAAGACGCCGCGCCAATCTACGCGCTGAACGCCGCCATCCCCGGTTCGTTTGGCCTCAAGCGCTTCGCCGCCGACTACCCCAAGCGCTACATCGACGTCGGCATCGCCGAGCAGGTGTCCATCACCCTGGCGGCCGGCCTGGCGCAGCAGGGCATGCGGCCGGTGGTGTTCCACTCCGGCACCTTCTTGCAACGCGCCTACGACCAGCTCTCCCATGATCTTGGCATCAACGCGCTGCCGACCGTCTTGATTCTTAACGGCGGGGCGGTCTCCGGCGGCGACCCAACGCACCAAGGCACCTTCGACATCGCGATGCTGGCCAACATCCCCAACCTGACCTACCTGGCCCCGACCACCGCAGAGGAGCTCTTGGCCCAGCTGGACTGGGCGCTGAGCCAAACCGCTGGCCCCGTCGCGATCCGGGTGCCAGCCCATGGCGTCCACAACGCCCCGCTTGACCCGGACTTCGCGCCGACGCGGTTGCACATCCAGCACCGCGGCAGCCAAGTGGCGCTCTTGGGGCTGGGATCGGCCATGCCGACCGCCCAGGCGGTGGCCAAGCAGCTGGCCGCACACAACATCGACGCCACGCTGGCCGATCCGCGCAGCACCAACGCCGTGACCGCCGCAGACCTCGACCAGCTGGCCGACCACCAGCTGGTGGTCACGATCGAGGAAGGCAGCCTGGACGGCGGCTTCGGTCAAAAAGTCGCGGCCCACTTCGGCCCGACCGCCACGCGGGTGTTGACCGTCGGCGCCAAGCGCCAGTTCAACGACCGCGAAAGCACGGCCGAACTGCTGCAGCGCGACCACCTGACCCCGGATCTGATCACCGCGGACATTCTCAAGGTGCTGGCCGATTAATCGGTCCAGGCGCCGTCGCCACGATGCGGCAGCGCCTTTTTGGCGGCGACTATTTAGACGAAATTCGAAATTGTGATTGCCTTTCGAACGCGGCGGCCGTATAATTTAGACAAAATTCGAAATAGGAGGTCAACTCATGACCGCTTTGAAAGACAACCTGCCCCTCCTGCTGCCGCTGGTCGCCATCGACTTGGGCCTGTTGATCACGGCGCTGGTGTCGATTCTGCGCCACCACCACTTCCGCTACGGCAACAAGGTGATCTGGCTGATCGCGATTTTTGCCATCCACCCCTTCGGCGCCATCGCCTACCTGCTGTTCGGCCGGGAGGTGCAGTGATGGCCCTGGTTGAGCTGCAGCACGTGAGCAAGGCCTTCAAGGACCAGCCGGTGTTGACCGACCTGTCCCTGGCCGTCCCGGAGGGCAGCATCTACGGCTTCGTCGGCGAGAACGGCGCCGGCAAAACCACGACGATGAAGCTGATCTTGGGACTGCTGCAGCGCGACGCCGGCACCATCACCGTCGCCGGTCGCCCCGTGGTCTACGGCGGCGCCGCCGTGGCGGCCGGCATCGGCTACCTGCCGGATGTCCCGGAGTTTTACGACGAGCTGACCCCCAGCGAGTACCTGAGCCTGTGCGGCCGGCTGACCGGCATCGACCGCCGCGAGCTGCCGCAGCGCATCACCGCGATGCTCAAGACGGTCGGCTTGCCGCAAAACCGCCGGCGCATCCGCGGCTTCTCCCGCGGCATGAAGCAGCGCCTCGGGGTGGCCCAGGCGCTGCTGGCGAGACCAAGGCTGCTGATTGCAGACGAGCCGACCTCGGCGCTTGACCCCACCGGTCGCCGCGAGTTCTTGGACCTGCTGGCCAGCCTGCGCGGGGCAACCACCATCTTGTTGTCCAGCCACATCCTCGGCGACGTCGAGCGCATCTGCGACCACGTCGGCATCCTGCACGGCGGCCGCCTCCAGGCCCAGGGGCCGCTGAAAGCACTGCTCGCCGCTCACGCCCAGGCCAAGGTGGCACTGGGTTTTGAGGACGCGGCAACCACGCAACGGGCGGCCGCCGTGCTTCACGTCGCGGCGGCCGGGTCCGGCGCGGCCGCTAAGCCGGGCGAGTCCGGCACGGCCGCGCAACCGGATGCCACCGCAGCGGCTGCGACCACCCTGCTGCTGCCGGCCGCCCAGGGGCCAACCCAGGCGCTACAGCCGGCGCTGGCCGCCTTGCTGGCCCAAGGGCTGGTGCCGGTTCGCGTCAGCCCGGTGCAGCCGAGTCTGGAGGATCTGTTCATGGAGGTGACACGATGAAGGCGACCTGGTTTTTCCTGCGCAAGGAGGGGCTGGTGCATTGGCGCCGCGGCCGCTTCCTGCTGATTGGGCTGGTGTTTTTGCTGTTTGCCCTTGAGAGTCCCTTGGTGGCCCGGCTGACCCCGCAGCTGCTCAAGAGCATGGGCAACGGTATTCAGATTACGCTGCCGGCGCCGACCAGCGTCGATTCCTGGACCCAGTTTTACAAAAACATCGACCAGCTCGGCGTCTTCCTCTTCGCCATCGTCTGGTCCGGCAGCATCGCCGCCGAGGTCAAAAGCGGCACCTTGGTGAACCTCGTGACCAAGGGCCTGCCGCGTTACGCGGTGGTGCTGGCCAAGTTCGCGCTGGCCGCGGCGACCTGGCTTTTGGCCCTGCTCGGCAGTTTTCTCGTCACCTGGGCCTACACCGCTTACTACTTCAAGGACACGCTGACGCCACACGTCTGGCAGGGGCTGTGGCCGCTGGCGCTGTACGGCCTGATGGTCATCGCCATCACCCTGCTGGGCTCGGCCGCCACCCAAAGCAGCTTTGCCGGCTTCATCGCCGTGGCGGCCAGCGTCGTGGTGATGGGCCTGGGCGACATGTGGCGGCCCCTGCGGCGGTTCAACCCGTTGAGCCTGACCACCAAACGCGCTGCCCTGGGTTCGCGGCACCAAGACGCTGGCCAGCGTCGCCCCGGCCTTCGCCCTGACGGTGCTGATCACCGGCGGCTGCCTGGCCCTGGCCATCGTCGCGCTGAACCGGCGCCGGCTGTGAGGCGGCGAGTTGGCCGCCGCAACGCACCCACGCTCACAAGGAGGTCACATGGCACTCACTGATACCCTCAAGGCCATCAACGACCCGGTGCGGCGCCAGATTCTGGAGCTGCTCAAAAAAGGCGACCAATCCGCCGGCGACATCGCCGCGCAGTTCGACCTGTCGCAGGCCACGGTGTCCTACCACCTGAAGCTGCTGCGCCAGGCCGGGTTGGTCGATCTGAACAAAGACAAGAATTTCATCTACTACAGCCTGAATCTCAGCGTGTTCGAGGAGCTTCTGGGCTGGATCTACGACCTGGGAGGCCACCACGATGAATCCTAAACGCATGCTTGCCGTCACCGTTCCCGTCATTCTCGCCCCGATTTTGTACGGCCTGGCGGTGTACAACCGGCTGCCGGCGACGATGGCCATTCACTGGGGCATCGACAGCCAACCCAACGGCTGGGCCCCGCGCCCCTTGGTGGTCTTCGGGCTGCCGGTGATGATGGCCGTGTTCCAGGCCGTCGTGCTGCTGGTGCCGCGCGGCAAGCAGGCCGCCCCGCGCTTCGAGCGGGTGGTCGACTGGCTGATGCCGCTTCTCACCGTGATTTTGTACATCACCACCATCCAGATCGGCCTGGGCCAGCGGCTGGATGTCTGGCGCATCGCGACACTTCTGATCGCCGTGATGTTTCTGGCGATGGGCAACTACCTGCCGACGGTGCCGGCCGACTACAGCCGCCGCGTGTTGCAGCCGCGCCGGCCGCTGCCCAAACCCACCCTGCGCTGGCTGGGTCGGGCGATGGTGCTCGGCGGGTTGCTGCTGCTGGTCAGCCTGTTCTTGCACCCCCTGGTCTCCGTCGCCGTCCTGGCCGCCACGGTTTTGGCGCTGCTGGTGCTGCCGCTGGCCATCAAGTGACACCGAAAATGGGCCACACCCGATTGCCTGGGTGTGACCCATTTTGCGTCGCCGACGCCTCGTTAATTGGGAAAAAGCCGCGCCACGATGGCCGCCACCGGCTCGACGCGGGTCAGCTTGCCGGCAATCTGGCCGGCCATCAAGGTGCCGTGGTCGACGTCACCGGCGATTGCCCGAGACAGGCTGCCGGTGGTCATCGCCTGCAGCGAGTCGGCGTCGGCCCCGGCGGCCTCGGCCTCCAAGTAGGCGGCGGTCAGCGGGTTCTTGAGGCTTCGCACCGCATCGTGAAGCGCCAGACCCGTGACCACCGTGTCGGTGTCCGTGGCCGCGATCACCGCGTCCTTGTAGGCCGCAGCGATCGGCGTTTCGTTCGCCACCAGAAAGGCGGTGCCGACCTGAACCCCGCTTGCGCCCAGCGCCTGGGCCGCCGCGACACCGGCCGCATCGGCGATGCCGCCGGCGGCAAATACCGGCAGGTCGACCTTGGCCGCTACCTGCTGCACCAGGCTGAAGGTGGTTTCGGTGCCGATGTGGCCGCCGGACTCCATGCCTTCGGCGACCAGGGCGTCGACGCCCAGCGCCGCCATTTTGGCCGCGACCTTCACGCTTGGAATCACCGCGACCACCTTGGTCCCCACCGCCTGGATTGCCTGGCAAAAGGCCTTGGGGGTGCCGGCGCTAGTGGTGACCACCGGCACCGGATGCGCGATCAGGTAAGGCACGATCTCGGCCATGTTGGGTTGTTGCAGCATCAGGTTGACCCCGAACGGCTGGTCGGTCGCCGCGCGAACCGCCGCGATCGCCGCCGCCAGGTCTGCGACCGTCATGTTGGCGGTGGTCAACACCCCGAGGCCACCGGCGTTGCTGACCGCCGCCACCAAAGGCGGTAGCGAGATCTGCGCCAAGGCGCCTTGAATCAAGGGGTAGCGGGTGCCAAGAATTGTCGTCATGATGTAAACTTCCTTTCGCGATCGGTGCGACCACGTGGCCGCGATACGCACAGCCTACGCCAAAGCCCGGCGTATTGCCTTCACAGGTTGGCGCTTTTGCCCAAAATCAGTTGCTGCTCTTGTCCGGCAGGAACGGCTGCACCAGCCCGGCCAGCGCCTCGACGTTGCGCGTCTGAATGTAGACCCGCCCGGAGCCCGAAAAGTGGTTGACCAGCCCCTCGCCGGTGGTGAAGCCAAAGGCGCCGCTGGCCGCCTCGATGCGGTAATCGAGGGTGCTGGCCCAGGCGACCACGTGATTGTTGTCGATCACGTAATCGTCGGCCGCCGCCAGGTCCAGTGCCAGCAGGTCACCGTATGCGCTGACCAGCATCGTGCCGCGGCCGTGCGTCGCCATCACGAACAGGCCGCCGGTGCCGCCGAACAGCGCCCGACCGACGCTTTGGCGCTCCATCTTGTAGCCCGTGGTCGCATCCGCGGCCAAAAAGGCGCCGGTATTCAGCCGCCACTGGTGGTCATCATCAACCGTCAGCTCGCGAATCGCCCCGGGGTTGCCCGGCGCCACGGCCAGCTCGCCGGCAGCCGCCGTCGCCGTCGCCGTGGTGATGAAAAAGGACTCACCGGAGGTCATGCTGCGGCCGATCGCACTCATCAAGCCGCCCAGCCCACCCTTGCCGTTGCTATTCATCCGCCCCTCAAGCGCCACCCGGCCGTTGTGGTAAATCATCGCGCCGGATTCGATCTGAACCGCCTGCCCTTGATCCAGGTGAATCACCGCGATGGGAAACGTGTCGCTGCCCTGCAATTGATAATCCATGTTGCGCCTCCTTGGCGTCGCTGCGCCGCAAACAATGTTAATGATTTCACTAGCTCAGTGTATCATGCGTCACCGCCGAGCGGTAGCCCCGGTTCACCGCGCCACCGCGGGGTCAGACGCCAGCAATCGGCCTCGCTTTGGGCGGCTGAGGCCGACCGCAGCTCGGCACCGCGGACGGTAGATTGCGGCGTCGGCAGACCGCACCGTCCAGGACCGGACACCGCCTGCCATCTGTCCGTTGGCGGCGCCGGCCGCGACGGCTACACTGGGGCTGTTAATGATCATCACTTCACATTACCGGAGGTTTCCCATGAAGACAAACTTTGATTTTCTGATGCCAAGCGTCAACTTCTTTGGCCCCGGCGTCATCGCCAAAATCGGTGAGCGAGCCAAGATGCTGGACATGCACCACCCCTTGATTGTCACCGACAAGTTCCTGCAGGGCGTTGCCAACGGCCCGGTTGACCAGACCCTCGCCTCGCTGGACGCGGCCGGCATTACCTACGCCGTCTACAACGAAGTCGAGCCCAACCCCAAAGTTCGCAACATTCAGGCGGCCAAGGCGCTGTACCTGAGCGAACACTGCGACAGCATCATCACGGTCGGCGGCGGCTCGGCTCACGATACCGGCAAGGGTACCGGCATCATTTTGACCAACGGCGACGACATCACCGCGTTGGCCGGCATCGAGACCCTGACGGCGGCCCTGCCACCCTTGATGGCGGTCAACACCACCGCCGGCACCGGCTCCGAGCTGACGCGCCACTGCGTCATCACCAACGAGGCCACCCACCTGAAGTTCGTGGTGGTGTCTTGGCGCAACGTCCCGCTGGTGTCCTTCAACGACCCGGCCCTGCAGCTGGACGTGCCGGCCAAGCTGACCGCCGCTACCGGCATGGACGCCTACGTGCAGGCCATCGAGCCTTACGTGTCGCTCAACCGCAACCCGATCACCGACGCGCAGTGCCTGCAGGCGATTCGCCTGATCGAAAAGCACCTGCGGCCGGCCGTGGCCAACGGTCACGACCTGGCGGCTCGCACCGGCATGGTCGAGGCCGAGATGCTGGCCGGCATGGCCTTCAACAATGCCGACTTGGGCTACGTCCATGCGATGGCCCATCAGCTGGGCGGTCAGTACGACGCGCCGCACGGGGTCTGCTGCGCCTTGCTTCTGCCGATCGTCGAGCAGTACAACCTGATGGCCTGCCCGGACCGCTTCGCCGAGTTGGCGGCGGCCATGGGTGAAAACACGGCGGGGTTGACCACCCGCCAGGCCGCAGAACTGGCGATCCGCCACATGCGACAGATGGCCCAAGACGTCGGGATTCCGGCCTCCATCAAGGCCTTGGGGGCCAAGCCGGCGGACTTTCCACTGATGGCCGAGAACGCCTTGAAGGACGGCAACGCCTTCTCCAATCCGCGCAAGGGCACCAAGGAAGCGCTGATCGCGCTGTTTCAGGCGGCCTACGACGCCGAATAATGTTCGCCAGGCCCTCCCGCGCGAGGGCCGTTTTGGCTACAATTAGCTCGAAGGGAGTGTGTGTGATGAAAAACAGTCAGTTAGCCGGCCGGAAGGTGCCGGCGATGGGCATCGGCACCTGGTACCTCGGCGAGGGCAGCCCGGCGCAAACCGAGCAGGAAATTGCGAGCCTGAGGTGCGGCCTCGACCACGGCGTGACCGTGATCGACACCGCCGAGATGTACGGTGACGGCGCCGCGGAAACCCTGGTCGGCGACGCGATTCGCGGCTACAACCGCGACGACCTGGTCGTCGTCTCCAAGTTTTACCCTTGGCATGCGACAGCGGCCAAGATGAAGGTCGCCTTGGCCGGCAGCCTGCACCGCCTCGGCCTCGACTACCTCGACTTGTACCTGCTGCACTGGCGCGGCTCAACGCCTTTGCGCGAAACCCTTGCCGGGATGCAGGCACTGCAGCAGGCCGGCCTGATCCGAGCGTTCGGCGTCTCCAATCTCGACGTCTCTGACCTCAAGGAGCTGGCGGCCCTGCCCGGCGGCGAGCAAATTCAGGCCAACGAGGTTCTTTACAACCTGCAGTCGCGCGGCATCGAGTACGACCTGATGCCGTACCAGGCCAAGCAAAACATCAGCCTGATCGGCTACTCGCCCTTCGGCTCCGGGGCCGGCCGCTCGATTCGCCTGCCACGCGAGGTCCAAGACCTCGCTCGGGCCAAGCACCTGAGCGACCACCAGCTGATGCTGGCCTGGACCATGCGCGACCACGTGCTGAGCATCCCCAAGGCGGCGACCCCGGCTCACATGACCGAAAACCTCGCCGCCCGGGACGTCACCTTCACCCCAGACGAGCTGGCCATCATCGACCGCGCCTTCCGCCGTCCCACCCACAAACAGCCGCTGGAGATGATATGAAGACCAGGGCGAAGCGGGGCGCTTAGGCGACCGGCTAGCGTGAGGCTGGCGGCTGGGCCGCACTTGGCCCAGGTGACGGCCTGAGCTAGACGCGTTGCCGATGCCCCGCGTAGCCCGACGAACCAGGGCGAAGTGACGCGCAGTTAGCCAGTCGGCCAGCGCAAGGCTAGACATTGGGCCGGACCTTGGCCCAGTGGCTGGCCTCAACTGGACGTACTGGCGTTGCGGCACGTAGCCCGACGAACCAGGGCGAAGCCAGGCGCCTTTAGCGGGACGGGTAGCCCAGCGTGGTGCTTGGGGCCGCACTTGGCCCGAAAATGTCCCGCGTCCGAAACCGTTTTCTCTGGTACACTGGTCGCGGAGGCGAAACTAATGACTGACAATGTATCTTGGTTCAAGCAAGCGAAGTACGGCATGATGATTCACTGGGGCCTATACTCGCTGTTGGGTGGGGCCTACCGCGGTCAGGCGGCCAGCGCCTACGCGGAGTGGATTCAGTCCAAGCGCCAGATTCCGATTGCCAACTACGCGCAGCTGGCCAAGGGCTTCAACCCGCTGTGCTTCGACGCCGACCGCATCGTCGCACTGGCGCAGGACTGCGGGATGTCTTACCTCGTGGTCACCGCCAAGCACCACGACGGCTTTGCGATGTACGACTCGGCCGTGTCCGACTACAACGTTGTGGCGCAAACACCGTTTCACCGCGACGTGATCGGTGAGCTCGCCGCGGCCTGCCGCCGCGCCGGGCTGCGCTTTGGCCTGTACTACTCGCAAGACCTCGATTGGCACGAGCCCAACGGCGGCGGTTACCTGAGCAACGACTTGGGCAACTCCGGCACCACCTGGGACAACAGCTGGGACTTTCCGGACACCCGGCGCAAGGATTTTGCCCAGTGCTTTTCCACCAAAATCCTGCCACAGGTCACGGAGCTGATGCAAAATTACGGCGACATCGCCACCGCCTGGTTCGACGTGCCGATGACGCTGAGCAAGGCCCAAAGCCAGGCCCTGTACGACACGGTCAAGCGCCTGCAGCCCGACTGCCTGATCAACTCGCGGCTGGGCAACGGCCAGTACGACTACGTGGTGCTGGGCGACAACGAGATCCCCCAGGCGATCGACCCGGCCGCCACGGCGGCAGTGGATTACAACGACATCGGGGGCTTCAAGCCGTCGCCGCTGGGCCTGTACGAATCCGCCGGCACGATGAACGACTCCTGGGGCTTCTCCTACCAGGACCACCACTGGAAAACGCCGCAGCAGTTGGCGACCACGCTGCAGCACCTGAACGGCCTGGGCATCAATTACCTGCTCAACGTTGGCCTGGATCCCCTCGGTCGCGTGCCGCTTGAGGCCGAAACTCGCCTGCGAACGGCCGCGGCCCTGGCGAACTGACCGCAGCGCAAAGGCGCCGAGCGTCTCGATTGTTGAATCGAGACGCTCGGCGCCTTTTTGGTGAGACCGGCTACTCGGTGGCCTTGAGGGCCCCGATCATGTCGATGTGGCGCAGCTTGCGGTGCGTGACCGCCATCACAATCGCGGCAAAGCCAATCATCAAGGCCGTCGAAGCTGCGACCCCCGGCCAGTGAATGATCACCGGGAAAATAATCTGCGCGGTCGCCGCTTGGTGCAGGATGAAGGCCAAAAGCCCCCAGCCGACCCCGTAGCCGGCCACGATGCCGACCAAGGTCAGCACGATGTTTTCGCGCATGATGTACATCGTCACCTCGCCGTCGTAAAAGCCCAGCACCTTGATGGTCGACAGCTCGCGGATGCGCTCGGAGACGTTGATGTTGGTGAGGTTGTACAGCACGACAAAGGACAAGACCCCGGACAGCAGGATGAAAATGAGCACCACCGGCCCCATGGTCTGGGTCATGGTCTCAACGCTTGTCACCTGGTCGCTTGAGAAGCTGGTGCCAAGCGCCGCGTTGGCCGCCAGCAGCTGATGCGCCAGGCGGTTTTGCTGCTTGGCGGTCGGGTCGGCCAGCCGCACGGCCAGCGTCGTGGTCGCAGGCGCCTTGCCGAACGCCGCGCGGTAGGCCTGGGGGCTGAGGTAGGCGAAGACGCCCATGTAGTTTTGGGTGACCCCGGCGACCTTCAGTCTGGCCTGGTCGCCGTCTGCGGTGGTGAAGGTCAGGTGGTCACCGGCCTCAACCCCGAGGCCCGAGGCGATTTTTTGGCTGATCACCACGCCCTTGGCCGGCAGCTTGCGGCTCAGCGTGACGTAGCGGCCAAAACCCGCCGGGTCAAGCGGCGTGAACAAGTTGACCTCGGTCAGCACCGTCGAATGGGCCTTGACCTTGCCGACCTGGGTGTTCAAAGCCGCGGCGCTTTGGAAGGCTGTGCTTTGGGCCAAAACGCGCCGGGCCTTGGCCGGTTGGCCGGCGGTTTTCAGCGCCACCAAGGCATCGTAGTGGAACACACCGCCGTATTGGGCGGAAGCGGTGCCGCCGATCGAGTCGCTGAGCCCGAAGCCGGTCAGCAAAAGCGCCGTGCCGCCGGCGATGCCGATGATGGTCATCACCATGCGGCTCTTGTAGCGAAACAGGTTGCGGTAGCTGACCTTCTGGTTGAAGCTCAGGCGCCGCCACAGCGGCCGAATGCGCTCAAGCCAGATCCGCTTGGCGGATTTTGGGGCCCGGGGCCGCATCAAGGCGGCCGGCTTCTCCTGCAGCTCGCGCGACACCACGACCACCGCGGCGCCAACCGTCGCCAGCAGCGAAAAGCCCAGCGCCAAGGCCCCGCTGCCCCACAGGACCGGCACGGTGACCACCATCGGGATGCTGTTGTGGTAAAGCGAAATCACCAGCCGCGGCAGGCTCCAGTTACCGATGACGGCCCCCAGCACCGCGCCGATGGTGCCGGCCATCAGAGCGTAGGTCACGTAATTCCTGGCAATCGCCCAGCGCGAGTAGCCCAGCGCCTTGAACGTGCCGATCTGCCCTCGCGCCTCCTCGACCATCCGCGTGACGGTGGTGAAGGTGATCAAGGCGGCGATCAGGAAGAAGAACACCGGAAACACGTTGGCAATCGCCGCGATGCGATCCGAGGAATCGGCGAAGGCGGCAAAGCCGGACAGGTCGGCTCGCGTCTGCCAGGTGTAGGTGGTGTGAATGCTGGCGGTGAGCTTGGTCCGGGCCGCCGCCAGTTTGGCCTGTGCCGCCTTCAACTGCTTCTCCTGGGCGGTAATCTCAGGTGTGGTGGTCAGGGTACCGCGGCTTTGAGTCACCACCTGCTGCTTGGCGGCCGCAAGCTTGGCCTGCGCCGCCTTCAGGTCTGCCTGCTTTTGCTCAAGCGGCGCGGCCGCCTGCTTGAGCAACGCCGCGTCGCGCTTGGGGGCTCGCTTGGCAAAAACCGCCTTGAGCCGCCGCAGCTTAGCGGCCACCTGAACCTTGTAGGGCTTGCTGTAGGTGTTGTGGTCTTGAAGGGCCGCAAACCGCACGTTCAGCAGGGTGGCCACGGAAAGCTTCAGTTGGGCCTCCGGCAGGTAGGCGAAGTAACGCACCGTGCCGTCGCCGATGTTGGCGGCGCCGCGGCTGGTGTTGTCGATGTAGGCCGGCGAATCGGCGAAGCCGACCACCTTGTAGGTGCGACGGCGCAGCTTGGCGCTGGCCGGGAAGCGGTAGGTGTCGCCCAGCTTGAAGTCGTACTCGGCCTTGGCGCGTTGGTCCAGCACGATTTGGTCGGCCGCTTGAGGCAGGTGACCCGCACGCAACGTCAGCTGGTTTTGGCTCAGGCCCTTGCGGTAGCCGTACAAGGCGACCACGTTGTCGCCTTCGCCGGTCGCGAACTTGAATTTCAGCGCTTCGGCGGTAGCGCCTTTGACCTGCTTGGCCGTGGCCACATCGGCCTTGGTGAAGCCGGTGGTCGACATCAACTGCACATCGCTCAGCTTGGCGTCTTGAACGGTCGCGCTCATCGAGCCGTTGAGCCCGGGACCGGCCGCCTTAACGCCGACGAAAATCAGCGTCCCGAGCAAAATGATCAAGATGATGGCGATGAAGCGACCGCGGTTGGCGCGAATCTCGCGCCACATGTTTTTAGTCATCGGACGCATGGCACTCACCACGCAATCTCTTCAACCGGCGTCGGGTTGGGATTGTCAATCACCTCACGCACCCGGGCGTCGTTGATGTGAATCACCCGGTCGGCCATCTTGGCCAGGGCCGCGTTGTGGGTGATGATCAGCACCGTTTTGCCGTCTTTGCGGCTGGCCGCCTGCAACAGCCCCAGCACCTGCTTGCCGGTTTCGTAATCCAAGGCCCCGGTCGGCTCGTCGCACAACAGCAGCTTGGGGTTTTTGGCCAGGGCCCGGGCGATGGCGACGCGCTGCTGCTCACCGCCGGACAGCTGGGAGGGAAAATTGTCCAGCCGGTTACCCAGCCCGACTTCCCGCAGCGTAGTCTCGGCGTCCAAGGCGTCTTTGACAATCGAGTTGGCCATCTCCACGTTTTCCTTGGTGGTGAGGTTGGGAATCAGGTTGTAGAACTGAAAGACGAACCCGACCTGCTCGCGGCGGTAGGTGGTCAGCTCCCGGTCGTTGAACCGGGCGATGTCGACCCCATCGATCACAACCTGGCCGGACGTCGGGGTGTCCATGCCGCCCAGAATGTTCAAGACGGTCGACTTGCCGGCGCCGCTGGGGCCGAGAATGACGGTCAGCTGCCCCGCCTCGCAGTTGAACGACAGGTCGTGGTTGGCGACGATCTCGGTTTCACCCATCTGGTACCGCTTGAATTCGTTACGCACTTCGATATAGCTCACGATTAACCTCCATTAACCAGACACATTGTTGGTATAATGATATTATGCAAGAATGGCCGGGCGGGTACAACCAGCAATTCCGGCCGGCGTGTCATGAATTGAACACACCGTGACCGATTTGTTCGATTCGGTTGTGACACCTCACCCAATTACCCAAGGAGGCCACACATGGTCGGGACCAAAAACAATCGTCGGACGCAATACACCAAGCAGCGGCTGCGCGACGCCATGGTCACGCTTTTGGCGACGCAGCCGCTGGCCAAGATCACCGTCACCCAGCTTTGCGCCGTGGCCGATGTCAACCGCGGCACGTTTTACGCCCATTACCAAGACCCCACCGCCTTGTTCCACGCCATCGAGGCCGACCTGATCGCCACCATCCGCCCCCTGCTGAGCGATCAGCCGCTGCAAAGCTGGCTGCCACAGGTGCTGGCGGTGATCGCCAAGGAAGAGGCGGCGACGCAGATCATCATTCGCAACCTCGACGACTCGCCGCTCCTGCAGGCCATCTTGGCCCCGATTCGCCAACGCACCCTGGCCGAGTACCAGCACCTGTTTCACGAGGACGACCCGGCGGTACTTAACTACTACTTCGAGTTTTGCCTCAGCGGCGCGGTGCGAGTGATCACCAGCTGGCTGCGCGGCGGTGCCAAGGAAACGCCGGCGCAGATTGCCGCGGTGATCGGCGACCTATCGCCGCTGTGAGCGTCTGACTCGCGCCGACTGCGAGCAAGCGGGTACAATAAAGAGGATTGGACCCCTCACCCAGAGAAAGGAGCACCGCGTCATGCTAACAACTGTTGGAATCGTCGTCGGCAGCCTGCGCCGCGACTCATACACCCGCAAGGTCGCGACGGCCTTTGCTGCCCTGCTGCCCGAACACGTCACCGTGAAGTGGCTGCAGATTGCCGACCTACCGTTTTACAACGAGGATCTGGAAACCACCCCGCCGCCCGAGGCCTGGACCGTGCTGCGCCGGGCGGTGGCCGACTGCGACGGCGTCATGTTTTTCACCCCCGAGTACAACCGCTCGGTGCCCGCCGCCTTGAAAAACGCGCTGGACGTCGGCTCGCGCCCGTACGGCGAGAACGTCTGGGCCCACAAGCCGGCGCTTGTCGTCAGCGTCTCGCCCGGCGCCATCGGCGGCTTCGGCGCCAACCACCACCTGCGCCAGTCGCTGACCTTCCTGGACATGCCGACGCTGCAGCAGCCCGAGGCCTACATCGGCAACGTCACCAAGCTGATGAGCGGCCCGGATCAATTCGTGTCGGCCACCGGTGACTACTTCAAGCAGATTCTCAGCCAGTACCTGAGCTTCGCCGAGAAGCTGAGCTGAGCAATTTCAAAACCCGGCCCCACCGCAGCGTCTGCGCAAGCGCTACGGTGGGGCCGGGTTCGTTGTGGCCACTGCTGGCCGCGGTTGGCCAAGCCAGGATCGGTCTCGCAATTCCCGCGTTTGGACACAAAAAAACCGCCATCACTGGCGGTTTCCTTTGTCTTACAGCTTGTTGACGTTAGCCGCCTGTGGGCCGCGGTCGGACTGTTCAACGTCGAAGCTTACGGCTTGGCCTTCGTCGAGGGTCTTGTAGCCGTCACCCTGGATAGCGGAGAAGTGAACGAAAACGTCCTTGCCGTCTTCACCAGTGATGAAGCCGTAACCCTTGTCAGCGTTGAACCATTTAACTGTACCTTGTTGCATTGTATGAATCTCCTTCATATTAAACCTAATAGTGACAAACAGCCGGTAATCAATGAAAGAAATCCATTATGCTCAGAAACATCACAGCTCTCAATTCATCTATCACGGTACCTAAAGTATAACACGTCCGCGAAAAAAAACCTAATCATTTGTGCGAGCATCGACGCAAGCCCGGTCGAAATGGAAGCGTCACCAGCGCAAACGCCGCGCCGGCGGGGCTGCGCTGAAAAAAACACCGGCCGCCTCGCGGCTAGTAAATTTGCTTACCAACTCACTCGCGGCGGCTCAAAGTCGAGTGGCGAATCCCGTAGGCCAGGTAGACGACCAGCCCCACCACGAACCAGACGCCGGAGTAGAGCTTGGCCTGAATGTCCAGCCCCATGAACACGATCAACGCCCCGATGAAGGCCAGGGCCGGCATCACCGGGTACCACGGCATTTTGAACGCCGGGTTGGCGATGTCCTTGCCCTCCCGCGGCCGCAGCTTGTAGATGCCAAGCGACACGAACATGAAGGCAATCAGGGTGCCGGCCGAGATCAGCTGGGCCAGGAACTTGAACGGGAAGAACGCCCCGATCAACACCCCAATCACGGACAGCACCGCCAGCGCGTGGTTCGGCAGACCGCTTGGGGTCAGCTTGCCCAGAAACTTCGGCAGCATCCCGTCGCGGCCGAAGCTGTAAAGCAGCCGCGACCCGGCCATCATCATGCCGATCAAGGCGGTGAACATCCCCACCACCGCCACGGCCTCGATCACCGTGGCGGCGCCGGTGAAGCCGGCGTGGCGCAAGGCCCAGCCAACCGGGTCGGCGACGTCATGGTAATTGGTGTACTTGAACATCCCCACCAGCACCAGCGACACCGCCATGAACAGCGTCACGGCGATGATCAGGCTGCCGATGATGCCCCGCGGCATGGTGCGTTCCGGGTCCTTGGCCTCCGCCGAATTGGCGGCGATGGAGTCAAAGCCGATGTAGGCGAGAAAAATCATCGAGACCCCGGCGTAAATGCCGCGCCAGCCGCCAAAGGCCGTGCCATCCACGGCAACTTGGGGCTTGGGAATGAACGGCACGAAGTTTTGCAGGTCCAGGCGCGTCAGGCCGATGCCGATGAAGGCCAGAATCGCAATCACCTTCAGCACCACCAGCACGTTTTCAACCCGGGCGGCCTCGTGAACCCCGCGGGATAAAATCACCGCGACAATCACGATCACCCCGACGGCGACCAGGTCGACGATGCCGCCGTCGGTGCCGAAGGGATTGCTCAACGCCGCCGGCAGCGTCTGCCCAAACGAGGTCAACAGCCCCCGGAAGTTGGCGGACAGCCCCGAGGCGACGAAGGCCACGGCGATGAAGTACTCGGCCAAAAGTGCCCAGCCGGCGATCCAGCCGAACACCTCGCCGAACACCACGTTGATCCAGGAGTAAGCGGAGCCGGCGAACGGCATGGCCGCGGCCATCTCCGCGTAGGCGAAGGCGACCAGCCCTGCCACCACCGCCGCCAGCAGGCAGGAAATCGCCACCGCCGGGCCGGCGTGGTCGGCCGCGACGACGCCGGGCAGCGTGAAGATCGTAGTCGACACGATGGTCCCGACCCCCAGCGCCAGAAAATCCTTCACCGTCAGCACCCGTGGCAGATGGGCATCCTTGTCTGAGTACACCCCCGGGTCCTCCCGCAGGCTCATTCGCTTCCATAATCCGCGCAACTCGTGGCCTCCATTCATCGAAAAAATTGTTTCCTCTTAGTGTCGCTTTTCTCAGTGGCGATGTCAATCGCAAAATGCCCAATTGATTGGCCCCCTGAACTTTTCACGACGCAAAAACGCCGGCACCGCCACAGGGCAGCACCGGCGTTGAGACTGCAGGCACCCGGCGTCAGGCGTCTTGCACCGCCTTGGCGGCGCGAGGCGCGGGAGCCGGCTTGCCGGCGGCCTGCGCCACGGCCGCCTTGATGTCGACCGGGTGGCCGTTTTTCAGCGCGTCGTGGTACTCGGCCGTCGCCGTGAACAGGAGGTCGGAGGCCGAGTTCACCGCCGTTTCGACCGAGTCCTGAATCACGCCGATGATGAAGCCGATGCCGACCACCTGCATCGCGATATCGTTATCGATGCCAAAGAGACTGGCGGCCATCGGGATAATCAACAGCGAGCCACCGGCGATGCCCGATGCCCCGGTGGCGGCCAGCGCCGTCAGGACGCAGAGAATCAGGGCCAGCGGGAAGGAGACGTGGATGCCCAAAGTCGCGCAGGCGGCCAGCGTCATCACCGACACCGTGATTGCGGCGCCGCCGGAGTTGGCCGAGCCACCCAGGGGAATCGAGACGGCATACGACGCCTTGTTCAGCCCAAGCGCGGCACAGGCCTTGAGGTTGATCGGAATGTTGACCGCGGAGCTGCGGGTGAAAAAGGCGGGAATGCCGGACACCCTAAGCGTCCAAAACGTCAGGGGGTACGGGTTTTGACGCGTCATCGCCCAGACCATGGCCGGGTAGACGACCAGGTAGACGAAGGCCATGGTGCCGACCAGCAGCGCGACCAGCTGACCGTACTTGGCCACGCCAGCGAACCCGGTTTCGCGAATCGTGGTGTAGATCAACCCGGCGATGCCAAACGGCGCGAACTCAATGATCAGCTGCGCCACCTGCGTCAAGGCCCCGGACAACTCGCTGACCACCTTGCGCGTCTCCTTGGAGGCCAGCCGCAGGGCGAAGCCGATCATCAGGGCCCAGAACAAAATCGCGAGGTAATCGGCGTTGACCACCGCGGCCAGCGGGTTGGCCACCGCGTTGGTCAACAGGTCCTCAAGCACCTTGGCCAGGCTCTGCGGGGCCCCGCCGGCCACCTTGGCGGCCTTGGGCAACACCAATCGCACCGGCATCAGCCAAGACGCCCCGACCGCGGCGAAGGCCGACAGCAAGGTGGCGCTGAGGTACATCACGATGACCGAGCCGAAGTGGTTCTCCTTGCCCGACTGGTAGCCGGACACCGCCGACATGATCAAGAAGAACACCATAACCGGCGCCACGCCTTTCAGGGCCCCGACGAACAGCTGACCCAACAGCCCGATGGCCGTCGCCGAGGGCAGCAGCACCGCGAGCAGCGACCCAACGGCCAGCCCGATTAGGATGCGAACAATCAGTGAGACTTGACGATACTTGGCAAACATGGCGTCCTCCCCCTGCCCAGGCCGCTTGACCCGGGCGTTGAAAATAGATGATGGGTCTGATTGTACGCCAAATTAGAACACGTGTCTACCATTTGCGAGCATAAAGTTTTTAATTCTTAGTCACGAGTTCTTGAATTGCAAACAAAAAGGCGGCAGCCGCCGCCTTCTCCGTCCTTATTCCAGGCGCTTGGCCCGGGCCACCGCGGCGCGGCTATCCACCGGCCGCCCCGCCTTCTTCAGGTCGTGGTACTCCGCCGCGGCGGTGAACAGCAGGTCCGAGGCCGAGTTCACCGCGGTTTCGACCGAGTCCTGGATCACCCCGATGATGAAGCCGATGCCGACCACCTGCATGGCGGTGCCATTGTCGATGCCAAAGAGGCTGGCGGCCATCGGAATGATCAAAAGCGAGCCCCCGGCGATGCCAGACACCCCCGTCGACGCCAGGGCGCTCATCAGGCACAGCAGCACGGCCAGCGGCAGCGAGACCTGGATGCCCAAGGTGTTGCAGGCCGCAAGCGTCATGATCGAAATCGTGATGGCGGCCCCGCCGGAGTTGGCCGACCCGCCTAGGGGAATCGAGACGGCGTAGGACTTCTCGTTGAGCCCAAGGTCGGCGGCGGCCTGCAGGTTGATTGGGATGTTGACGGCACCGCTTCTAGTGAAGAAGGCCGGGATGCCGGACACCCTAAGCGTCCAAAGCGTCAAGGGGTACGGGTTTTGGCCCGTCATCGCCCAGACCATCAGGGGGTACACCACCAGGTAGACGAAGGCCATGGTGCCGACCAACAGTCCGACCAACTGGCCGTACTTGATGATGCCGGCGAACCCGGTCTGGCTGATGGTGGTGAACAACAACCCGACGATGCCGACCGGGGCGAACTCGATGATCAGCTGCGCCACCGTCTGAATCGCGTCGGTCAGATCCTGCAGGGTGTCTTTGGTCCGGGCGTTGGCCGCCCGCAGCGCGAAGCCGATGGTCAGTGCCCAAAATAAAATCGCCAGGTAATTCCCGTCAACAATCGCCTGCAAGGGGTTGGCCACCGCGTTGACCAGCAGGTCCTTGATCACCGTCCCGAGGTCCTTGGGGGCGGTGGCCGCCGTTTTGACCGCCGTGGGAAAGACCAGCCGCACCCGGAACATGAAGCTTGCGACCACCGCCACCACCGCCGACAGGAAGGTCGCGGCGAGGTACAAGATGATCACGGAGCCGAAGTGGTTGTCGGCGCCTTGCTCGTACTTGGAAATGGCCGTGGCGATCAGGAAGAAGACCAAGACCGGCGCGATGCCCTTCAAGGCCCCGATGAACAGGTCGCCGAACACCCCAATCCAGGTCTGGCCAGGCACCAGCACCCCCAACGCCGCGCCGACCACCAGCCCGATGACAATGCGCCAGATCAAGCTGACGCTGCGATACTTCGCGAACATAGGCACCTCCGAGACACCGTATTTGAGCCATTCCCTTTGTTTAACTAATTTTAGCAAAAAATGCGCGGTACGTCCCCACTGGCGACGCGCCGCGCATAACTTTTTTTATTCAAACACCATCTGGTTGTGGTACAGCTCGGCGTAAAAGCCGCCTTGCGCGACCAACTCGTCGTGGGTTCCCTGCTCGATGATTGCCCCGTCCTTGAGCACGACGATTTTGTCGGCGTTCAGGATGGTCTTCAGGCGGTGGGCAATCACGAAGCTGGTGCGACCGGCGATCACGTTGTCCATCGCGGCCTGGATCTTGGCCTCGGTCACCGTGTCGACGTTGCTGGTCGCCTCGTCGAGGATCAAAAGCCGCGGGTCGGTCAAGATGGTGCGGGCGATCGACATCAGCTGCTTTTGCCCGGCGGAAAAGACGCTTTGCTCGTCTGAAACGTGCGTGTCGTAGCCCTCGGGCAGCCCTTCGATGAAGTCATCCAGGTTGGCCTGCTTGGCCGCGGCCTTGACGCGCTCAAGTGCGGCGGTCGGGTCGCCGAACGCGATGTTTTCGGCGATGGTGCCGGAGAACAGCTGCGGCTCCTGCAGCACGATGCCGACCGTGTCGCGGAGGCTGGCCAACGTGAACTGGCGAATGTCTTGACCGTCGACGGTGATGGCGCCGGAGTCGACGTCGTAGAAGCGGTTGAGCAAGTTCATCACCGTGGTTTTGCCCGAGCCGGTCGGGCCGACCAAGGCGACCATCTCGCCCTTGGCGACGTCGATGGTGACGCCGTGCAGGATTTCCTTGCCCGGCTGGTACGAGAAGCGAACGTCATCGATTTTGACGGCCGACTCAAGCCCGGTCAACACCTCGGTCCCGCTGTCTTGCTCGTCCGGCTGGGTGCGAACCTCGTCGACGCGCCGGGCCCCGGTAATTGCCAGCTGAATCATGCCGTAAAGGCTGGTCAGCGTGGTCAGCGGCTGGTAGTACTGCTGAGCGTAGTTGACGAAGACCACCACCAGGGCCAAGGCGGCGCCGGTGGCCATCTGGCCGTTCAGCGCCAGCCAGGAGCCGAAGAAAATGACGATCGCGGTGTTGAGAAGCGACATCCCAGACATCAGGGGCATCAGCACCCCGGACCAAATCTGGCCCCGCACCGCGGCTTTTTGAACCGCCTGGTTGAACGGGCGGAAGCCGTTGGCGGAGTCTTGCTGCAGGCCGTTGGTGATGATCACCTTCTGGCCGGTCACCTGCTCGTTGATGTAGCCGTTCATCGCACCGATTGCCTGCTGCTGCTGGTTAACGGCGACGCTGGCCTTTTGCATCACGAAGGCGGCAACGCCCAGCGCAACCGGCGTCGAGGCGATGGTGACCCAGCCCATCGTCGCGTTTTGGTCGAACATCATGATCAAAATCCCGATCAGCTGCGCGACGGCCAGGAAGATGTCGATCAGCGCCTGGTTCAGCGCGTTGAAAATGTTGTCCAGGTCGCTGGTGTAACGCGCGAGGATGTCGCCGTCGCTGTGGGCGTCGAAGTACTGCACCTTCATGCGCTGCATCTTGCGAAACAGCCCGATGCGCATGGTACCGGTGGAAAAGGCGGTGATTCGCGCCAGAATCCAGGACGCGACGAACAGCGTGGAGGCGTCGCCGAAGTACAGCAGCAGGTAGACAATCAAGGTGTGGTGGAACTTCGCGAGGCTGGCGGCCTGGCGGGTCGCCGGGTTGCCCCAGGCCTGCAGGTAGCTCGTCAGCTCGGTGATCGCCCGGCCCAGGTAGGTCGGCGCCACCACTACGCACCAGGTGCTGATGCCAATCAGGATGGCCGTCACCAAGAAGCCCTTCCAGTAGCGGTGCAGGTAGTGGTAGTAGTACTTACCGGCGTTTTTGATGTCAGACATGGGCGACGCCTCCTTCCTTGGCCTTTTGGGTGGCGTAGATTTCTTGGTAAATGGCACTGGATTGGACCAGCTGGCGGTGGGTGCCGGTGGCGACCAGGCGGCCGCCATCCATCACCAGGATCTGATCGGCGCGAATGATTGAGGCGATTTTCTCGGCGATCACGACGGTGGTGGTGCGGGTCAGCTCGCGGTCAAGCGCCTCTTGCACCAGCTTCTCAGACCGCGCATCCAAGGCCGAGGTCGCGTCGTCCAGAATCAGGATCTCCGGGTCGGCGATCACGCCGCGGGTGATCGCCAGCCGCTGCTTTTGGCCGCCGGAGAAGTTGGCCGACCGCTCCTCGACCGGCGCGTCGTAAGTCTCCGGCAGCCGCTCGATGAACTCGGCGGCCTGGGCGATCTCTGCCGCCCGGGCCATGGTCGCCGGCGTCGCGGCCGGCTGCACCTGCAGCAGGTTTTGGGCGATGGTGCCGGAAAACAGCGTGGCGCGTTGCAGCACGTAGGCCACGGCGTTGCGAATCGTCGCCTCTGGCAGCTCACGCACATCGACGCCGCCGATCAAGACGCGGCCGGAGTCGGGGTCGAACAGCCGCGCGATTAGCTGGGCCAGCGTGGTTTTGCCCGAGCCGGTGGCGCCGACGATGCCGATCATCGACCCGGCCGGGGCGGTAAAGGAGACGTCTTGAAGCGTCGGCTGCGTGTCCCCTGGGTAGGTGAAGGTCACGTGCTCGAAGGTGATGTCCCCCGGCACCGTGGCCGGGCCGGTGGTGGTGAAGTGCATGCTCGGCTTGTGATCCAGCACCTCGCGAATCCGCCCCATCGAGATGAACGCACGCGACGCGAAGGTCATCATGAACGACGCGTTGATCACGGCGAAGAGAATCTGCATCAGGTAGCTGGTGAAGCTTGAGATGGCGGCCAGGTAGGTCGGATGCGCCGTCACGTTTTGGCCGACGATGTAGACGCTGACCACCACCGCGATGTTGGCGGTGAGGAAAAAGGCCGGCATCAACACGGCGAACAGCTCACCGATTTTGGCCGTCACGTCGCGCAGGCGATCGGAAGTCTTGGCAAAACCCGTGATCTGCGCCTGCTCCTGAACGAAGGACTTGATCACGCGAATGCCCATCAGGTTCTCACGCGCCAAGGTGTTGACGTCTTCGATGTCCTGCTGAGTCTGGGCGAAGTACTTGCTCATGGTCTTGAAGGTGACCAGGCCGACGCCAACGATGATCACCATCATCACGGCGATCACCCACCACTGCTCGGGCATCGTGGTCAGGGCCAGCGCCAAGGCACCGGCGAACACCAGCGGAATGCGGGTAACCTGCTGGAAGGCGGCCATCACCACCTGCTGGACCTGGTTGACGTCGTTGGTCATCCGCACCACCAGGTTGGAGGCAGAAAAGTCCTCGATGTCGGCGTAGGCGAAGCTTTGGATGTGGTCGTACAGGTCGGCTCGCAGGTCGGTGGCAACGTGCAGGGCCAACCGGGCCGAGTACACGGTGTTGATGATGCCGGCGATGATGCCGACCACCGCCAGCAAGATCAGGCCGATGCCGTAGTTGAATACGGTGGTCTTGTCCTGCTTCATGATGGCTTCCATCACCGTCTGTAGCATCCGCGGCTGCCACAGCGTGGCGAAGACTTGAAAAACGATGCTGACCATCGCCCAAATCGCGTCCCACTTGTACCGCTTAACATATGGTATCAATACGCGCATATATGTACTCCTTATATAAACTTAGTTCTTTCAGCATAGCCGAACATCAGAAGGCTTGCAAGTGGCCTCGGGGCCACACCTGCGTCGACGCGGCTACCGGCCACCGGTAGCGACGGCTGGCCGGCCCCGGTGACCGCGTGGTATGCTGATGGTGACGGAGGTGACCCATTCAATGAAAGATTCTTTCACCGCTCCCGCCGCGGTGCAGCTGTGCCGGCTGCGGGAGCGGCCGGCCCTGGCCGCACCGGCGGCCGCCTGGTTCCACCAACAGTGGCGAGTACCACGTGCAGCCTACCAAACGAGCATGGCGGCAAGTCTTGCGAGCGGTGCCGGCCCGGTGCCGAGCTGGTACCTGGCCGTGGCCGGTGACCACATCGTCGGCGGCCTCGGCGTGATCGCCAACGACTTCCACGACCGTCTCGACCTGACGCCCAACGTCTGCGCCGTGTTCGTGACCCCGACCTATCACAACCGCGGCCTGGCCGGTAAGCTGCTGCACATGGCGGTGGCCGACCTGGCCGCGGCCGGCATCCCCAAGGCCTACCTAATCACCGACCTCCAGGGCTTTTACGAGCGCTACGGCTGGCGTTACGCGACCACGGTCACCGAGGCCGACGGCACCCGCTCCAAAATGTTCGTGATCGACACCAAAACGGCGCTGCCAGGCTAGGCAGCGCCGTTTTGGGGCGTCAGTGCGACTAACGCACCCAATGGGCGATGGTGCCGTCGCTTTGGGCGATCAACACCTCGTCGGTCATGTTCAGGAACAACCCATGCTCGACCACGCCAACCGTGTGGTCCAGGTAATCGGCCAGGCCGGCCGGAATCGGCAGCGGCGACACGGCCAAGTCGATGATGAAGTTGCCGTAATGCGTCTTCAGCCGGCCGCCGTCTGCGTTCAGTCGAAACTGCGGCTCAAGCCCGGCCTTGGCGAAGCGGCGGAGGTTTTGTTCGGCGCTGACCGGCAGCACCTCGACCGGCAGCGGGAAGCCGCCGAGCGGATCGGCAACCTTGCTTTCGTCGACGATCCAGACGTTGTGCCGCGCGTTGACCGCGACGTTTTTTTCAAGCGTCAGCGCCGCGCCGCCGCCCTTGATGCCGTCCAGCTGGTGGTCGACCCGGTCGGCGCCGTCGACGCACAGGTCGACGTGGTCGACTGCGGCCAGCTCAGACACGGTGAAGCCATTTTGCTCCAGCTGCTTTTGACTGCGACTGGAGGTGGTGACGATGGCGGTCAGCTCGAGCGACTGCGCCTGCTCCCGGGCGGCCAGCGCATCGATGAAAAACGCGACGGTGGAGCCGGTGCCGACCCCTAGCACGGTGTGGGGCTGAACCATCTGGGCCGCCTGGGTGGCCGCCTGCTTCTTCAGTTCGTCTTGACTTGTCATGTTGTCCTCCTCAGCTTGTCTGTCTCCCCCGACTTTACCCAGCCCGAGCGGTCGTGTCAAGCCGAGCCGCAAGTTTAACCCGCCGGTGCCGACGGGCTCGCGCCGGCCGCTGCCGCGGTCGTAACACCTCGATGCGCGGCGCGTTGGCCCGCAAAAAACGCGGTCAGGGGCAATCGAGGGCCGCGGGTTTGCGCAAGCCTGCCGGGTTCGCTATGATGGGAGTATGGTAGCGCTGCAACTGCTAGGGGGCAGCTTGCAGGACCACTGCACCGCAAACACAACTTAATTAGGAGGAACTGCAATGACAATGCGTCAACTCGGGTTATCGATTTACCCGGATCACAGCGATTTTGAAGCCAACAAGGCCTACTTGGAGCTCGGCCATAAGTACGGCTTCACCCGCATCTTCATGAGCATGCTGGAAGTGAAGGGCACGGTGGAAGAGACCAAGGCCGAGTACCAAAAAATTATCGACGTCGGCAACGCTCTCGGGTACCAGACCATCTTGGACGTCGCACCGCGCATTTTTGACCAGCTCGGGGTCTCGTACTCCGACCTCAAGTTCTTCGCCGACCTGCACTGCGCCGGCATTCGCCTGGACCAAGGCTTCGACGGCGCCACCGAGGCGATGCTGTCGTACAACCCGTACGGCTTAATCATCGAGCTCAACATGAGCAACAACGTGGATTACCTGAACAATATCGTCAGCTACCAGGCCAACACCAGCTTCTTGTACGGCTGCCACAACTTCTACCCGCAGGTCGGCACCGCCCTGCCTTACGACTTCTTCGTCGAATGCTCACAGCGCTTCCGCAAGTACAACATCCACTCGGCCGCCTTCGTCGCTAGCCAGGTCGGCAACATGGGCCCGTGGAACGTCAACGACGGCCTGCCGACGCTTGAGGCCGACCGTCGCCTGCCGATCGAGGTGCAGGCCAAGCACCTTTGGGCCGGGGGCCTGATCGATGACGTGATCATCGGCAACGCCTACGCCAGCGAGGAAGAGCTCGCGGCGCTTGCGGCCATCGACCGCTACCAGATCCAGTTCCACCTGGACTTCGTGGCTGACGTCAACGAGATTGAAAAAACGGTCGCCTTGACCCCGCAGCACTTCCGCCGTGGCGACATCAACCGCACGGTGATTCGCTCGACCATGCCGCGCGTCACCTACAAGGACGCCCCCAACACCCCGCACGACAACACCGAGATTTTCCAAAAGGGCGACGTGCTGGTCGGCAACGACGGCTTCGGCATCTACAAAAATGAGCTCCAGATTGTCCTGGAGCCACATGCTGAGCCGCGCAAAAACAAGATCGGCAGCATCTCACCGGATGAGGTGATGCTGCTGGACTTCATCAAGCCGTGGAGCAAATTCAAGTTCATCGGCTAACCAACAGGGCTTCCCAAAATGCGGGAAGCCTTTTTGGTTCCAGGGCGGAAGCCAGCGGGGTTAGCGGGACGGGTAGCCTAGCCACGGCGCTTGGGCCCCGGGCTTGGGTCCGAGCGGCGTGGCGTAGCTAGCCGCTCCCGCGTTGCCGGCTGGAGCCCGACGTTCCAGGGCGAAGTCGCGCGGGTTTAGCCGGTCGGCTAGCGCTGGGCAGGCGCTTGGACCGAGTGGCGGTCATGCTAGGCCGCCCCACCCTTTCAGCGCAAACAAAACCCCCACCGGGGCGGTGGGGGCAAGGCACTACAACCGGTGCGTAACCGGCACGTGCTTCATTTCGCGGCGATCGCAGGCGGTTTGCTTCATTTCGTAAACCACGCCGATCAGGATGTCGACCGCCATCAGGCCGATGCCGACCGCGGTGTCGAACAGCAGCAGGCCGACCGTCAGCACGATCAGGGCTCGCAGCACCCAGCGCAGAACTTTCAAGACCGTCATAAGGTCACCTCCGTCTCAAATAATTACTTTTAGTATACCGAGCGGCCGCCTTTTGTAAAGACCGGATTTACAATATTTTTACAAAGCAAGCCTTTAAACTGGGATTCCGCAGTGCGAATTTACAAAGCAAGCTCGGTCCAGCGCCCGATTCGCAATCCCCCCTGAAGTTCGGTATCATTATAAGTGAAACGGTTACGGAGGTCGCCTATGAAAAATAAAACGTCCTGGTTTTACCGCCACTTCCTGGACAACAGGTTCGCCATCGCGGCCTTCAACGTCCTCTTGGTGCTGCTGGTGCTGTGGCTTTTCACCAAAATTGGCTGGGTCTTCACGCCGATCACCCACTTCATCGGCATCGTCGCCCCACCTTTCGTGTTCGCCGGCATCCTGTATTACATGCTCAACCCGATTGTCAACTGGCTGGACCGCCACAAGGTCAACCGCAATCTGGCCATCGGGCTAGTGTTTCTCGGCGTGTTGGCACTGCTGGTCTTGGCCATCGTCAAGCTGGTGCCGCCGATCGAGCGGCAGGTCACCAGCATGGTCAACGACTGGCCGACCTACTGGAACGCCTTCAACCAGTGGGTGACCGAGCTCAACGAGCGGCAGGACCTGATCTCTCAGGCCGACCTGAACCAGCTGGGCGAGGAAATCAAGGCCGCCGTCTCCGGCCGCGAGGGGCTGATTGTCACCGGCACCGTCACCCAGATTCAAAACCTGGTCGGGGTGGTCGGCAACGTCGTGATCACCGTCGGCACCGCGCCGATCATCCTGTTTTTCATGCTCAAGGACGGCCGCAAGTTTCCAAAGCTCCTGCTGACGGTGGTGCCGGTCAAGCTGCGCAAAAGCGTCGGCGAGATGCTCCACGAGATGAACGAGAAGGTCGGCTCCTACGTGCAGGGCCAGCTGACCGTCGCCATGGCCGTCGCGATCATTTTCATGATCGGCTACTCGGTGATCGGCCTGCGCTTCGCCTTGGTGCTGGGCCTGATTGCCGGGCCGCTCAACCTGATTCCGTACTTCGGCTCCGCATTGGCCATGGTGCCGGCCCTGATTGTCGGGCTGATGGCCAGCCCCAAAATGTTCCTGCTGGTGATCGTCGTGTTCCTGTGCGAGTGGCTGCTTGAGACCCAACTGATCTCGCCGTTCGTCATGGGCTCCAAGCTCGAGATGCACCCGATCACCATCGTGGTAGTGCTGTTGACCGCCGGCAACATGTTCGGCCTGGCCGGCGTCATCCTGGGGATTCCCGGCTTTGCGGTGCTGCGCATCATCGCGGTTCGCCTGTTCAAGTGGTACCAGCAGGTCTCCGGCCTGTACGCCGAGCCGGGGGAATCGGTTCCCTGGCCGGCCCCGCAACCCAACCAAGAAAGTGTGAAAAAATGAGTCTGTTCATCGTCTTACTCGACGTCGCCTTGCTGAGCCTTGGCGTCTACAACCTGTACTGGCAGGGCCAAATCGACCTGCGCGGCGGTTACGCCACCTTCCAGCTGATCTTGGCCGGGTTCTTCATCGTCTGGTTTTTGACCTCCGGGGCCGCCAGCCTGTCCGTAATCATTTTCTACGCCGCGTTCATCACCCTGACCGTCATGGCCGGCACCACCGGCCTGACCCAGACCCGGGTGGTCGCCGCCGGCATCGTCAACCGCATGTTCCCCTACGCCAAGCTGACCGGCATCTCGCTGACCCCGGTCAGCCTGCCGGATGGCCGCGAGCTGGTGGTCGCCGCCTTTGGCATCTCCGCTCACCGCGCCGTGCGGGTCACCTTCAAAACCGACCTGCAGTCCCTGGTCAACACGCTGCGGCCGCGGGTGCCGGCCAGCGTTCCAATCACCGTCCAACAGGTGCAGTGAGGCCACTCAAAAAACGATCGCCAGCCGGCGGTCGTTTTTTTAAACCTTGTAGGTGAACAACCCCAGAAAGGACTTCACCTGCTTGGGCGGCGGTGGGGTTTCGAAAAAGGCGCTGTGAACCTCACTGGTGCCTTGCGCCACCGCGTCGGCGGCCAGCAAAAAGGCCATCACCGCGTCGCGCAACGCAATCGGGTCGGCGTGGTCCTTCAAAAGCGCCGGGCTCAGCCGAACGCTGGGCAGCCGGTAGCGCTGGTCCCAGGTCGGCTCGGCGCTTGCGTGGTCCGTGAAGCGGATCACGCCGTCGATGCGCCGCGCCACCTTGGGAATCAGCTCAGGCGTCAGCCGGGCCCCAAACATTAGCCGCACCTCAAAATCGTTTTGCGGGTGAAAGTCGTACAGCCCGTCGATGGTGAAGCGTTCCTGAACGGTGCGAACCCCCGCGGCCAAAAGCGCCGCCGTCAGGTTGCGCATCGCCCGATCGCTGCGGCTGGCCCCGACCACCAGAAGCTCCAAGTCCTTGTCACCGCGCTTGGAGGCAAACCCCAGGCCGGACTGGAAGCCACGCATCAGATCCAGCGTCAGCAGCTGGTCGAGCAGCTCCTGGTAACCGCGGTTACCGTCCATCAGCCCGAACACCCGGCGGTCCATGTCGGCGACCACCGTCGGGTAATTCGCCAGCACCGCCTGCTTGGCCGCCGTCAGGTACCGCACTTGCGGCGCGACCAGCACCACGTCGAAGCGGCTGCCAAAGTCGTAAGCCGTGGCCGGGCGAATCGCATCCACCGCTCCGTAGGCGAAAGCAAGGTCGGCCGCCGGCGCAAAGGGCGACGCCGAAAGCACCGCAGCCACGGTGTCAAAGCTCGCCGTCAAATTCTCATCGGTCTCATTGATCGCCTTGGCCAGCCGGGCACAAAACAGGCTCGAGCTCCCCCCACCGGCGCAGCAGACAAAAATGTGCATGAATTATTCCTCCAGAGCGCAGCCGAGCGAATTTAGCGGGCCGGGTAGCGTAAGGCTGGGCATTGGGCCGCACCTTGGCCCGGTGTCCGGCCTTAGCTAGCCGCTCCCGCGTTGCTCGGCGGAGCTCGACGACCAGAGCGATGCCGGCGGGTCTAGCGGGACGCATAGCGCAGGACTGGTGCTTAGGCCCGAACTTGGCCCCGAGTTTCTTGCAACCACGAAAAAAGCGCGATTGCTCGCGCCTCGCCAACTCCGGCTATTCCGCGTCTTCAACCACCCGCGCGATGTTGTGGTCGTTGCCACGCGTCGGCTTGCGAATGGCGAACAGCGCCGCCAGCACCAGCACCACGCCGAACGCCCCGTACATGAACTCCGGGTAGACGATGAAGCCGATCATGTAGACGTAAATCAGCGTCACCATCGCGCTACCGATTACCAGGTCCAAAACAAAGCGGGAGCCGCGGCCCTTGGCCCAGTCATCGAAAAAGGCCAGCAGCCAAATCAGAATGGTCAGCCCGACGCCGAAGCTGGCGGTGCTGGTCATGGCCAAGGCCGTGTCCGGCTGCGTCACGAACCAAGCGAAGCCGGTGAACAAAAGCGCCGCCACAATTAAGGTAATGGCCTCCCCGACCCGGGAGCGAGATTGATGTCGTTTTGCCATGTCGTCCTCCGAAAACCAAATTTACCCTAGTGTAGCAGAAAACAGTTAGAATAGACATATCAAAGACGTTACGAAACGGAGGCACTATCTTGTCTGATAACAATGTGTTGGCGGCGACCCCGGACGGCTTCATCGCCCAAACGCGCCAAATCCCCGAACCCGGCGCCACCGATTTACTGGTCCAAGTCCTCGGTTCCGGGTTGAACCCGATTGACCTGAAGCTCGCCACGGGCGTCACGCGGCCGACCGTGCTAGGCTTTGATGCCGTCGGCCAGGTCGTGGCAATCGGCCCCGCCGTCACCGACTTCGCTCCAGGCGACCGGGTGTTTTACGCCGGCACCACCAAGCGGCCCGGCAGTTTTGCCGACTACCAGCTGGTGCAGGCGGCCCTGGTGGCGAAGGCCCCGGCGACGCTGCCGCTCGCAGACCTGGCCGCCTTGCCGCTGGTGGGGCTGACCGCCTGGGAGCTGTTGTTTGAGAAAATGGGCTTCACCCCGCAGCCAGGCGCCAACGCCGGCCAGCGCCTGGTGGTGATCAACGGGGCCGGGGGCGTCGGCTCGCTTCTCACCCAGCTGGCCGCGTGGAGCGGCCTTGAGGTCTGGGCAACGGCCAGCCCCGTCAACTGGGACTGGCTGGCCGCTCACGGCGTCGCCCATCCCCTGGACTATCACCGGCCGCTGACTCAGACGCTGGCGGCCGATTCGGCGGCCGGGGTGGCGATTCTTTATGCGCCGGAGCCTTACCTCGCCCAGGCCGCCGCCTTGGTCGCCCCCTTCGGCCACGTCGCCACCCTGGTCACGCCGCGCCAGCCGCTGGACGTGACGGCGCTGAAGGCCAAGGCCGCAAGCCTTGACTTTGAGTACATGTTCGCCAAAAGCGACTTTGATTACACAGTCGCCAGCCAAGGGGCAATTTTGCGGCGGCTGGCCGCGCTGACCGCCGCCGGCACGATTCAGGCCAGCGTCACCACGCATTATGCCGACCGCAGCTTGGGTAACTTAAAGGCCGGCCTCCAGAAGCTGGCGGCCGGCCATGTCACCGGTAAGATTGTCCTCACCGGGCGAGTTCACTTGTGATAACCCAGCGCGTGCATCAGGACCTGCTTGGCCTTGGCCGCGGTGAGCTGCGTCGGGTCGTACAGGATGGTGCCGAGGCCGGAGTAGTAATGGAACTGCTTGAGGACCACGCGGTTGGGCAACGTCCTGAGCCGCATCTCGTCGTTGATCTGCGGCAGAAGTTCGTGACACCAATCCTGGTCCATCATGGCGGGTTCCTCGCGCTCGGTCAAAAAGCCTTGATCCATGATCAGATCCGCGCCTTCTGTTTTTTGCAACCGCGAAACTGTCGCCGTCGGTTCCATCGTTTACCTCCTGATCAGTACTTGGGTTCCAAGAGTCGCCGCGGCCGCACGTAGGTGGTGGCGTGGGCCTGCGTCCCCGGCAGGTAGCCGGCGCTTTCGTAAAAAGCCTGAAGCTCCGGACTGCTGCAGACCACCACGATGCGGGCGACCTGCTTGAAGTAATCATCGAACTGGCCGAGCAGCTCCCGGCCGATGCCTTGGTGCTGGTACTCCGGCAGCACCAGCAAGTCTTGAATGAAGACCACCGTGTGCATGTCGGAGACACCGCGAATCAGGCCGACGAGCTTGTCGCCGTCGCGAGCGGTCAAAAGCGTTGAGTTGGCGATGCCCCGCGCCGTTTCGGCCGGGTCGCTCAGGTACTGGTCCATGCCGACGGCGCCGTAAAGCGCCTTGATTTCATGGATGGTCAATGCGGATTCAAATGTGTACTGCAAGGTCTAACTGCCTCCAAAACGCACGGCTTGGCCGCGCTCATATTCCACGATGATTCTACACCATCGTGAAACCAGTTGAAAGCAGGAATTGACCGGGCCGACCACATTTTCACCCGCCCGGGCCAAGCGCAGCCGCAGCTGGCCCCTCGGCGAACCGAGGGGGTCAGTCGGTTCGCCGGGAGTGGCCTTTCAGCCACGTTGGTCGCCGAACCGGGCCAATCGGCAAGTCGAATAATCGACGAATCGGTTCAGTCAGCGAGCCGGATTGATGCCGCCGGGTGCCGTGAAGTCAATGAAACCCAGATTGCTGTCAATCTCGCCGCCGTCGCCGGTCAGGCTCATCGTGTTGGTGGTCGGGTTCAGATGAACGGCCATGTGCTCATCGAGGTCCTCGCTGGAGTAGCCCTTGATGCGGATGTCGCCGAGGTTGGACGAGACGGTTTGGTCGTAGCCGGTCAGGTCGGCATCGGCCGCGACCACGTTGAGCGTGAACTGAACTTGCATGTGAATCATCGCGTGTTGCGAGTAGGGCCCCACCCCGTCCTCGAAGGTCAACAGTAGCTGCTTGGTCGGTGCCAGGTGCGGGGTCAGCTTGGTCGCACTGGCCGCGTTAAAGTGAATGTTCATGCAATCATCTCCTTTGCTCAAGCGTAGTCGCCGACTCACCAAAAGGCAAGCGAGACGCCTCGGCGAAAATAGTTGCCGCCTTTACCTTTTTTTCATAAGTGAGCGGCGATTTCGTCACACTTTCTTCACATTCCGGCGTTACATTGTAACCATAGAAATGAGCCACCCACTCATTTCCATACCCATACCCAACTTTTTCATTTTTACTCCTCCAAAGTAAAAATCACCGGCGAGCCACCCACTCGTCGGTCAATCCTTACTCCTTAGCCGCCACCACCCATGGCGGCTTTTTTGTTGCCCAGAGCGCAGAAACGCGCATTTAGCAGACCACATAGCCTAGCCGGGGCGTTTGGGACCCGGGCTTGGGCCCAAGCGACGCGGCGTCGCTGTGTGTGTCTGCGTTGCGCTTCGAAGCTCGCCGATCCAGAGCGCAGAAACGCGGGGTTAGCGGGACGGGTAGCGTAAGGTTGGGCATCGGGCCGCACCTTGGCCCGGTGGCCGACCTCAGCTAGCCGCTCCCGCGTTGCCGGCAAGGCGTCAACCACCCCGCTTTCAATTTTTCTGAAACTTCTGCTTACGCCAGCTGAAAATTTCTGCTAGACTTTTATCTTGTCGTGGTCGCAATGGGTGCGTATGAAATCTACAGCTCAAAATCCCGGACCACATGAGGAGTTTCAACTTGCCTAAGAATTTTAAAGAAGAATTGTTTTTCAGCCTGATTATGGCCGGCCTGATGGTGCTGGTGATGGCAGGCTACAACGTCGCCCTGGCCGATGGCTTCGGCGACGGCTACGTGCTTGAAGTGCTGCGCGGCTACCCGGTCGCGCTGGTGGTCGCCTTGATTCTCGACCTCGGCCTGGTCGGGCCGCTGGCCAAGAAGCTGTTTTTCAGCCGGATCTTCAAGCCTGAGATGGAAAAAACCCCGCTGGTCATCGGCATCTGGATTTCTTGCCTGATGGTCGCCGGCATGGTCACGCTGATGTCGGCCTTTGGCATCATCGTCACCCAGAACTTCGGCGGGAACCTCGCTTTGACCTACCTGCACACTTGGGGCTTCAACCTGCTGATGGCGCTGCCGCTGCAGCTGCTCATCGTCGGCCCGATTGCGCGTAAGGCGCTGGCGACGCTGCAGAACGCCGGCACCGCGGCCGAGGCAGACGCCGACTAATTCAAAACCCACACTGCGGCGGCCAACTCACGACGAGTTGGCCGCCGTTGTTGGTTGCCGCTCAAAAAACGTGCTTAAAATTTGCCAGGTAACCGCTTACCTGCTAAGCTAAACTCAAGTGATCACTAGGATAGGGGTCGGTGGCCGGCCACCGTGACAAACCCTTCTTCGGCGGCGATCCAGTGGCAAGCGCCACGCTACCTCACGCAGACCAGGCCCCAGCCCGGCCCCGTCATCGATGATATCAGTGGAACCCGTCGCATTAGAGTGGGCGGGAATCATTAATCGTAGTGGATAACCGGTTGCAGTGTTATCAAACGCCCAACTCCAAGTACGGAGGTAGCTGCGGGCGGGCGAGGCGGCCGGGACGCGTACCGGCCAGCACGACAAAACCATTTCGGCGGCCCGGAAGGTGTGCTGGCTCAGGCGGCGTAACCTGTTTTGAGATTCAAAGCACGACCGCCTGCTCAGGCGTGTGGATGTCACCGCACGGCGCAGTCCTGAGCCAGGAGGGTACGACCCCAGACCTCGCGAACCATAGGCGCAGCCTGGGACGGCGGCACCGCGCGGCAGCTTCAGGCTGCCAGCCGGTGCCGGACAGGTGCGGGACCTGGTTTTGGGCCCGGTGCGGCGCTGCAGCGTCGTGCTGGGACAGAAACCTGGTCACCCAACGCCTTGTCGACACCCACGTGACCACAACGCCCAGATCCGCTGACGGGGTACTTCCCGCCGGCGGATTTGGTGCGTCTTTTTTGCGTTGACAGCCGCTCACAGTAAAAATATATTTGTCCCGTGAAACTAAACGGGCAATTCTGGCCACTAACTGGGCGAAAGGAGGGTCGCACATGCCACTGAATGATCTTGAACTGAAGCTCGCCAGGCGAGCCGTGCGTGGCGACCGCACCGCCCTGCTGCAACTGCTGGACGGCCGCAGCGCCTACCTGTACCGCACCGCCTACCTGTACGTCGGCAACGAGCAAGACGCCTTGGAGGTGTTGCAGGAGGCGACGACGCAGGCGGTGAGCGCCGTGCGGAAGCTGCGCGAGCCCCAGGTGTTTTTCACCTGGTACACCCGCATTCTGATTCGCCAGGCCCAAAGCGTCTACGCGCTGCGGGCCAGCGAGGAACCGACGGCCGACGCCGGCGAGCCGCTGGCGGCGCCGGCGGTCAACACCACCGAGCACCTCGACTTGCTGGCCGCCTTCGCCCAGCTGAAGGCGGAATACCGCCAGGCGCTGCAATTATTCTATTACCAAGACCTGCCGACGCGAGAAATCGGGCGACTGCTCAACGTCCCGGAGGCCACCGTCAAGACGCGCTTGCGCCGCGGTCGCCTCGCACTTCGCACCATTTTAGGAGGAGATTACTTTGGATGAACAACGAGACCGTCAGCTGTTGCACGACGAGTTCGACCAGATTCCGGTGCCAGAGGCGCTGGTTCACGACGCCCTGGCGCAAGGGGTGAAAAAGGCGCCGCGCCACCACCGCGTTCGCAACGTGCTGCTGGCCGCAGCCGCCGCCTTGGCGCTGACCACCGCCGGCCTGGCCGCCTTCGTGCCCCAGGTCGGCCAGGCCTTCGACAACGTCGGCTGGCTGGCGGCGTTTTACCTGCGCAACGGCAACGACGACAACGCCACCGCCTTTCACGTCAGCGGCGTGGCCAAGAGCCTCAACCAAACCGCAACCTCGCACGGCATCACGGTTCACCTGGTTGAAGCCTACTACGCCGGCAAAATCATCAGCGTCACCGGCGAGATCACCGGCATGACCGAGCGTCAGATCAACATGAACGGCGAGCACGAGCTGTCCTACTACGCGGCAAGCACCGCCAAGCAGCACTTCTTCAACGACACCTACGACTTCCAGGAAACCAAAACCGGCTACCGCTTCCGGCTTTTGTACAAGGCGACCGGCAACACCGCGCCGACTTCAGTCACCCTGCCGATTCGCATCCAGGAGCTCGGCGGCGTCTTCGGCCGCTGGAACTTCGACTTGACCATGAGCCAGCCGGCACCGGTGATCAACAAGCTGGCCGGGGCAACCTACGACTTCGGGGTCCCCGGTCTCACCGTAGCGCCGGTGGCCGTGATCAAGTACGCCCACGGCGCCGAGCTGCAGTACCGCGCCACCGGCGACTCGCGGTACGAGCACGGTGATACGGGCGAAATCGGCATCATGACCATCCAAGACGCGCAGGGTCACTCGCTGATCGACATGAGCGACGGGATGCAGCTTGGGGACCCCGACGGCAGCCTCACCAATCTGGCCCTGACCAAGATGCCGGTGCGGGGCCAAGCCTACCGCGTGCAGCTGGACTACTTCGTCAAGGGCGAAAGGAGTGCCCGTGAGGTGGTCAAGTCCATCGTGCTGTGGCCGTAAGTCGCTTCACGCAAAAATCGCGTCACCCGCTACTGCGGATGGCGCGATTTTTGGTGTTACTTTGTCTTGGGCCGGGGATGCAGGATCTTGTGGTCCGTGAAGTACATCTCGCGCGGCTCGTGGATGAACAGCGGCACGGTTTCCTCCACCACGCTGCTGAACTCAAGGCCGTACCAGTCGGCGGGGCTGGTGGTGACGTTTTGCAGCCACAGACGGCCGCCAATCAGGTAGCGGCGCCAGGCCGGAATGTTCTCGGTCGGCATCCCCTGCGGCCGCTCGCGGATGATGACGAACTTGAAGTCGCCGACTTGGCGGTCCTCAAGCGTCGTGTAGTGCGGCCGCTGCGGGTCGATTACCCCTGCCGTCAGCAGGTCGTTGATGATCTGGCGGATGTACAAGTTGACGTGCTGCGACGTCCGGAAGCCGAGGTACAGCTGGACCGAAATCACGTTGCGGGTGTGCATCATATCGACGGTGTAGCGCATGTCGTAAGGCTTGTCGGTTTCGTTGACCGTGACGAACCAGTAGACGCTCGCGCGTTTGGGCTGCTTGTCCAGAATCGAGTACAGCGTGGTGCGTTTGAGCCGGTAATCGGCCTTGACCTTGGTCATGTATACCAGGTTGGTGGTGAACAGCGGCTCGCGCTCGTCCTTAGACAGCGCGACCAGCTGCGAGACGTAATCGTTCAGGTGAACGTACTCGCTTTCGCCTTGGTAGCGCTCGCGCGACTTGTTGCCGAAGAACCAGATGACCATCAGCGCCAAAATCAGCTGCATGATGACCAGCGTGATGTAGCCGCCGTGCATGAACTTGACGAGGCTTGCGACCAGAAACATCGCCTCAAGCACCCCGAAGAAGCCGGTGACAAGCCCCGCGCGAAGCCGCCCGATGCGGCCCGACAAGTACTCGAACAGCAAGAAGGTCGTCATCAACATCGTGACGGTGATGGCCAGCCCGTAAGCGGCCTCCATCGCCTTGGAGGTGCGGAAGTACCAGACGACGCTCATCGTCACCAGGCACAGGAACCAGTTGACGCCGCCGATGTAGATCTGACTTTTGGCCGTCGAGGGGTGGGTGATGTGCATCCGCGGCAGGAACTTCAGGCTGATCGCCTCGTGAACTAGCGTGTAGGAGCCGGTGATCAACGCCTGCGACGCGATGATCGCCGCGAAGGTCGCCAAAATGATGGCAAAAGGCCGCAGCTCGTGCGGCAGCATTTCGTAAAACGGGTTGATGGTGGTCAAATTCGCGTAGGCTGCGTCCTGGTAGTGGCTGATCAGCCACGCCCCTTGCCCGAAGTAGTTGAGCATCAGCATCACGTAGACGAACGGCCAGGTCAGGTAGATATTGTACTTGCCGACGTGGCCCATGTCCGAGTACAGCGCCTCGGCCCCGGTCGTCGCCAGGAAAATGCTGCCGAGCAGGAAAAGCCCGACCTTGTTGGCCGGCGAGAACAAAATGGCGACGGCGTAACGCGGCGACAAGGCGCGAAGGACTTCGAGGTGGCCGCTCATGTGGGCCACCCCGGCGACCCCGAGAAACAGGAACCACACGAGCATCACCGGGCCAAAGGCGTTGCCCAGCTTGGCAGTGCCGAAGCGCTGAATCAAAAACAGCGCGAGCAGCACGGTGCTCGTGATTACCAGCACCACCATCTGCGAATCGGAGAACTGAAGCGGCCCAAAGGTCTGGCCCTTGAGCCCTTCCACCGCGCTGGTGACGGTGACCGCCGGCGTCAGCGTCCCGTCGGCCAAAAGCGCGGCGCCGCCGATCAAAGCCGGCACCGCCAGCCACGCGCCGTGGTTGCGAACCAGCGCGTAAAGCGCAAAGATCCCGCCTTCACCGTTGTTATCGGCTCGCATCGCGAGGATCACGTACTTGATGGTGGTCAAAAGCATCAGCGTCCAAAAAATCAACGAGATCGCGCCGATGATGTACTCCGGCGTCAGCGCCGACACCTTGCCGGCGTCGGCGATCACGGCGTTCATCACGTACAAAGGCGAGGTCCCGATGTCCCCGTAGACGATGCCCAAGGTGACCAGCATCCCGATGGCGCTGATGTGTTTTTTCTTCGGTGACATAGTTTCCTCCTGTTGTTAACAAGACGTCATGATAGACGCTTGAACCGGGTGCGTCAAGCGGCCTTCGCCCCGTCACGCCAGGGCAGCGCGGTTCGACCGGCCAGGCCGTTGCGGCCAGCCGCCTTCTCGCCGCGGTCTTCGCCCCACCGCCGATGCGGTGAACGCCCGCACCGGCCGCGGCAAAGCCAAAACGGCGGCCTCCCCAAGGGGAGACCGTCGCCTCACTTCGCGTACTCGACCGTTCGCTTCTCGCGAATGACGGTCACCTTGATGTGGCCCGGGTACTCGAGTTCTTTTTCAATTCGGTTGCGGATGTCTCGCGCCAAGACCACCGACTCCTCGTCGGACAGGGCCTCGGGCTTGACAATCACCCGCACCTCACGCCCCGCCTGAATGGCGAAGCTGTGGTCGACGCCTTGGTAGCTGTTGGCGATGGCCTCGAGCTTCTCCAGGCGGTGCAGGTAGTTCTCCAGCGTCTCGGAACGGGCACCGGGCCGCGCCGCCGAAATGGCGTCGGCCGCGGCGACCAGCACCGCGATGACACTGGTTGGGGCCACGTCGCCGTGGTGCGACGCAATCGTGTTGACCACGATTTTCGGCTCCTTGTACTTGGTGGCCAGTTCGACCCCAATCTCCACGTGGGAGCCGTCGACTTCCCGGTCGATGGCCTTCCCGATGTCGTGCAGTAATCCTGCGCGTCTCGCCATAATCACGTCTTCGCCTAACTCGGCCGCCATCACCCCGGCCAGCTTGGCCACCTGAATCGAGTGATCCAGGACGTTTTGGCCGTAGCTGGTCCGGAAGTGCAACCGGCCCAACTTCTTGATCAAATCCGGGTGCATGTTGTGAATGCCGACGTCAAAAATGGCCTGCTCCCCGATTTCACGGATGCGCTCGTCCATTTCCTTGCGTGCTTTGTCGACCATTTCCTCAATCCGCGCCGGGTGGATGCGGCCGTCTTGAATCAGCTTCTCCAAGGCGATCCGCGCGATTTCCCGCCGGATCGGGTCGAAGCCAGACAAAACCACCGCTTCCGGCGTGTCATCGATAATCAAATCGATCCCCGTCAGCGTCTCCAACGTGCGAATGTTGCGCCCTTCCCGGCCGATGATTCGACCCTTCATGTCGTCATTCGGCAGGTTGACCACCGTGACCGTTGTTTCCGCCACGATGTCCGAGGCACTGCGCTGGATGGCGTCTGCGATCAGCGTCTTCGCCTCTCGGTCAGCCGTCTCCTTGGCCTCGTCTTCGCTTTCCTTGATCAGTTTTGCGCGTTCATGCGCAAGCTCAGTCTTTGTTTCGGTGATGATTCGCTCACGCGCTTGACTCTTGGTCATTTCGGCGATGCGCTCGAGCTCAGTGTGTTGCTGCGTGATCGCAGCTTCGATGTCCTTTTCCCGGGCATCCAGCCGCGTTTGCCGTTCGTTCAGGTTTCCCTCTCGGTCCGACAGGCTCTGTTCCTTGCGGTCAAGCGTGTCGTCGCGGCGATCCAGTGTCTCCTCGCGCTGCAAGAGGCGGTGTTCCGATTGTTGAACCTCGGAGCGTCGGTCCTTGAGCTCTTGTTCGACCTGGCTTTGGTAGCGGTGGGCTTCATCGCGTGCTTCAACCAGTTTTTCTTTCTTCAGGGTCGCGGCTTCTTTGTTGGCGGTCTCGAGGATCCCGGCCGCACTGGTGTGGGCCTGGTCGACCGCCTTGTTATGACGGTTGGTTTGAATCTTGATCCCGAGGAGTACTCCCACGGCTAAGGCGATGACGGCGAGGATTAACGAGACCAGCATTTCTGTGCTCATCTTTTCACCTCCGCATCATCTCATCATGTGGTACCATGCTTTGATGCTGTGTTATTTTGTTCATTATGACACTCTCTGATTGTAGCGGTTTGATGAACAAGTGTCAACTTGTCCTGCGGTGTCAAGACGGTCGCGATTGGCCGGCGGCGACCCGCTCGGATCGCGCCGGTCGACCGCCGCTTCCGGCCACAAAAAAACGGCCAGGCTGGCCGTTGTGGGTGGTGCTACTTGTCGTCTTCGGAGTAACCCTTGTCGTCGTTTTTGGCGTCTTCGGTTTCTTCCTTCTTGGCTGCAGGCTTGGCTGCGGCCGGCTTGCCGGCATCGTTGATGGTGCGGATGGCGGAGCGGTTGAAGGTCAAAAAGACCCCATCGACGTCGAGGTCGACGGTTTGGTCGGCCTCGTTGATGCTGTCGACCACGGCGTGCAGGCCGCCGATGGTCACGACCTTGTCACCCTTCTTCATGGCGTTGAGCATGGCCTGACGCTTTTGCTGCTGCTTTTTTTGTGGCCGCATCATGCCGAAGTACATGAAGCCGAACATCAGCACCAGCACGATGATCATTGAAAAAGAACTTCCCAAATTAAGGCACCTCGTTTTCTGTTTTAGTTCACTCTACACTGTACCAAATTCAAGCCGGTTTAACCACCGCCTGAGGTCAGAAATTCCGGGCGTTGGGCTTATTGTAGCCGTACTGCTCGAAGTAGTCGCGGCGAAAATCCAGCAGCGAATCGCTGGCGATGGCGTCTCGCACCTGCTGCATCAGGTGCAACAGGAAGTACAGGTTGTGGTAAGACATCAGCCGCTCACCCAGCGCCTCGTCGGCCTTGATTAAGTGGCGCAGGTAGGCGCGGGTGAAGTTCTTGCAGGTGTAGCAGTCGCAATCCGGGTCCAGCGGCGTGAAGTCACGCGCGTACTGGGCGTTTTTGACCACCAGGCGGCCGTGGCTGGTCATCGCCGTGCCCTTGCGTGCGATGCGGGTCGGCAGGACGCAGTCGAACATGTCGATGCCGCGAATCACCCCGTCGATCAAGGCGTCGGGCGAACCGACCCCCATCAGGTACCGCGGCTTGGTGTCCGGCAGAAGCGGCACGGTGAAGTCCAAGACGTGGTTCATCTCCTCCTTGGACTCGCCGACGGACAGGCCGCCGATGGAATAACCCGGGAAATCCAAAGAGACCAGGTCACGGGCGCTTTGCTCGCGCAGGTCGCGGAAGCCGGCGCCTTGGACGATGCCGAACAGCCCCTGGCGCTCGGGGTTTTGGTGTGCCTTCAGGCCGCGTTCGGCCCAGCGGCTGGTTCGCGCCACGCTTTTGGCCACGTACTCGTAACTTTCAAAAAACGGCGGGCACTCGTCGAAGCTCATCATGATGTCCGGCCCCAGCGCGTTTTCGATGCCGATCGCCTTTTCCGGCGACAGGAACATCTTCGCGCCGTTCAGGTGGTTGCGAAAGTGGACCCCGTCTTCGGTGATGTTTCTCATGTGAGCCAGCGAGAAGACCTGAAAGCCGCCGGAATCGGTCAAAATCCCCTTGTGCCAGTTCATGAACTGGTGCAACCCGCCGGCTTCTTGAACGAGGTCCTCGCCCGGCCGCAGCCACAGGTGGTAGGTGTTGGCCAAGATGATGGTGGCCCCCATCGCCTCCAGCTCGTTGGGCGCGATGGTCTTGACCGTCGCCTGGGTCCCCACCGGCATGAACATCGGCGTCGGGAAGGTGCCGTGCGGCGTGATCAGCTCGCCGAGCCTGGCGCCGGTGTGCTTATCGACATGCAGCAGGCGGTACTTGATAGCAGGTTCCATGGGGCCTCCTTGGGGTTACTTATGAATGAACATCGCGTCGCCGAAGCTGAAGAAGCGGTAGCGCTCCTTGATGGCGTGTTCGTAGGCGTTCAAAATGTTCTCGCGGCCGGTGAAGGACGCGACCAGCATCACCAGCGTCGACTTAGGCAGGTGGAAGTTCGTGATGAAGGCGTCGACCGCTCGCCACTGGTAGCCCGGCTTGATGAAAATGTCGGTCCAGCCGGAGTCGGCTTTCAGTTCACCATCGAACTTGGTGCCGATGGTCTCAAGGGTGCGAATCGAGGTCGTGCCGGTCGCGACGATGCGGCCGCCGTGTGCCCGGACGTCGTTGAGCGTGTCGGCCGCCTCTTGGGAGAAGCGGTAGAACTCGCTGTGCATCTTGTGGTCCTCGATGTTGGTCACCGACACCGGCCGGAACGTCCCGAGCCCGACGTGCAGCGTCAGGTAGACCAGCCGAACGCCCTTGGCCTGAGCCGCCGCCAGCAGTTCCTTGGTCCAGTGCAGCCCGGCGGTCGGCGCCGCGGCGGAGCCGACCTCCTTGGCGTAGACCGTCTGGTACATCTCGGGGTCGTCGAGCTTCTCCTTGATGTAAGGCGGCAGCGGCGTTTCGCCCAGCTGATCGAGAATCTCCATGAAAATGCCGTCGTAGTGGAACTCGATGATGCGGCCGCCGTGCTCCAGCTCGGACACGACGGTGGCGGTCAACAGGCCGTCACCAAAGTCGATCACGGTCCCCACCGGCGCCTTTTTGGCCGGCTTCATCAGGGTCTCCCACTGATCGCCCGTCGTGTTGCGCAGCAACAGCACTTCCATGTGGGCCCCGGTGTCCGGCTTGACGCCGTATAGCCGCGCCGGCATCACGCGGGTGTCGTTCATCACCACGGCGTCGCCCGGGTTCAGGTAATCCAAGATGTCGTAGAAGTGCTTGTCCTCAAGCGCCCCGGTTTCGGCGTTCATCACAAGCATGCGGCTGGCGTCGCGCTTCTCAAGCGGCGTCTGGGCAATCAGTTCCTGGGGCAGGTCGTAGTCGAAGTCTTCAGTCGTTAACATGTTTTCCTTCCAATCATTGAATGGGGTACGGTTGTTCGAGGTGGGCGAAGCCGGCCGGGGTGACCATGCGCCCCCGCGGCGTCCGCTTCAAAAAGCCGATCTGCAGCAAATACGGTTCGTACATTTCCTCGATGGTGGCCGTTTCCTCGCCGATGTTGGCGGCAATGGTGGCCAGCCCGACCGGACCGCCTTGGTAGTCGCGGATCATCATCATCAACAGCTTGCGGTCGATCGAATCCAGGCCCTTTTGGTCGACCTGCAGCTGATCCAGCGCGTGGTCGACGATCGGCACGGACACCGCCTGTCCGGCGACGTCGGCGAAGTCGCGGATGCGCCGCAGCAGCCGGTTGGCGATCCGAGGGGTGCCGCGCGACCGCCGCGCGATTTCAAGCGCGGAGTCTTCGGGCAGCGTCAGGTTGAAGATGCCGGCCGACCGCAGCACGATCTGCTGCAGCTCCTCTGCCGTGTAGTACGCCATGTGCTCGGTGATGCCGAAGCGGTCGCGCAACGGCGCCGACAGCATCCCCGCCCGAGTCGTCGCGCCGATCAGCGTGAACGGCGGCAGCGGAAAATGCACGGGATGGGCGGTCGGCCCCTGCCCGACCACGATGTCGATGTAAAAATCCTCCATCGCCGAGTACAGCATCTCCTCGACAATCTTGGGCAGCCGGTGGATCTCGTCGATGAACAAGACGTCACCGGGCTGCAGCTCGTTGAGCAGCGCCACCAGGTCGCCGGGCTTTTCGATCGCCGGGCCGGAGGTGGTGCGAATCTGCACGTTCAGCTCGTTGGCGATTACCAACGCCAGGGTGGTTTTGCCCAGGCCGGGCGGCCCGTAGAGCAGGACGTGATCCAGCGCCTCCTCGCGCTTTTGGGCCGCCTTGATGTAGACGGCCAGCTGGTTTTTCACCGCGGTCTGGCCGATGTAGCCGCTCAGGCGGTGCGGTCGCAGCGTTCGCTCGACCACGTCCTCCGCTTCCTCAGACCCGGTGCCCACAATTCTTTCGTCGGTCACGTTGGCCCTCCTTTCTAATCCCTCAGCTCAACAGGCGCAGCCCTTCGCGCAGGTAGGCGTCGGTGGTTTTGGCGCCGCTTTTGGCCAGCTTCGTGGTCAGCTTGGCCACGGTTTTTTCCGGGTAGCCCAAGGCGACCAAGGCCGCCAAGGCGTCGTTCAGGGCCGGGTCGGCCACCGGCGCGACCGGGGTGAAGAGGTCGCCGACCGGGGCGGCCAGCTTACCCTTGAGATCCAAAATAATCTGCTGGGCCGTCTTCTTGCCGATGCCCGGAAACTTCGTCAGGTACGTGACGTCACCGGCCGCCACCGCACCGGCCAGGCCGTCGGTGCTGGCGTTGGCCAAAATGGCAAGGGCCGACTTGGGGCCGATGCCGGTGACCGTCAACAGCTGGTTGAAGGTCTGCTTCTCGCCGGCGCTGACGAAGCCGTACAGCGCCTGGTCGTTATCGCGAATGATCTGTTGAACGTAGACGGTGGCCGCCGCCCCTTCCTGGTAGGCGTAAGGGTTGGTCACCAACAGCCGGTAGCCGACGCCTTGCACCTCGAGCACCAAGAAGCTCGGCGTGATGGCCGCCACCACGCCCTTGAGGTATTCGTACATGAGTTGCCCCTTTCTGACTGTGCAGTACATGTGTTTGGTCCATTGTAGCACAGGCCAGGCGGCGGTGAAACCGACCGCGGCGGGCCGCGTGGGCTCAGCTACGGTGATGCGCGCTTTCGTGGCTGTCTTGGATGCGCTTGAACATTTTCTCTAGGTCGGTGTTGCTGAAGTGGACCAAGACCGGCCGGCCGTGGGGGCAGTTGAACGGATTTTCGACGTGCGAGAGTTTTTCAATCAGCGCCTTGGCCTGCGGGGCGTCCAGGTGGTGGTTGGCCTTGATCGCGCGTTTGCAGCTGATCATAATCGCGGCCTGCTCGCGAAACTGGGCGACGGTGACCTTGCCGTCCTTGAGCACCCAATCGATCAGCTCGCGAATCGTCGCCTCCTCGCGGCCGGCCTGCATCCAAGTCGGATGCTGCCGCACCTCGAAGGTATTTTGGCCAAAATCCTCCAGGAACACGCCGACGCCTTCAAGCACCGCGCGGTGAGCCCGAATCGCCACCGCGTCGGACGCCGGGTAGTCCAGCACCAAAGGCACCAAAAGCGCCTGCTCGGCCGCGGCGACCTCGCCGATCTTGACGCGGTAGTACTCGTAGTTCACCCGCTCCTGGGCGGCGTGTTGGTCCAGCAGGTACAGCCCGTCTTCGGCCTCAGCCAGCAGGTACGTGCCGTGAACCTGCGCCAGGTAACGCAGGTCCGGGAAGCGCTTGGCCGGCGGCGTGACCGGCTGCAAGGCAACCGGCTCGGCGGCCGCGGCGGTCGCGGCGGCGAACGCCGGCGCAACTGGCGGCTGGGTGGCGTACCGCGCATCCCAGGCGGCCAGGGCCTGCGGATCATCGAAAATTGGCTTGGCCGAAAGCGCCGTGATGGCCAGGCCGTAGCGGTCGGCGGTATCAGGGCCTGGCCCAGCGGCTGCGCTTGCGGCGTTGTCGCTAGCGGCTTGGGCCGAAGCGGTCGGCTCCAGCGCCGCCTGGGCGGCCCCGGACGCTTGCGGCGCCTGGTGCGGCTGCGGGGTCGCCACGTCAGCGAAGGGCAGCCCCGAGTCGGCGACCCGACCGGCAGCGGCTGCGCCGTCGGCCGGCGCCGACCCGGCGGTTTGCCCGTCGCGGTTGGACCGCGGCGTCGCGCCGGCCCCCAACCCGGTGCCGGGCTGGGACGCAAGGCGATTGGGTTCGCCGACCAGCTGACCGGCCGACGCCGAGTTCAGCGCCATGGTCAGCTGCTCGAGGTTGACGCTTGAGTGCCTGGGCAGGTTGCCCAAGGCGTCTGGAATCAGGTTTTGGGCCCCCATTTGGCGCCGCACCGCCTGCTCCAGCAGCGCCGCCAGCTGGTCTTCCTTACTCAGCCGCACCTCCTGCTTGGTCGGATGCACGTTGACGTCGACCAAAAGCGGGTCCATCGTGACGTCGATCACCGCCACCGGGTAGCGGCCGACCATCAGCTTGGAGCCGTAGCCGGCGATCAGCGCCTTGGTCAGCCGGTAGTTTTTGATGTAGCGGCCGTTGATCATCAGGCTCAGGTAGTTGCGGCTGGCCCGAGTGGTGTCGGGCATGCTGGTGAAGCCGTGAATCCGAAAGTCGTCGTCTTCACCTTGGACCTGCATCATGCGCTTGGCGACGCTCACGCCGTAGATGCCGGCGATGGTCTGCTGCAGGTCGTTGTGACCGGCGGTTTTGAGCATCAGGTTCTGGCCGTTCTTGAGGGAAAACGCGACCTCGGGGTGACCCAGCGCCAGGCGGTTGACGATGTCGGCGATGCGCGACAGCTCGGTGGCCTGCGACTTGACGTACTTGAGCCGCGCCGGGGTGTTGTAGAACACATCGTGAACGGTCAGCTGGGTGCCGCGCCGCGCCGCCGTGGTGTGCTGGTCCAACAGCTCACCGCCGCGCAGGTGGGCGGTCGTGCCCAGGCCGTTGTCTGTGGCGGTCACCAGCGTCACGTCGGCGATGGCCGCGATGCTGGCCAGCGCCTCGCCGCGAAAGCCCAGGCTGTGAACGTTGAACAGGTCGCGGGTGGTCAGGATTTTGGACGTTGCGTGGCGCAAAAAGGCCGTCGGGACGTCCGCGGCCTCGATGCCGGCCCCGTTATCGATCACCTGCACCGTGGCCAGCCCGGCCTCTTCGATCAAGATATCGACCTGGGTGGCCCCGGCGTCGATGCTGTTTTCGACCAGCTCCTTGACGATGCTGGCCGGGCGTTCGATCACTTCCCCGGCCGCAATCTGGTTGGCCAAGGTCTCCGGTAACTCGTGAATTTTTGGCATCTGCGTCTCCTTTCACCGCCGGCGTCAACGAATCAGCGCCGTTTCTTCAATTGCTTTTGCAGCTCGTACAACAGGTTCATCGCGTCCATCGGGGTCGCTTCCATCAGGTCGAACTTGCCGAGCTTCTTGAGAATCGGGTCGGCCTTTGGCACGACGGGCTCCGGCTCGAACAAGGACAGCTGCGCGTCGACTGGTTCTGCGGGTTCTGCGTCGACAGGCGTCGCGGCTTCCCCGGCGGCCAGCTCAGCGACCAGCGCCGCGGCCCCGGGTTGCGGGTCAGCAGGCTGCGGCGCCGGGCTTGGCGCGGCTGCGATAGCCGCGCCGGCCGCTTCGGGCGACGCGGTGGCGGCTTCCCCGCTGGCTGCTTCGCCCGGCGCCGCGGCCTCCAGCTGGCTCAGGATGTGGTCGGCCCGGGTCAGCAGGCTGGCCGGCAGCCCGGCCAGCTTGGCGACGTGAATCCCGTAGGACTTGTCGGCCGGCCCCGGCAGCATCTTGTGCAGGAACACCAAGTTGCCATGCTCCTCCACGGCGCCGACGTGAACGTTTTGCAGCCGGGCCAGGTGGTCGCCCAGGGCGGTCAGCTCGTGATAGTGGGTCGAAAACAGCGTCTTGGCGTGAACGTGGTCGTGCAGGTGCTCGATGATCGCCTGGGCCAGCGCCATGCCGTCGTAAGTCGCGGTGCCGCGGCCGATTTCGTCGAACAGCACCAGCGAGCTGGCCGTCGCGTGGCTCAAAGCCGCGTTGGCCTCCATCATTTCGACCATGAACGTGCTTTGGCCGTTGGCCAGGTCATCGGCGGCGCCGATGCGGGTGAAGATCTGATCGAACACCGGCAGGCTCGCCGAATCGGCCGGCACGAACGAGCCGGCCTGGGCCATGATCACGGTTAAGGCGAGCTGGCGCATGTAGGTGCTTTTCCCCGACATGTTGGGGCCGGTGATCAACAGGATGTCGGTGCCATCTTGCATCACCACGTCGTTGGGGATGTACTGGGCCTCGCCCAGCACGTGCTCAACCACCGGGTGGCGGCCGCCGTGAATCGCCAGGTCGTGGCGCCCGGCGTGGATCTCCGGGCGAATGTAGTGGTCGTTTTCCGCCGCAACGGCGAAGCTTTGCAGCACGTCAAGCGCCGCGACCTGGGCCGCCAGCGCCTGCAGCCGGCCAATCTGGGCCTTGACCTGCTCGCGAATGTCTTGAAACAGGTCGTACTCCAGATCCATTGCATGGGCCTTGGCCCCCAGAATCAGGGTCTCCTTCTCCTTGAGCTCGGGCGTGGAAAAGCGTTCGGCATTGGTCAGCGTCTGGGTGCGTTCATAGCGGCCGGCCGGCACCTTGGCCAGGTTGCCTTTGGTCACTTCGATATAGTAGCCGAACACGTTGTTGAAGCGGATGCGCAGGTTGTGAATGCCGGTGGCCTCGCGTTCTTTGGCCTCGAGTTCAGCGAGCCACTGCTTGGCGTTGGTCATCGCTTCGCGGTAGTCATCGAGCTTTTGGTTGTAGCCGGCCAAGATGACGCCACCTTCCGTGACGGCGATCGGTGGCTCCGGCTCGATGGCGCGGCGAATCAGGTTAGCGACGTCTTGCACCGGGTCCAAGGCGGCCAGCAGGTGCTTGAAGCTACCATCGTCCAGTGCTTGCAAAATGCTTTGGAGCGCCGGCACCTGGTCCAGCGAGGTCTGCAGCTGAATCAAGTCGCGCCCGTTGACCGTGCCGTATGCCACCCGGCCGGCCAGCCGCTCCAGGTCGTACACCTTGGTCAGCCGCTCCTGCAGCTCGCTACGTTCAAAGTAATGATCGAGCAGGTCCTGCACCTGGTCTTGGCGGGTCTTGATCTGCGCCAGGTCCAAAAGCGGCCGGTCCAGCCACTGCTTGAGCAGGCGGCCGCCCATCGCCGTTTTGGTGCGATCGAGCACGTCCAGCAAGGTGTCGCCTTTGCGGCCGGTGCGGCTGTTTTTGAGGATGTCCAGGTTCACCCGGGCGTCTTGATCCATCTCGAGAAAGGCGGAGGGCTGGTAGGCCACTGCCTTTTGAATGTGGTCCAGACTGCGCTTTTGGGTGGTCAGCAGGTAGTTCATCAGCATCGCGACGACCTGCACCTGTAGCTCGTCGGTCAGATCCTGGCTGACGTAGCTGGCCTCGGCCAACACCACCGCGTCGGCAGGACTCAAAAGCCGCCCGGCCCCCAGCAGCTTGGTGTCGGCCTCACTGAGCTCGGTCGGCACCACCACCTCGCGGCTATTCAAGGCGGCCAGCTCGTTTTGAAGCGTGAAGCGGTTGGCCAGCGTGGTCACCTTGAGCTCGCCGGTGGTCAGATCCGCGTAGGCCAATCCGTACTTGCCGGCAGCCGGCACCACCGCGGCCAGGTAGTTGTTGGCCTTGGCGGCACCCGGTTTGATGTCCATCTTGGTGCCCGGGGTGACCAGTTGGATCACCTCGCGCTTGACCATGCCCACGGCCTTTTTCGGGTCCTCCATCTGTTCGCAGATGGCGACCTTGTAGCCCTGATCCACGAGGATGTCGACGTAGCTTTGCGCCGCGTGGTGCGGCACCCCGCACATCGGAATCGGGTCGGTCGCCGACTTGTTGCGAGCCGTCAGCGTCAGCTCCAGAAGCTGCGAGCCGCGGATGGCGTCGTCGTAGAAGAGTTCGTAAAAATCCCCGATGCGGTAGAACAAAAAGGCGTCCGGGTACTGGTCCTTGATCGCCTGGTACTGCTGCATCATCGGCGTGTCTTGCGTTTTTTGCGGCATGGTCTAACTCCTATTCTTGTGCTAGGACAATTCTAACATGATTTGACCCGCGTCGGACCGCGGGTTTGAACGCGGCGAATCCCGCCGGCCCGACCGCGGCGAACCCGGGGCAGACGCCTCGCCCCAACGCCCAAAGCGGTGGTGCGGCCGCCCCAGATTCCGGTTGACAAAGTCGCCTCGCAGCGGCCCTTCGGCAACGCCAAAGCGACCCGGGCGCAAGCTGGGCTTGGCACGGGTCGCTTGGGTGGAGGCGCAGGAACTAGCGCTTCAGGTGGTAGCTGTAGGTGGCGATGATGACATTCTCGCGGCTGGCGAACGCGGCGCGAAGGCGGAACGTCGTCTGGTTGTGCAGAATGTTTTGCCACGGTTTCTTGGGGATGAACTGCGGAATCAGCACGGTGGTCGTGAAATTGCGCTTGGCGGCGTTTCTGGCCACGATGTCAACGAAGCGAATGGTCGGTGCCTCAACCGAGCGGTACGAGGAGTGGACGTCGACGAAGCGAACATCCGGGAAGTCCTGCTTGAACTCGGCCTGCGTCTCCTGCTCCTTGTTGGGGTTTTCGTCCATCGACACGTGCATCGCGATGACGTAATCGCCGATGGTCTGCGCGTAGTTCAACGCCCCGCGGGTCACCCGCGTCACGTTGCCGACCAGCACGATTACCGTGGAGCCGGCGTAGTCGTGCAGCTCAATGTCTTGCGGCAAGCGCAGCTGCATCGCGACTTCCTGGTAGTGGCCGTGGATTTTCCAGAAGACGAAGACCAAGGCCGGCATGATGATGAAAAACGGCCAGATGTCCGGCAGCCGGTAGACGAACAGGATTACCAAGATGGCAAATGAGATCAAGGCGCCGGAGAAGTTGGCAATGCTCTTGCCCAGCCAGCTTTTTTCCGTCGTGTGGCGGTGCCACCAGTGGCGAATCATCCCCGTCTGCGACAGCGTGAACGGAATGAACACGCCGACGGCATACAGCGGAATCAGCCGCTCGGTGGAGCCTTGGAACATCGTGATCAACAGCCCGGAGCCGATGGCCAGCGTCAAGATCCCGTTGGAGTAGCCCAGCCGGTCGCCGCGGTCCATGTACATGTGCGGCATGTACTTGTCCTTGGCCATGTTGTAGGCCAGAACCGGGAAGGCGGAAAAGCCGGTGTTGGCGGCGACGGCCAAGATCAGGGCCGTCGAGAACTGAATCACGTAGTACATCACGCCGGTGCCGCCGAAGGTCGCCTTGGCCACCTGGGACAAAACGGTCACCTTGGCCTCGGGCACGATGCCGTACCAGTAGTTCAAAAAGGTGATGCCGGCAAAGAAGAAGCCCAAGATTGTGGCCATGATGGCCAGGGTGCTGGCCGCGTTGTGTTCGCGCGGCTTCTTGAAGAACGGTACGGCGTTAGAGATCGCCTCAACCCCGGTCAAGGAGCTCGACCCGCTGGAAAAGGCGCGGAAGATCAAGGCCGCGGAGATGCCCGGCACGACGCCGCCGACCACCGCGGTGGCCTTGTAAGGAATCGCCCCGGTCGCGATCTGGAACAGCCCCCAGACGATCATCGCGGTGATCGCCACCACGAACAGGTAGACGGGAATCATCAGGAAGTTCGCGGATTCGCTCAGGCCGCGCAGGTTCATCGCGGTCAGCAGGATGATGATCACCAAGGCGATGGCGACCTGGTGGCCGTACAGCGCCGGAATCGCCGAGGTGATCGCCTCGGCCCCGGCCGAGGTCGACACCGCCACGGTCAGCATGTAGTCGATAAGCAGGCTCCCGCCGGCGGCCAGGCCGGCGTTTTGGCCCAGGTTCTCGGAGGCGACCAGGTAGGCCCCACCGCCGCTTGGGTAGGCGTGGATGATCTGCCGGTAAGACAGCGTCAAAGACAGCAGCAAGATCAGCACGAACGCGGCGATCGGCAGCGAGTACCAGATGGCCGCCGCCGACAGCGTGGTCAGGACTAAGACAATCTGCTCGGTCCCGTAAGCGACACTGGACAGCGCGTCGCTGGACAGCATGGCCAACGCTTTGAATTTTCCAAGCTTTTGTCCGCCTTCCTCAGAAGACTTCAAAGGCTTCCCCACCAAAAGGCGCTTGATATGATTCATTCGAATGCTCCATTCAAGATTGATCGGTTCGCCAAAGCAAACTCAGTTAGTTTAACGCGCAATTCACCGCAATACTATCAAAACTTTAACATTCCGTAAAGCGCCGCCGGGTCAACCAACCAAAAAAGCGACCGCCGCAGCTTGCAGCAGGTCGTCGCAGGGGACCCGGTCAGGCAACCGGGTGTTCGATAATCACAAGGTCCTTGACCCGAATCTTGTGGTGCAGGTCGGATTCAATCTGGTTTTTGGCCGCGTGGTTGATGGTCAGCTCGGCGGCATCGACGTTCGGGAATAGCTTCGCGACGACAAAATCGATCTCTTCTTGCTTGATGTTGCGCTTCTCGTGGGTCATCACGACATCGTCTTTGGCAAAGCCCTCGATGTAATGCACGTGAACCGATCCCAGGGTGTAAAGGCGAAAGGCCTTGACGGTGCTTTTGCCGTACAGGTAGCGCATGGTGTACGGCAGCATCTTGTGCAGGCTGAGGTTCAGCCGGATCGGGTTGGCGATCAGTTTCATGGTCATCACTCCTTTAGGTAAGTGTACCACGTTTGCCCCACCCCAATAAATTCCAGCACCCGATTTTTTTCGCCCGGCCAACCGCACGACCGGTCGCTGTCAGGTAACAGGGCCCCGGCCAACCGCGCTAGGCCGGCGGTGCCTGCAACAGCGGCGCGAAGCAGGCCGCGATGGTCGCCTGCTTGGAAGGCTCAAGCAAAGGCGCCAGCTGCGGCCAAAAGCTGTATTCGTAATAGTCCCGGGTAAAGTCCTTGCCTTCAATCTTGCGAAACACCAGCGTCAACAGCGCGTTGACCCGCGCCGCCTGGGCGGCCGGGCTTGCGGCCAGTACCGCGTGGCGGACGGCCTGCAGCTCGTTCATCTCCCGCGTGTCCACCTCATCACCTCCATCGAATGTCTTAATGACATTCTACCGAGGCTCTGATTAAAAATCAATGTGAATCGTCTAATTTCTTTTATCTAACCAGGCCTTTTTGGCCGCCGCCAGCTGGTGGATCTCACCGGCCGTCAGCGGGCTGCCCCAGGGCAGCGGCGTCTTCAGCAGCTCCCGCTCCGGGGCATCGACGCCAACGTTCAGGTTGGTCGCAATCGGCACCATGCTGTGGTGGATGTGGCCGTGCAGGTTCAGCGTCTGCTTGGTGATGCCCAGCATCATCGGGTAATGCGACAGGATGAACTGGGTGTGGTCGTCCTTGAGAATCGTGCCGACGCGGTGGAAGCTGAATTTGGGCTGGTCGTGCCAGCCCGGGTCATGCGCCGCCAGGAACTTGAACAGCGCCTGGTAGTCGTGGTTGCCCTTGATGAACACGATGCGGCCGGGCAGGTCCTGCAACAGCGCCAGCACCCGGGCATTGGTCGGCACGTGCTCCGGGTTCATCGCGATGTCGCCGAGGTGGTAGACCACGTCGTTGTCGTCGACGCGAGCGGCCCAGGCATCAAGCATCGCCGCATTCATCGCCGCAACGCTTGCGAAGGGCCGCGGCGCAAAGTCGTTGTTGCCCAGCAAGTCGGCGTGGTCAAAATGAGTATCCGCAATGAAAAAATTCAAGATTGGCGTCCTCCTTTGGCGCGGGTCAGCACGACCCACATGGTGATCGGCACCGTCAGCGTGACGGCAATCACCGCAAACAGCACCTGAATCAGCTCCCCGGCAAAAATCTGGTTGTTCAGGATTTCCCAAAACGGGTAGTGCAGCTGGGCGAACCAGACGAACAGGCCGGCAAAGCCGCCGAAGAAGCCGAAGAACAGCGTGTTCAACCCGGTGCCGATGATCGCCCCGGCCATGCGCCGGCGAGCGGCGAGCGTCACCGCCGCCCCGAGCTCGGTCATGCCGGCGGCTACCGCCACCGCCGCCTCGGCGATTGCCCCCAGGGTGCTGAGCAGCCCGGTGGCGATCAGGAGATTCTGAAAGCTGATGCCGATGTACAAGGAGAAGCCCTCAAGCTCCTCCGAGTCCTCAGGGCCAAAGCCGGCGGTGTGGCTGAGGATGACCGCGGTGATCACCACCGCCAGCACCAGCCCCATCACCGCAAGCGACGCGACGAAGGCGGCGCCTGCGACCTCAGCGTCCTTGGTCGACAGGAAAATCACCGCGGCCAGCACGATAAGCCCAACCACCACCGCCACGGCGATCGGATTGAACCCCCCGGCCATCAGCACGACGGCCAGGATCATCACCACCGCGTTGATCACAAGGGCTAGGAAGTTAGCCAGCCCCTGCTTGCCACCGACCACCAGCAACAGCCCCAAAAGTGTGAGGCCCAAGGCCGTGATTGTGCTCATGCGACCACCTCCTTAGGCGCCGCCCAGGCCGCAAGTGCGGCGGTCAAAGGCACCGCCAGCACGATGCCAAAGGCCGACACCAAAGACTGCGCGAAGCCCAGCCCCATCACCCAGATCACCGTCTGGCTGATCGAATTGCCATTGCGCAGCCACAGCACGCTTTCGGTGAAGGTGTCGGCGATGAAAATCATGAACAACACCGCAATCAGCGGCCCCATGATGTTGCGGCCGATGGCCATGCCGGCGCGAAACCGCGCCGCCCCACCGGCCGCAAGCTCCGACACCGCGGCGGTGATGTCCGTGCATTCGTCGAACACCGCCCCCAAGGCACCGATGATGATCTGGACGTAAAACAGTAGCTGCGGCGCCTGGGTCACGTACTTCACCGACTCCAGGTGCAAGTTCTTGTAGCCGGTCAGCGTGAAGATCAGGTACCCCAACGCGACCCCGGCGGCGGTGGCGCCGATGGTCGCAAACCCCGCCACGGCGGCCTGGCGGTTGAAGCCGACGACCAGCACCGTGGTCACCGCGGTGAACAGCACCGCCAGGCCGGTGAACAGCCACCAAGCCAGCGTCTGGTGATTTTGAATCTCCACGTGAAGCGCCACCAGCAACAGCCCGACGTTGGCCAGGATGCTGACCGCCGACAGCACGAAGCGCCGCCGCATCACCAGGATCAGCAGCGCCACGGCAAAGCCGAACAGGCCGATGATCACGCCGTCGCGCTTGCGGTCGCGCAGCTGGTAGCCGCCGTTGGTGCGGCTGACGAAGACTTGGCTGCCCTGAACCAGGCGGCTGTCCATCGCCCCGGAGTACGAGTAGACGTTGGTGAAGTGAATCACCTGACCCCGCCGCGCGGTGTTGAGCAGCCGGGCGGCCACCTTTTGGGTGGTCAGCCGGTCATTATTTCCCAGGTTATCTTTTTGCGTCGCGGTGTGGGAAACGCGAACCGTGGTCACCTGGGCAATCGGCTGGCGGTACAGGCCGGCATCAAGTCGCGCCAACCCGAACCCCAGCGCAAACACCAGCACCGGCAGCAGGTAGCGCCACTTACGCCACATGGTTTTCCTTCATGATCTGGTTGTAGGCCGCAAGAACCGGCCCCTCGGGCTTGGCCCAGACGTCCCACTGCTTGACGTCGACCGGCGGGAACTGGTAGTGGGTGTTGACGTACTGCTCGTAGACCCGCACCGAGGTGGAGTGGGGAATGTTCAGCTGCACGATTCGCACCTGCTGAATCAGCCCGTTCAAGGCGGCGCGTTCGGCGCGGCCGTTCATCATGATGTTGCCCAGCTCGGCGTACTTGGTGCCGTCGTTGAGCGTGATTTCCTGAATTAGATCGAAGGTTTCGAACTTCTGCTTGTCCGCCATTGTACCCTCCAGCGATTGCGTTGACTTGGGCCGCTGCGGCATTTGTGGTATGGTCGAGGCACCACTAGGAGGGCCTATGCGAAACGCAATCTTGTTGTCATTAATTGGAATTTATCTGTGCTGCACCGCCTTCACCGTGGTCGGCCACCGCGGCGATCCGACCAAGGCCCCCGAAGAAACGCTGCAAAGCGACGACCTGGCCCTGGCCAGCGGCGCCGATGCGGTGGAGCTTGATGTGCAGGAAAGCGCAGACGGGGTGCTGGTGGTGCAACACGACCCGACGATCATGCGCATGACCGGGGCCGACTTGGCCATCGCCGCCACGCCTTTCGCCACGCTTCACGCCTATCATACCAAAAATGGCGAGCCCGTTCACAGCCTTGATGAAGTCTTAACCCATTACCAACACCGCCCGGGCCGCCTGCTGATCGAGACCAAGATTGAGCCGGGCATCCCCCACCCCCACCTGGAGGCCAAGATTGCCGCGGCCTTGGTTCGCACCCACATGACCGACCGGGTGATGTTTCACTCCTTTTCCAAAAAAAGCCTGAAGCGTCTTCAAAAGCTGCTGCCGCAGGTGCCGCGCCTCCTGATTGTCGGGTCGCTGCACCGCATCACCTTCGCCGTGTTCAAGTACGCCTCGGGCATCGACGTCGCCGCCGACCTGGTCACCCCAGACATGGTTAAGTCGCTTCACGCGATGCACCAGCTGGTGTACGTCTGGGACGAGATGAACGAGACCACCACCAAGTGGCGCTGGCTGGCCAACCTGAACCTCGACGGCGTGGTCACCAACTATCCGCAGGTCGCAAGCACCTACGCGAGACTGCGGCGCAAGGCCAGCCGACGCAGCGTCGATGCGCGACTGGTCAACACCACGACCGCCGCCCTACCGATTTACGAAAACCCCTACACCCAGGCGGCCACCGGCCACACGCTGGCCAGCGGCCAGGGCTTTGCCACCAAGGCGGAGGTTCGCTCCAACGGGGTGTGGTACGCCCAGCTGAGCCAAAACCGCTACGTCCCAACCGCGGGGCTGACCAAGGCGCCGGCCGCCGGCTGGGCCACCGCCTTGCTCAACCGCCGCGTGGTGGCCAGGCCCCGCGGCCTGCGCCTCTTCTTGCGCAACGGTCCAAGTAGCACCAGCGGCCGCAGCGGCTTTTTGTCCCGCAACGCGGCCGCCACGATTCTGGCGGTGGTGCGACGCCGCGGCCACACCTGGGTCAAGCTCACCGCCGGCTGGGTGCGGCTACAACGCCTGGGCATGGCTCAGGCACTGGTGCCGCGGCCGCTCAACTGCGGCGTCTTGCCCGAGGCCCCGCAGCGCCTGTGGTTTGACGGGCCGCTCCTGGATCCAACGCTGTGGTCAACCGCCCAGTGACGGCGGCATTGTTCGCACCGCGAATACCGGGTACAATGGAAGTGGCGATAACGCCGGCTATCAATAGAAAGCAGGGATAAGATGACGATCGATTGGCAAAAAGAAGCCGAGAACTACCGAGACGACTTACTGCAAGACCTCACCACACTGCTGCGCATCGACTCCGCACGAGACGTTGCCCACGGCACCCAAGACGAGCCGCTGGGTCCGGGCCCGGCCAAGGCGCTTCGCGCGATGCTGGCCTTGGCCGAGCGCGACGGGTTCAAAACCCTGAACGTCGACAACGTGGCCGGCCGCATCGAATACGGCGACGGCGACGAGATTTTCGGGCTGTTCGGCCACATGGACGTGGTGCCGGCCGGCCCCGGCTGGGACACCGACCCCTTCGAACCGGTGATCAAGGACGGCAAGCTCTTCGCCCGCGGCGCATCCGATGACAAGGGGCCAAGCATCGCGGCCTACTACGCCCTGCGCCTGATCCGCGACCTCAAGCTGCCGGTCAACAAGAAAATTCACTTCATCATCGGCACCGACGAGGAGTCCGAGTGGGTCGGCATCAACCGCTACCTGGAAAACCAGCCGGCCCCGGATTTTGGCTTTTCACCGGACGCGGAGTTCCCAATCATCAACGGTGAAAAGGGCATCGCGACCTTCAAGGTGACCTTCAAGCCGGTCGCGGCGCATTCCGCCGCCCTCACCCTGACCAGCTTCACCGCCGGCATCCGCACCAACATGGTGCCGCAAACCGCCACGGCAACGCTGACCGGTGACGTCCCGGCCGCGCTGCGCGAGGCGCTGACCACCTTCGGCCCGGCCAACGGCGTGACCGTGGCCAGCCAAGACGCCGCAAGCGGCCTGACCATCACGCTGACCGGCAAGGGCGCCCACGCGCAGGAGCCGCGTGGTGGCGTCAACGCCGCGACCTACCTGGCGGTGCTGCTCGCGCCGTTTGGATTTGACCCCGCCGGCAAGCAGTACCTCACGGCCATCGCGAACCTGATGCACGACGACTCCCGCGGCCACAAGCTGGGCATCGCCTACACCGACAAGCTGATGGGCGACCTGACGGCCAGCCCGGACCTGTTCACCTTCGGCCAAGACGCGGAACAGTCCGTCATGATCAACGTGCGTTACCCGCAAGGCACCGACGCCGAGGCGATTCGCGACCGGATCGAAACCACGATTGGCCCAGACCAAGTCGACGTCACCATCGACGGCCACGCCCAGGGGCCGCATTACGTCTCAGGCGACGACCCGCTGGTGCAGACGCTGCTGGGTACGTTCAGCGACCACACCGGCCTGCCGGTCCACGAGCAGGTGATTGGCGGCGGCACGTACGGCCGCATCATCACCCGCGGCGTCGCGTTCGGTGCCCAGATGCCAGACCAAGAGAACGTGATGCACCAGGCCAACGAGTACATGCCGGTGGCCGACATCATCCGCGCCGTCGCCATCTACGCCGACGCGATCGCGCGGTTGGTCAAGTAACCCACATCGTTCACGGTTTGAAGGACCCGGGCCAAGCGCCTGGGTCTTTTGACCTGCAAGGAGGACCATGCTTGACGTCGCACTGATTCAAAACCGCACCACCGGCTGGCCGGGGCTGACCATTCAGGCCGCGGCGACGCTCGATTCCACGCAGCTGGCAGCCACGCGCGAGCTGGCGACCACGGCGCCACCCTTGGTCGTGCTGGCGGAAACCCAAACCGCCGGCATCGGCCGCACGGGCCACACCTTCAGCTCGCCGGCCGCAGCCGGGCTGTACCTCAGCCTGGCCTTCGCCCCGCCGGCCGACCTGCCGCTTTCGCTGGTCACCCCGGCGGCAGGCGTCGCGCTTCAAGAGGCGATTGCGGCGGTGCTTGACGTCACCACGCAGATCAAGTGGGTCAACGACCTGCTTTGGAACGAACGCAAGGTGGCCGGCATCCTGGCCACCGCGGTGCCGGCGGCCACCGGCGGCGCCTTGCGCGTCATCTTAGGGGTCGGCGTCAACCTGCGGCCCCGGCCGGCGGTGCCACTGGCCGCGACGGCGCTGCCCATCGGCTGGCTGCAAGACGCCCAGGCGCCGGATTGCCGCGCCACCTTGGCCGCCGCCTTCCTCAGCCGCCTGGCGGCCCGGCTGGCGACGCCGGCCGACATCATGCCGGCCTACCGGCAACGCGCCGCCTGGCTGGGGGCGGCCGTCACGCTGACCGGTGCCGGACCGGTGCAGACCGGCACCATCGCCGGCTTCGCCAACGACGGCAGCCTGCAGCTGGCCACTGCGGCCGGACTGGTGACCGCGGCCACCGGTTCAATTCGCCGGCGGTGAGGTCGCACCCAGGCGGCGCAGGCAAAGCCCGACTCAGACGTGACCGCGCCGGCTTGCGACCGCGGTGGGCGATTGCCGAGTGGCGGCTACCGCAACGCCGGTGATCACTCGGGAGGGGGCTCACGCCGCCGCTCCCCCACCCACCATTGCAAAAAGCCTCGCCTTGTCGCGGCCAGCCATCTCGGTTGACCGGCGCTTCAGGCGAGGCTTTTTACTTGGTGCGGTGGACCACCGCCGGCAGGTCGGCTAGGCGGTTCAGGGTATACACTGGGCGAATGGCGGAGCGGTTGGGAACGAAGTGCGGGTTGAACCACACCGAGTCCAGATGCGCGTTTTGGCCACCTTGGATGTCCGAGGTCAGCGAATCGCCGATGATCAGCGTGGTTGCCGGGTCGAAGGAGGGAATCTTGGCCGCAACGTAATCAAAAAAGGTCGTGGTCGGCTTGGGGGCCCCGATCGCATCGGAGACGAACAGTGCGGCGAAGCGGTCGCGGATGCCGGCCTTGGTCAGCCGGGCCTGCTGCACCGGCGCGATGCCGTTGGACACGATGTAGCAACGCGCGGCCTTCAGTTGGTCCAACACCGCTTCGACCCCTGGCAGCAAAATCGCCTGTTGATCCAAAAGCGCGTGGTAGGTGTGCTCGGCCGCGATGCCGTCGAACACCAGGCCGTGCTTGTCAAACAGCGCGGTGAAGCGGGTGGAAAAGATCTGCTCGCGCGGAATCCGGCCGGCCTCGTACTGCCGCCACAGGCTCGCGTTCAGCTTCAGGTAATCGGCCTCAAGCGCCGCCGTGTCGGTCAGCCCCAGGCCGGCGAAGGTCTGGCGCAGGCTCGCCATTTCACCGGCCTTGAAGTCCAGCAGTGTGTCATCAACATCGAATAGTAGCGTTTGGTACATGGGAGCCTCCATTGCGTCTTTTCAGACCAGCGTAGCACAAACGCGGCGGCTTCGCACATCCGCAAGCAGGCCACCGGGTTTTGGGTTATAATAACTGATATTGTGCGACCAACACGAAGGTGGGAACGACTTGAAAACCGGATTCAAACATCAATGGGCACATTTTCGCGGCGACGCGGCGCCCAAACCCAAGAAGGCGCGGCCCGAGCCGCTGCCGAAGTTATCGAAAACAACCTGGCCCCTGTACGTCGACGTGACCCTGCAAACCCTGCGTTCGCTTCTTTACTACGCAATCGGCACCCTAATTGTCCTGGGGGCGCTGGGCGTCGGCATCCTCGGCGGCTACTTCGCCGAGATCATCAACGAAACCAAGGTCCCGTCCAAGGCGGTGATGACCCGCACCCTGGACAACGTGGACAAGGCGACGTCCCTGTACTTCGCCCACAACGTCTCGTTCGGCCACATGAAAAACGACCTGCTGCGCGAAACCGTCGACCTCGCTGGCATCTCGCCTTGGCTCCAAAAGGCGCTGGTCGCCACCGAAGATGAGGACTTCTACGACAACCCCGGCGTCGTCCCCAAGGCGCTGGTTCGCGCGGTGTTCTCCGATCTGACCGGGCTGGGCAGCCAAACCGGCGGGTCGACGTTGACCCAGCAGGTGGTCAAGCTGCAGTTCCTGAGCTCGGAGACCACGTTCAAGCGCAAGGCCGTCGAGATCATGTACGCCTTGCGGTTGAATCACTACTACCCCAAGCAAAAAATCCTGGAGACGTACCTGAACATCGTCACCCTGGGCCGCAACAACAAGGGCCAAAACATCGCCGGGGTGCAGACGGCGGCCAAGGGGCTGTTCGGCAAGAGCGCCAAGGACCTCAACCTCGCCCAGGCCGCCTACATCGCCGGCCTGCCGCAAAGCCCGTCGGTGTACACGCCTTACACCATCACCGGCGCCTTGAAGCCCAAGGCCGAGCTTGACATCGGCCTCAACCGGCAAAAAACCGTGCTGTTTCGCATGTACCGCGCCGGCACGATCACCAACAAGCAGTACCAAGAGGCCAAGGCCTACGATCTGAAGGCCGACTTCCTGCCCCGCGCCGAGGCCACCAGCGCCTCGCAAAAGTACAGCTACGTCTACGAAATGGTGACCAGCGAGGCCACCACGGTGTTGGCCCAGCAGCTGGCCAAAAAAGACGGCCACACCGCAGCCGAGCTGAAGCAAAACACGGCGCTGGCCAACCAGTACCAAACCGACGCGAAGTCGCTTTTGGCCACCAAGGGCTACGCGATCCACTCGACCATCAACAAGGCGGCCTACGACGCGATGCAAACCGTGGTCGCCGAGAACAAGGGGTCACTGGGGCAGACCTACACCACCACCAGCACCGACTCGATCACCGGCAAGACCACCGTCTCCTCGGAACCGGTTCAAACCGGCGCCGTCCTGATGAACAACAGCACCGGCGCGATTGTCAGCTTCGTCGGCGGCACGTCCGGCCAGGTCAACCACATCAACACCAAGCGGTCGCCCGGCAGCTCGATCAAGCCGACGCTGGTGTACGGCCCGGCGATCGAAAACAAGATCATCGGCTCCGGCACCATGCTGGCCGATTTCCCGCATGATTTTGGCGGCTACTCCGTCACCGATTACGGCGGCGTGGTTCAAAACAAGTTCGTCAGCGCGACCACCGCGCTGAAGTTTTCCTATAATATTCCCACCGTGCAGCTCTACTCGCGGCTGCGCCAAAGCGTCGACGTCAAGTCCTACATGGTCAAAAACGGCATCGACACGCTGACCAAAAACGACTACAGCCAGCTCGGCTTGGCCCTGGGCGGAACCGACTACGGCGTGACCGTGCGGCAGGCCGCCGGCGCCTTTGCCACCTTCGAACGCGGCGGCACCCACGTCACCCCGTACGTGATCGACAAAATCGTCGACCCGTTGGGTAACGTCGTCTACCAGCACAAGACCAAGCCCAACCGCGTCTTCTCGCCGGCCACCAGCTACATCATGCAGCAGATGCTCCACGAGGTCGTGGCCTCCGGGACCGCGTCGACCGTACCTTACCTGGTCAACTTCGACACGTCCAACCTGATTGGGAAAACCGGGACTTCCAACGACTACAAGGACGTCTGGTTCCTGGCTTCGACGCCGGGCATGACCATGGCCAGCTGGATGGGCTACGACAACAACGCCGGCGCCAACCACACGCTGAGCTCCGAGGGGTCCGTCGTCAACCAGCGCCTTTGGGCCAAGCTGGTTAACGCCGCCTACCGGGTGATGCCGGATCGCTTCGATCTCACCCGCCAGATGCAGCGGCCAAGCGGCGTCAAGTCGGTGGCCGTCAACGCCGAAACCGGGCAAAAGGCCGGCAGCGTCTTGTACAACGGCAGCACCTTCAACGTCGGCGGCGAGACTTTGACCAGCCTGTACAACAACTGGACGCCGACCGCCACCCAGGCGAAGTTCGCCATCGGCGGCACCGACAGCAACTACGCCCTGTTTTGGGAGCACTTCATCGGCATGAGCAACGGCTACGGCGTCAAGTCCGACGGCAAGGACGAGCCCAAGACCGCGGCCGAAATGCGCCAGGCGCAAAGCAGCAGCACAAGCACCACCGACAGCACCGGCGACGCGGCCGCCAGCACCGACATCGACAGTGCGGCGACCACCGACCCCGAAACCGCGACGCAAGAGGTTCAGGCGAGCGGTGAAACCACCGCCGACACCGAGGCGGCAAGCGGTGAAACCGGCACGGCGACCGAAAGCGGTGGCGCCGGCACCGAGGCCACGCAATCCGAACAGCAATGAACACGCAAACGCCCCTGATCAGCGACTGGCTGATCAGGGGCGTTTTGGCGCCGTGCCACCACGTGAGCTTAAAAGTTGACGCCCAAAATGACAGGGCTTACACTAGCTTCAGATGATTATCTTAGGACGGGGCGGCGGCTTTGATCACAGCCGCAGCACGGCCACCGTCTATGGGGAACGGTCCGGGACATAAGCATTCCCAGTACCCCACTCATGCCATGCCGAACCAGGCAACAACGCCGACGTTTTCGCGCAACGGCCCCCTCCGATTGAGGCCGACCACCAGGGTGTGGACCACCACCCACCGGCTGCGTATTGCCCCGCCTACTCGCCATGCGAGGTAGCTGCGGCGGGGCATTGACCGGTGGCTTGTACCACTTGTACCAAGCGACGCTGCGAGTTGTGCAACTGCCAACTCGCGACCACGGCGTCATCGCACCAACCAGCAAGAACACCGAGGCCGCCGCGCGTTTCCCCCCGCGGTGGCTTCGGCGCGTCCGGCGTAGCCTGTGCCGGACGTTTTTTTGGCGGCGCCAGACGCCAACAGGGCCCTTGCTTGCGCAAGGACCCTGTTGGTCTCACGGTTAGGCCGTGGCGACCGGTTCAGCCGCGCTGATGACGATGTGGCCGTCTTTCAAGTCGGCGACCAGGGCGGTGGCATCCTGGTGATCCAGGTAGTAATCCGTGACCGTGTCGCGGATGTTGGCCTCGATCACGCGGCGCAGCGGCCGCGCCCCCATCGCCTCGTCGTAGCCCTGGGTGATCAGCCACTCACGGGCCGGCTTGGTGACCGTCAGCGTCAGGCCCTTTTTGGCCAGGGTGCGGTTGACGTCGTCGAGCATCAGGCCGACAATCTTGTCCAGGTCCGCTCGGGTCAAGTGGCTGAATTCCACGATGCCATTGAAGCGGTTGAGGAACTCCGGGCGGAAGTACGGCGCCAGGCGGGTCATCAGGTCGCGATCCTTGGCCTGGTCACCGGACAGCGCGGTGTCACCGAAGCCGGCGTTGGAGGTCGCGATGATCACGGTGTTCTTGAAGTTGACCACGTTGCCCTGGCCATCGGTTAGCCGCCCGTCGTCCAGCACTTGCAGCAGCAGGGTCAACACTTGGGGGTCGGCCTTTTCGATTTCATCGAGCAGGACAATCGCGTAAGGGTCGCGGCGAACCCGCTCGGTCAGCGTGTTGCCGTTGTCCTCATAGCCGACGTAACCGGCGCTGGTGCCGATCAGCTTGGAAACCGCGGTGCGGTCGCTGTACTCGGACATGTCGAGGCGAATAATCGCGTTCTTGTCGCCAAAAAGATCCAAGGCGAGCTGCTTGGCCAGCTCGGTTTTACCCACGCCGGTTGGGCCGACGAACAAGAAGCTGCCGATCGGGCGGCTGCCTTCGTCGAAGCCGGCGCGGTTCCTGCGAATCGCCCGGGCGACCATGTCGACCGCCTCGTCTTGACCGATCACCTTGCCCTTGAGCCGGGTGCCGATGGTCTTGAGCCGCTCGATGTCGGAGGCGCCCATCTGCGCCACCGGAATGCCGGTCAGCCGCTCGACGGACTGGGCGACGTCGTCCGGCGTCGCCACCACCGGCTTGGCGGTGGTGGCGGGCGCTTCAAGCTGCGCTTGGACGGCCTCAAGCTCGGTCTTGAGCTTGGCGGCCTGCTCGAAGTCCTCGGCCTTGGCCGCCTGGTCCTTTTGGGTCGTCAGGGCGGCCTGGCGCTTCTCCAGCGCCACCTTGTCGACCACCGGGTGCTTGGCCGCCAGATGCGCCGCGGTCATGTCCAGCAGGTCAATCGCCTTGTCGGGCAGCGTCCGCTGCGGCAGGTACTGCACGGCATAATCCACGTAGGCCTGCAACACGTCATCCGGCAGCTGCACGTGGTGGTGCTGTTCGTAGAGCTTGCGGATGCCCTTCAGGATGGTGACCGTGTCCTTGGCGCTTGGCTCAAGCACCGTCACGGCGTTGAACCGCCGCGCCAAGGCGCTGTCTTTCATGATTGTGTTGCGGTACTCGTCTTGGGTCGTGGCGCCAATCACCGTCAGCTCGCCGCGCGACAAAGCCGGCTTGATGATGTCGGCCAGGCCCTTGCCGCCGCTTTCCTCGCCGCCGGTCGCGCCGGCCCCGAGGATCTGGTGAATCTCATCGAAGAACAAGATGACGTTGCCGGCCTTTTGAACCGCCTTGATCAGGTCCTGAATGTTTTGCTCGAAGCTGCCGCGGTACTGGGTGCCGGCCTCGAGGTTGGCCAAGTCAATCGAGTAGATCTGCTTGTCCTTGACCGCCGCCGGCACGTTGCCCTGCACGATCGCCTGGGCGAGCCCTTCGACCACGGCGGTTTTGCCGACACCGGCATCCCCGACCAAAAGCGGGTTGTTCTTGGTGCGGCGACTCAGGATTTCGGCGGTTTCTTGAATCTCCTTGTCGCGGCCGATCACCGGATCAAGCGTCTTGGCCTTGGCCTCCGCCGTCAGGTTGCGCCCGAGCTTCTCGAGAATGCCACCTGCGGGCTTGGCCTTAGCGCCGGCGTCTTGAACCGGAATCGCCCCGCCGGCCTGGCCCTGCTGGAGTTTGGCCACCTCGTCTGGGGTCAGCTCGTGGCCGTTGACCACGTAGCGGCGGTTTTGACCGTCGCCCATGCGCCGCAGCACATCACTGAAAAAGTCGTCCATGTCGTTGTTGAAAAACGGATCGTTGAAACTTGCCATCATGATTCCCCCTTGTCGCCGGCGAACGCCGGTCGCTACTTGTCGTCCCCACCATTAAACGCGGGTGACGCCTGGTGCCGCAAGCCATCTGCTCACGGCGCGGTGCAAGCAAAAAGACATCCCGATGCGCGATGCCTTCAACGTGTTCGATTCTGCTGGGTGACGCCTTCTTGTTTACATAAACCATGATACCACGGATTTAGCACTCTGTCAACGAGAGTGCTAAATACGGACGAAGGAAAAGGCCGCGCGGCCAATTGGTCGCGCGGCCTTCTGGCGCATGGGCGTTACGGTCACGCCCCGCTGTCTTGGGCCATCGCGTAAAGCACCCCGGCCAGCTCGCCGAACAGGTCGCTTGCGGCGTTCATGTTCCAGCGAAAGCGAACCTGCGGCTTGGTGGCCGCCAGATTGAGCGGCAAGGACGAGGCCTGAATCACCAAGTCGGCCGCCTCGTAGTGGTCGTGCAACAGCTCGACGAAGGGTTGCTGCTGCATGAAGATGATCAGATCGGCGAACCCCAGCATCGTCGGCTCAAGCATCAGCGCCACTTTCACCTTGTGCTGCGGCCGCGCGAAGCGCTGGACCGGCAGCAGGTTGGCGTACAGCGCCTGGGCGACGGCGGCCAGGTCGTGATCGCCCAACCAAGTTAGGCGCTGCTGCATCGCCACGGCCTCCACCGTCTGGTGAACCAGCGCCTCGAGCCTGGGATCGGCCGCTCCCCGGGCCACGCGTTGGTTGAAGGCGTAGGCGACGCTTGCGCCCAGGTCCAACCCGAACGTCGCGACGCTGGTCACCACCGCCAGCAGGTCGGCTTGAATCATCGCCAGCTGCGTGGCGCTCAGGTGATCGGGATCCAGCACGGCGTCGGGCAGCTTACGCATGAAGCGGTCGACGAACTGGTAGAGATCGGCGCTGTAGCGACGGAAGGTCGCGATGGTCGCCGCCACGTCCGGATCCTCGGCCACCGCATACAGCGGCAGCAGGAAGTTGAGCTGGTACATGTGCTGCGACTCGTTGAACTGGGCGATGCGGCTGAGGGCGGCCTGATCGGCAAACAGGTTGGGTACCGGGTAGCTCAGTGGGGCACTGGGCTTGTCGACCACGTGCCCGTGGCTCAGCCTGGCGGCGGTGACGGCGTTGTAGTAGGCCAGCACCTCGCGGATGACCGGGCTTTGGTAGTCGCGCTCGAAGGCCGCCCCGATGGCGGTCACCTGCCGCAACGCCGTGTCGCGCGTGGTCGCCGCAAAGGGCCAGGCCGCCCCGTCGGTCGCCAACCAAAAGGCCGCGGTCAGAAAAATCCGGATCCGCGCCTCGTCGCCGCTCAGGTGCATTTTCTCGTACACAATCCGCACCCCCAGCCGCTTGGCCATATCCCGCAGCGGCCGCAGGTAGCGCAGGCAGGTCACCCGCGACGCGTCGCTGGCGGCCACGAAGGCCTCAAAGTGCGGCAGGTCCTCGGCCAGCACGTGGCGCAGGAACTGGTACACCACCCCCTGGGCGACCAGCGCCATGCGCAGCTCGCCGTCGGGCAACGCAAACAGCGTCGCGGTGTCGGCGTCTGGCGTCTTGGCCAGCACCCGCAACTGCTCCAAAAGCTGGTTGTAGGTGTAGTACAGCGTCCCGTAGTTCTTGCCCGTCAGGTTGGCCACGCGGCGCAGGTTGACCTCTTCGATCACGCGCGGCGTGCCGGCCAGCTGCTCTTGAACGCGCGTCGCCACTGGCAGCTCGGTGCGTTTGAGGTGCTGAATGGTGCGATACAAGCTGAGCTTCTCCCAGGCGCTTTTTTGCAAGAACAGGTCGACGGACTCTTTCACAAGGCTTCCTCCAGATTGCGCAGTGGCGCAGACTAATCGCTTTCATTATACCGAATGAAGCCGCAGGCCGACAAGTCAATTGTTGTTTAATGTCGGCGGATTGGTTGAAAAAGTTGATCAAAGCGCGGCCTCATCGCAACTCGCCTCGGACCTGCCCCAGCCGTCGCGTTATTTGATTAGGGCCTATCTAATTCGGCACCAAAAAACCGCCGGGTGGCATTCCCGACGGTTCATAGGCTGATTCGATTGGGCTAGCTCAACAGCACCGCGTCGTCACTCAGCTCCGCGCCGCTTTGGGCCTTGAACAGGCGCATCAGGTCGGCGACGGTCAAGCCCTCTTTTTCGGGGCCCTTGAGATCCACGGCGATGCGACCGTGATCGAGCATGATCAGGCGGTTGCCGTAGCGCAGCGCGTCTTGCATGTTGTGGGTGATCATCAGCGTGGTGATGTGTTGTGCGGCGACCAGCTGCTCGGTCAGCGCCATCACCGTCGCGCTGGTCTGCGGATCAAGCGCCGCGGTGTGTTCGTCCAAAAGCAACAGCTCCGGTGCCTGCAGCGTCGCCATCAAAAGCGTCACCGCCTGGCGCTGACCGCCGGACAGCAGGCCGATTTCGGCGGTCAGCCGGTCCTCCAGCCCCAGGCCCAGGCTGGCGAGCTTTTGCCGGAACAAGTCGCGGTCGCGCCGCTTGACGCCGCCGGCCCAGAAATTGCGCCACTGACCGCGCTTGAGGGCCAAAGACAGGTTCTCCTCGACGGTCAGCCGCGGGGCCGTGCCGGCCTTGGGATCTTGAAAGACCCGGGCGATCAGCTTGGCGCGTTTGGCCACGCCTTGGTAGGTGACGTCCTTGCCGGCGATGCGAACCTGGCCGTGGGTGACGGGAATCGAGCCGGCCACCGAGTTGAGCAGCGTCGACTTGCCGGCCCCGTTACCGCCGATGATCGCGACGAAATCGCCGGGGTCAAGCGTCAGGTCGATGCCCTTGAGCGCGTGGTTTTCGTTGACCGTTCCCTTTTCGAAGTACTGGTGCAGCTGCTTGACTTCTAAGGCTTTCATGCTAATCCTCCTTGGCCATCCGGGCCTTGTTTTCGCGCCGTTCGCGCCACTGCACCAGCCCCTTTTGGACCAGCGGCAGGGCTAGGAACACGGCCAGCATCAGGGCGTAGAACAGGCGCAAGGCGTTCGGGTCGACGCCCATGTCGAGCACCCAGGCGATGATCAGGCGGTAGATGACGGCGCCGACGATGATGGTGACCAGCCGGGCCCCGAAGCTGAGGTTCCGCACCAGAATCTCGGCGATGATGATGGCGGCCAGCGCAATCACCAAGGTGCCGATCCCCATCGAGATGTCCGCGTAGCCATTGGTCTGGGCCATCAGGCTGCCGCTCAGCGCGATCAAGGTGTTAGACACCATGTAGACGATGATCTTCATCGTGTCGTTGTTGATGCCGTTGGCCGCGCTCATCGCCTGGTTGTCCCCCACCGCCCGGGCGGCCAGGCCCATTTCGGTGTTGAAGAAGTAGACCAAGGCCACAATCACGATGGCGACCACCACGGCCCCCACCAGAATCGTGTCCCAAGTGCTGTCACCGAGGTCAACTAGGGAAAAGGCCGTCTTGACGTTGGCGAGCAGCGACACGTTGGCCTGCCCCATGACGAACAGGTTGACGGAGTACAGCCCGGTCATGGTCAAAATCCCGGTCAACAAGTCTGGAATCTTGAACTTGGTGTGCAAGATGCCGGACACCAGGCCGGCCAAGGCGCCGCCACCGGCGCCGAGCAGCGTGGCCGCAATCGGGCCGACCCCCGACACCAGCGCATGGGCGGTGATGGCGGCCCCCAGCGGGAAGCTCCCTTCGGCGGTCATGTCGGCGATGTCCAGAATGCGGAACGTCAGGTAGACGCCGATGGCCATGACGGACCACAGCAGGCCCTGCGAAACACTTGAGATCAAAATATCCATTGTGCCTTGTCCTCCAATAATGGGCCGGCGCAGTGCTGCACCGGGTGAGTAGCGTTGTGTGGTGATCCGAGTGCGACCCCGTCGCCGCCGCAGCGCCTGAGAGCCGAAACCTTACTTAGCGGCGTTGGCCGCGTCTTGCGCGGTGATGCCGAACGCCTTCATCATCTTCTCGTTCTTGATCACGGTGACCTTGGCCGGCGCCTCGACGGCCAGCTTCTTGACCTTTTGGCCGCGCAGGATCTTCACGGCCAGCCGGCCGGTTTGGCGCCCCAGTTCCTTGTAGTCGATGCCGATGTTGGCGACGCCGCCGTCTTCAACCATGGTCGAGGCCGCCGGCACCACCGGCACCTTTTTGGCCAAAGACACCTTGCCGACCGTGGCCATTGCGGCGGCGACGGTGTTGTCCGTCGGCGCGTAGATCACGTCGCTTGAGCCGGCCAGGGACTCCATCGCCTGCTGCACGTCGTTGGTCGAGGCGACGGTTCGCTTGGTCACCTTGAGCCCCAGTTTCTTGGCGGCCTTCTCGGCGGCCTGGACCTGGACAATCGAGTTTTGCTCGGCGGCGTTGTAGATCATGCCGACCGTCTTGGCCTTGGGGAAGAGCTTGTGCATGTAGCTGATCTGGGCGGGAATGTCGACTAGGTCGACGACGCCGGTGACGTTCTTGTCCGGGGCCTTGAGGTCATCGACCAGCCCGGCCGCCTTGGGGTCGGTGACGGCGGTGAAGACCATCGGCGTCTGGTTGTCTTCCTTGAGCAGCGCCTGGGCCGCCGGGGTGGCGATCGCCAAGTTGACGTCGTTGTCGTCCTTGGCCAGGCGTTCGCTCATCGTCTTCAGGTTGGCCTGGTCGCCTTGCGCGTTGACGTAATCGATCTGGACCTTCTTGCCCTTGTAGCCAGCCTTGGCCAGCGCCTGGGTGAAGCCCTGCCGCGCGTCGGTCAACGCGGTTTGGTCGATCAGCTGCAACACCCCGATACGCACGGTGCCGTCGTCGGCCTGCGCCTTCTTGCCGCAAGCGGCGAGCGTCATCAGCATGGCGGCGGCAGCCACCCCGGTCAAAACTTTGGTCATCTTCATGATATTTCTTCCTCCTGAGTTGTCTGACTGACAAAAAACAGCCAGCCACGGGGACACAATTCCACGTGGCTGGCCATCGATTTTTTCCGGAAAAAGAAAGGCCACATGGATTGTGTTAATCCATGTGGCGGTTGATTGCACATTTAACTGCGCCGGCCTCATGGATGTGAACCGCGGTTCACATCCATCGGGGATGCGGACCGCTATCCGAAGAAAAAGCCGGCGAAAAAGGCGCGATTCAGTTGTGTTGGCATTGCTTGGTTCATCGTCAACACTCCTTTGACATTACCAGTCGTTCTGGTATGTTTACGAGAATACACTCATAATTTTCTCATGTCAAGGCCAAATCTTTCGCACGGTGCTTCGGATCAGGAGAAAGTGGGACACGGGGTTACTCGGCGGCCGCCTCAACCTGCGCCTGGGTCAGGTTGAACAGCTGCATGCGGTGCTTGTTGGTGACCAAAGACGTCTTGGCCGGGGCCTCAACGGCGAGGTCTTTCACCTTCTTGCCCTTGATGATCTTGATGGCCAGCTTGGCCGCCTGCCGCCCGAGGTCCTCGTAGTTGATGCCCTGCGTCGCCACACCGCCGGTTTTGATCATCGTCGCGTCGGCGTTGACCACCGGCACCTTGGTCGCCTCGGAGACCTTGCCGATGGTTGGCATCGCGGCCGCGGCCACGTTGTCGGTTGGAATGTAAATCGCGTCGGACTGCTTGGCCAAGGCCTCTGCGGCCTGTTGCACGTCGTTGGTCGTCGCCGCGGTCTTGACCACCGCCTTGAGGCCCAGCTTCTTCAGCTCCTTTTTAGCCTGGGCAATCTGGACCACCGAGTTCTCCTCGGCGGCGTTGTAGAGCAGCCCGATGCGCTTGGCCTTCGGGAACAGCTTGTGGGTGAAGTCGATCTGGCCGGCGACATCCACGGCGTCGGTGACGCCCGTCGCGTTCAGGTCCGGTGCGTCAACATCGGAGACCAGCCCCGCGGCCTTGGGGTCGGTGACGGCGGTGAAGAGCATCGGCGTCTTGGCGTCCTCTTTTTGCAGCGCCTGGGCCGCCGGGGTCGCGATCGCCAGGTTCAAGACGTTGCCGTCCTTGGCCAGCTGCTGGCTCATCGACTTCAGGTTGGCCTGGTCGCCTTGCGCGTTGACGTAATCGATCTGCACCTTCTTGCCCTTGTAGCCGGCGGCGGCGAGCTCCTCGGTGAAGCCCTTCCGCGCGGCGTTCAAAGCGCTTTGGTCGATCAGCTGCAGGATGCCAATCTTGACGGTGTTCTTGTCTGCGGCCTGCTTCTTGCCGCAGGCGGCAAGGCTCAAGGCGGCGGCAACGGTGGCGAGACTCAGTGCGATTTTCTTCAGCTTCATGATAAAACTCCTCTTCTTTGCCCGAAATAAAACGGCCACGGGATGAACACCCCCCGTGACCGCAGACTTTTCCGGAAAAGAAAGGGCCACATGGAGAGTATTCGCTCATCCACGTGGCCATCGATTGCATGTTGAAATGCTACGACCATATGGATGCAAACCTGCGCGCGGTTTGCATCCCCAGACACAAACCGCTATCCGTAATAGCCGTAGTAATACGCGTTATTCAGTTGTGTTGGAATTAATCTTGTCATCATCAACACTCCTTGAACTGGTATGGTGAGAACAATACGCGCATTAGAAAAAAATGTCAACCCTTATCCAAAAATTAATTTTGAAGGCGCAGCAGCACCGGCCTGGCGGGACGGCTGGCCGAGGTTGGCCACTCCCATCCCCGCGCTCACGCTTTGCGCCGCACCCCCGCCACCAGCCGCGGCCAACCCAGCGCCAGCAGCCGATAAGCTACATACCCCGCCAGGCTACCCAGCGTGTTGAGCAGCAGGTCGTTGACGTCGAACGCCCGGTTGCCCAGATAGGTCACATTCATCACCAGTTGCAGCAGCTCGATGGCAAGACTTGCGGCAAAACACGCGGCGAGGTTCGTCTGCCACCGGGCCAGCCGCGCCCACAGCAGCGCCAGGAAGAAGGCCAAAGGCGCCAGCATGATCAGGTTACCGACAATCTGATCGGCATTGTAATCCCACAGTCTGCCGAGCGCCAGGTTGCTGCCGCCGACCTGGTGCCCCAAGCCGCGAGCGTACACCGGTGCTCCCCAAGCAAAGAGCCGGATAGGAAACAATGTCACTTCCGCAAGCAGCGCCAAGTACAGGCAGAGAAGCGCCGTCGCCGCGTAGCGCAGCGGCTGCAGTCGCTGTCGCCCCAGCTGCCAGACAAGAACCAGAAGTGCCACGCCGCCGCCGACTATCAGCCACAGCAGTGGTCCCGGCACCAACGCGACCGATGCGACAAACGTCTGGCCGTTGTCCATCTGAATTATCATCGGGCCTCCTACCGGTCGCGATAAAGCTCGGTGAAGTCCCGGCCGTTTCGCGTCACCAGCTTCGTCACCGTTGCGTTTTGCAGGATGCGCTGCTGACGCGCCGCACTCAGCGGCCGGTTCATCAGCGCGTTCATCAAAAGCAGGAACACGATGCCGTGTCCCACCACCAGGATGCGGCCGGTCGGATGCGCCGCAAAGGCGGTGGCGATCACCGTCTGGATGCGGCGGCGAACGCTTGCGTAGTGCTCGGCGTGAATGCGGTCGGCGACCGTCTTATCGAAGGCCAGCGGGTCGTGGAAGTAAGTGGCGATGTCTTGTGGGGCGGCGATTTCGTCGCCGGTGCGACCGTCCCAGTCACCGAGAACCATCTCCCGCAGCGCCGCCACCGGTTGCACCGGCGTCGTCGAGGCAAAGGCGTTGGCCGCCATAATCAAGTCGGTCGTGGCCAGCGCCCGCGGCATGCTGGAGGTCAAAACCTGCGTGAAGTGGTGCTGGGCCAGCCTGGTCCCGACCGCCTGAGCCCCGGCGACCCCGGCCGCCGTCAGCGGCCCATCGGACAGGCCGCCGTTGAACTGATGTGCCTGATTGACCGTGGTTTCCCCGTGCCGCACCAAGTAAAATTCCGTCATGTCGCTGTCCTTTCGAGCCGCCGTCACAAGGCGTGGCTCAGTTGCTTGTCTGCGCGTCGGGTACCGGCAGGCATCACACCGGCCGCTCGTCGCCGCGGCCGAAGTACTGGTGGCCCGGCAAGAGCCGGCCCCCGAGCAGTTCGCTGACCGTCACGAAGCGGTAGCCCTGGCCGCGCAGCGTTCGAATCACGCTCGGCAGCGCCTGGGCGGTGGCCGGCTGAATGTCGTGCATCAGCACGATGCCGCCGGCGTAGGCCGTCGACCGAATGCGGTTCAAAATGGCGCCGGCGTTTTTGGACTCCCAGTCCTGCGAGTCGGTGGTCCACTGAATCGCCGGCAGGTCCTCGGCGGCGGCCAGCTGCTTGCTGATCGCCCCGTACGGCGGCCGAAGCAGCGTCGGCAGGGTGCCGAAGGTGTGGTAGTAAGTCTGGGTCATTTTGCCGTAAACCTGATCCAGCCCGGCCGTCACGCTGAGGCCCGGCAGGTACTGGTGGTCGTAAGTGTGAATGCCGATTTCGTTACCGCTTGCGGCCACCGCCTTGGCCGCCTGGGGGTAGTCGTGAATACCCGACCCCAGCATGAAAAACGTCGCCTTGGCGCCGGCCCGGTGGAGTGCCGCGAGAATCTGCGGCGTCAGCGTCGGGTTGGGGCCGTCATCGAAGGTCAACGCGATTACCTTGCCCGGCTGCTCCTTGGCGCGACCCCCCTTCATGAACTGGGCGATGCGCGTCAGCGGCACCGCGGCCACCGGCCGGCTTTGGGCATCCAAAATGGTCAGGGCTTTGGGCGTCAGCGTGAAGTTTTGCGCGTTGAGGTCGGCCAACAAGGGCTGGGTCAACACCGCCGTCAGCGCCGCGTCGCTCAGCTGCTTGTTGTTGGCCAGCACCTGCCTGGCCTGGTAGTTGATCGCACGACGCGCCGGGTCGGTGTCGACCAGCTGGTGCAACGTCGCCGGCTGGCCGGTGGCCATGGTCACCGTCGCCAGGTCCGTGGCCTTCTTGGCCACCGCGGCGAGCCGGTGAGCCACCACCCCGTAGCCCTTGCCGGCCACGTCAAGGCTTGCCAGGCCGTACGGCACCCCACGCAGGGTCACCGTCACCACCGCGGTTTTGGTCGTCGCGCCTTGGGGCAGCGCCGCCAGCGTCCGGGCGGCGGCCGCCACGACCGCCGGCGCCGGCTTCTCAATCCCATCCGGCATCAGGTAGATCACCTTGCCGGCCTTGGTCTGGCGCGTCACCACACTGCCTTGATGGGCCTTTTTGGCCGCCGCGACCGCCGCGTTCAGCTGCCGCGGGGCCTTGGCGTCGCGCTGCTGCCGCCACAGCCAAAAGCCGCCGGTCGCCGCGATCGCCGCCACCACAACTGTCACAATGCCAATCACCCAACCCAGATGACGCCGCCGTCTCTGGTACTTTAACTGTCTCATTCGCTTCTCCGTTCCGGGCCCGAGCCCTAGCTTCTCCACCCTTAGTATACAGGAATTGGTCGGCGCAAACATAACGTTGCTGTAAGACCCGATTAGGATTCGATGAGACCGGCACTACCGGCGCCTGACCACACAAAAACGGCCGCCCCTGCAGGCGCGACCGTTGATAAAATCACATAGATTCGCTTAGGCGCGTTTTTGGTACGTACCGTTTTGCGTGTTGATGATCAGCTTTTCGCCGTTTTGGATGAAGTCCGGCACGTTGACCACCAGGCCGGTTTCAAGCGTCGCCGGCTTGCCGCCGCCGGTCACGGAGCCGCCCTTGATCGAAGGCTGGGTCTCGGTGACGGTCAGCTCAACGGTGGTCGGCAGCGTGATGCCGATCACTTCGCTGCCGTAGAACTCGATGTTGACCTGGGTGTTTTCAAGCAGGTACTTGAGCTCCTCTTCGATGCTTTCGGTCGGCAGCTCGTACTGCTCGTAAGTCGCCAGGTCCATGAAGTAGGCCAGGGTGTCTTGGGTGTAAAGGTACTGCGCCGGCTTGTCTTCGAGGACGGCCAGCTCGATTTTTTCACTCGGCCGCTTGGTGGTCTGAACGGTGCTGCCGGCGCGAACGTCGTACAGCTTGAGCTGCATCAGGGTGTTGCCCTTGCCCGGCTTGTGGTGGTTGGATTCAAGCACCTTGATCAGCTTACCGTCTTCAACGAATGTCATCCCTGCACGTAAATCAACTGCTTCGGTCATTGGAATACTCCTTATTTGTGTGTGTGAGCCGCATGGGCTCGGTCATGCCCGACAACGGGCGAACAATTGTGGCTACTGCCGAATCGCTGATGCCGGTGGCGGCAGCGGCATGACCAGCGCATGGCCAAGCGCGGAAAAGAAAATAAACATGCGGGTCAGCTCCTTAGTGCCTGTCGGCGAACGTCCTTTGCTCATTCTACCGTAAAGCTCGGGGCTTGACTAGGGGCAGAGGGCGCAGCGACGCGTTTAGCGGAACGACCAGCGCAAGGGCGACGGTTGGGGCGGTCCTTGCCCCGAGCGGCGGCCTCAGCTGGACGCGGCGGCGGTGCGGCGCGGAGCCCGTTTAGGCAGCGACGCGTTTAGCGGAACGCTTAGCGTAGGGCTGGTGCTTGGGGCCTGCCCTTGGCCCCAAGCACCAGCCCGTGCGTCGCCATTGGTATGGCGGCTTTGGCAGTGATGGTTGCGCAAACAAATGATTATTTTTTCGGCTAGACGCACGTTGTCTACGCAAAGGGTAAAATAAACTTAGCAGAAGTTTACTCTTATTGACGTGTCTTACGGATCAGGGGGAATGATTGATGGCGAACAGTGCCTACCGTCAGGTCTACATTTTACTGCACCTGCTTCGTCACGTGCCGCTGAACAAGCAGCAACTCAGCAAACACTTTGCGGTGACGGAGCGCTCGATCCAGCGTGATATCAGCCAGCTCAACGCCTTATTCGACCACGAGGAGGTCGCCTTTGAGGTTCAGTACAACCAGCGAACCCACGCCTTTGAGCTTCAGTCCGGCGCCAGCGAGCTGAACTCCGCCCAGCTGGTGGTTTTGATCAAAATCCTGCTGGCCAGTCGCGCCTTGAACACGGAAGAGGCCAAGGCCTTGATCGCCAACCTGCTTCAGACGGCGCTGCCAAGCGAGCGGCGCGTGATCAACCGCGTGATTCAAAACGAGGTGTTCAACTACCTGCCGCTGCACCACAACCAGCCGCTGACCGGCCTGATCTGGCAGTTCAGCCTGATCATCACCCGCGGCCAGACCGTGCTGCTCAGCTACCGCTCACGCAACGGCAAGGAATCAAGCGTTCTGGTCGCACCCAAGGCGATTTTTTTCTCCGACCACTACTTCTACCTGATCGCCGTCGACCAGGAACGCGGTCTCGAGCGGTTCTACCGCTTCGACCGGATTCAAGACTACCGGCTGCGGTCGGAGGACGGTCAGGCCAACGGCTACGCCAGCCGCTACCCGGAAGGCGAGCTGCGGCGCTACCTGCCGATCATGGCGGGGGGACCACGGGTGACGGTGACCTTCGACTTTTGGGGGCGCCCGGACGCGGCGCTTGATTGGCTGCCAACTGCGAGCATCATCACCCAAGACGCGCAGCACCACAAGGTCACGATTCAGGCCACGGTGTATGCCGAGGCCTTCAAAATGTGGTTGCTCAGCCAGGGCAACATGGCCAAGCTGCTGACGCCGCCAAGCCTTGTCGCCGAGCTGACCCGCACGGTCGGCGAGATGAACGACCTCTACCACGACACGCTATCGGGCGACCCGCACTTCGAAATCTGACGGCGGCGACGCGCTGCGCAACCTGCTTAGGTGAGGATGGTACACAGGACGCAATCACCGCCCGTTGACTCAAAAACAGTACAGATACCATTGACGCACCGGTCACCCGGTGCGTTTTTGTGATGATGGATTGAAAGCGATTGCTAAAAATTGCGGAAAGCGGTGCCATTTTTGGTGTGAAAGTGGTAAGCTTAGGGTTCTATCTCCCGATCGAAAGGACTTGACCAGATGAGAATCGCCGCTTTCGGCGTTCGCCCGTCGGAACGCCCCTATTTCGCCAAGTGGGCCGCCCGGACAGGCGACGCGCTTGACCTGTACCCCGAGCTTCTCACAACCGAGACGGTTGGCTGGGCCCAAGGCGCCCAGGCCGTCACCTGTTTTCAAACCGTGCCTTACGTCCCCGGCGTCTTTGCGGGGCTTGCGGCGCAAGGCATCACGACCCTGGCGCTGCGCAACACCGGCACCGATAATGTGGACTTCGCCGCGGCTGCCCAGCACGGCGTCGCCATCACCAATGTGCCGGCCTACTCCCCGGCCGCCATCGCCGAGTTCGCCATCGCCGACATGCTGTACCTGCTGCGCCACACCGGCCGGGTGCAACAAGACCTGCAGGCCGACCGCTACCAGGAGGCCACCACCCACCTCGGCCGCGAGCTCAACAGCTGCACCGTCGGCGTCGTCGGCACCGGTCGCATCGGCCGCAAGCTGATCGGCCTGCTCAACGGTTTTGGCGCCAACGTGCTGACCCACGACACCCACGATGCCCAGCTGCCCGGGCTCACCCACACGCCGGTGCCGCTTTCGCAGCTGCTGGCCCAAAGCGATATCGTGAGCCTGCACGTGCCGGGTACCGCCGCCAACCACCACCTGATCGATGCGGCGGCGCTTGCGACCATGCGTCCCGGCGCCATTTTGATCAACACCGGCCGGCCCAACCTGGTCGACACCAAGGCGCTGGTGTCGGCCTTGGCCAGCGGCCAGCTCGGCGGCGCCGGCATCGACACCTACGAGAACGAAACGCAAGACCTGCTTGCACTAAGCCACCGCGGCCACTTCCGGGACCCGCAGTGGCAGGCCCTGTTGGCCCAGCCGAACGTCTTGCTGTCGCCCCACATCGCCTATTACACCCAGACCGCCGTGCAAAGCATGGTAGACACCGCGCTGGACTGCCTCCACGAGCTGGCCGACCGCGGCACCAGCGCCTTGCTTGTGACCGGCGATTAAGCGCAAAAAACCGTGCGGAAAATTTTCCCGCACGGTTTTTCGCCAATGCGCTAGTGCCGCGTCAACGTCACCACGTCAAGGTCGGCGGCCACCAGTCGGTACTGGGTCAGCACGGCCACCACGGCGGCCGCCCCCCAGCCCCGCAGCAGGACATAGCGCCACAGGGGGCCGACGCCGCTTTGGGCCAGCAGCTGGCCGACGTTCGCCTCGGTGCAGCTGGCCGCCGCCGGACCCTGCACCCCAACCAACACGGCGAGCTCCGGCACGGCCTGGGCATCGACCAAAAGGCGCGGCGCCTGGGCGGCCACGGCGGCCATCACGGCCTCGCGACTGGCCACCAGCGTCTGTGTCTGTGTCATTCGACTCCCCCCTTTTGGTCACGCACCGATTCATTACGCTTATGGTACCAAAAGTGAGTCGTGAACCCATCGGTCTTAGGATTGAGTTGCGCCACCGTCTGCCCCTGGATGGGCGGCGTACCAGGCGGTCAACCGCTCCTGGTTGACCGTGTCGTAAGTGTGAATGCGCCCCGTCGTCAGCTGATCCAGGTACAGCTCGAGGTAAGGCAGGTTGACCTGCCGGGCCAGCGCCGCCTCCTGCGCGATGTCGTAGTCGACCTTGCGCAGCGTCAGCTGGTCGATCATCCCGTCGGCGACTGTGAGCAGCGCGTATTGGGCCCGGTGATCGAAGGGGTGGTGCGGCCAGTTGAACACCGGCATGCCCACGGTGCCGGGATTGAGCACCAGCTGCTCGCGGCTGGTGTAGCGAATTATCTGGTGGTGGGTGTGGCCGTACAGCGCCACATCGGCCGCATCCGGCACCAGCGCGTCAAAATTGGCCTGCGAACCGGCCGGTACCAGCGCCTGCCCGTAATTTTTGCCCGGCTGGTTGTGCGTCAGACTGAAGGTCAACCCACCCAGCTGCGCCGCCGCCTGCATCGGCAGGGCCGGCAAAGCAGCGAGCTGGGCCGCACTCAGCCGGGCCGCGACGTGGCGAGCCAACCCCGTGAAGTAGCGGTGCTTGGCGGTGTCTTGGTAATGATTGGTCAACCCCTTGAGAAAAATGTCCTCCCAGTTGCCTCGCACGGCGTAACGCACGTGGTACTGCGCCAGCAGCGCGAACAATCCGGCCGCGCCGGGCCCGGGCAAAAAGAGGTCCCCCAACAGCCAGATTTGCGTCGCACCTTGCGCCTTGGCGTCTTGCAGCACCGCGGCCAGCGCCGTCTGGTTGCCATGCACATCCGAAATCACCGCCAATGTCGTCATGTTCGTCCTCCTGTCTCACCGCGACCCGATCGAGGATGCGGCGCTAACTACCCGTCCCGCTTTCCGCTGGGTCGGCGAGCGACGCCGCAGCGGCTAGCTTAGGGCGGTCACCGGGCCAAGGTCGGGCCAAACGCCCAAACCCGACACTACCCGTCCGGCGATACCCGCTCGGCTTCGCTCTGAGTATCAAAAAGCCACCGTCGGCTTCGCCGCGGTGGCTAATGCGTGTCGCGCTTAGTCTTTTGTATCTTCGTCTGCGGCCGGTTCATCCGCGTCGACCGGGATATCCGGCTCGTCTGCGGCCTGCAGCTCCGGTCCCTCGGCGTCGGCCACCGGGGCATCCGCCTGGTCTTTGGCCTGGGCGAAGGCACTCTTGCCGTCCAGCACGATGTCGTCGAAGTCGTCGTTGCCGCCGACTTCCGGCACCGCCGTCAGCTGATCTTTCAAAGAGGCCGTGGCCTGGTCGTAGTTGGCCACCGCGTCCTCGGGCTTTTGGGCCTTGGCCTTCAGGTCAGCCACCAGGGCCGTGGCGGAATCGCGCCACTCGGCCGTCGCATCCTTGGCGTAATCGTAGTAATCCGCCGCCCGGTCGGCCAAGTCATCCTTGGTGGTCGCGAACTTCTTCTTCAAATCCGAACTGGTCTGCGGGGTCAAGAGGTAGGTGGCGGCCAGCGAGCTGGCGGCGCCAAGCACGAACCCTAACAAAAAGTGACTCTTCTTTGACATGTGAAACCCTCCTTAAACGTGTCTAATCCTTCTTGGACTCTTTTTTCTTCAGCATCGACATCGCCATCTTGCCAACCTTGGCGGCGGCGGTGACCTTCGCGGTGTTTTGGACGCCCCCTGCGACTTTTTCGGTCAGGTTGCGCGTGGCCGAGTTCAGGTCGGACACCGACTCGCCGAGCTCGCCGATCGCGGTGAACACCGGATCGACCGCGGCCACCTTGCCGTTCACGTCGTTGAGCAGCGTGTTGGATTTCGTTAGCAATGCTTCGACTTCATTGGTCAGCGGCTTGATTTCCCCGTTGACCGTGGCGAGCGTCTGGTTGACCTCCGCCACCGTATTTTTGATTTCCTTGGTGACCGCCGACAGCCGGATTGCGACGATCGCGATGGCCAGCGCGATGACCAGTAACGCAACGGCCGCGATCACGCCGGCAACTTCTGCTCCTGACATGCAACACCCTCCTCACTGGCTTTAAGCCCGATACCCTAAGAATATCATCATTACTATACCGCCGCAAACGCTTGCGGGATTTTCCCAAGATTTCCTTTGGTCAGTGGTCGGCAACTGCCCGGTTTGGTACACTAAGGAAAGATTGGAGCGATTAATTGTGATTTTTCTAGCTCAGGCCAAAGACCTCACGCAGCAGACTAACCTCTTCCTGCGCTATGTTCAAAACATCAACTGGGACGGCGTCTTGGACCGCGTCGTGTCCGTGGTGGTTCAGCTGGTGCTGTTCACCCTGCTGTTTTGGCTGATCAACAGCCTCGGCAAGCGACTGGTCAACCGCGGCTTCAAGACCTACAAGGACCGCAGCCGGCTGACCCCGACGCGCGTCGACACCATGCACACCCTGACGCGCAACGCTTTCTCGTACCTGGTGCTGTTCTTCTATCTATACGCCGTCTTATCCACCCTCGGCGTTCCCGTCGGCACCTTGATCGCCGGCGCCGGCGTGGTCGGCATCGCCTTGGGCCTGGGGGCGCAAGGCTTCGTGTCCGACGTGGTGACCGGCATTTTCATCATCCTCGAGGGCCAGTTCGACGTCGGCGATTCCGTCACGCTCGGCGCGATTTCGGGCAAAGTGACCAGCGTCGGGCTGCGAACGACCATCGTGCAAAGCTTCAACGGCACGATCAACTACATCCCCAACCGCAACATCAGCATTGTCTCAAACCTGTCGCGGAGCAACATGCAGGCGCTAGTTAGGCTGCCGATGCGGCCGGACACCGACTTTGCCAAGGTCGACGCGGTGATCGACGCGGTCAACCGCAAGCTGGTGCCGACCCACAAGGAAATCAAGAGCGGCCCGGATGTCTTGGGGCTGACCGACAACGGTGACGGCACCTTCTCCTACCAGGTCCTGATGTTCGTCCAAAACGGGCAGCAACTGGCGGTCCAGCGCGACTTTCTGGCCGCCTACAGCCAGGCTTTGACCGACGCCGGCATCGTGCTGCCGACCGCCACGGTGCCACACCCCCAGCAGTAGCACCTGCCGCAGCCCCGGCCAGGTCCAACGGCTGCGCCAGTCCTGACTGCAGCACAGCGCGGCGGCCCAGGCCGACCATGCCGCTAAGCCGCTGCCTCAATCTCAGACAACCCCCTCGTTTTTTGTCGCCCTTCCCTCGCCAACCCCCGTGAAAGGACAACTATGCGTAACTTGATCAAAGGTGCCTTCATCGGCATCGCCCTGGTGATTCCCGGGCTCTCCGGCAGCATTTTCGCCGTCGTGGTCGGTTTGTACGACCGGCTGCTCGCCGCCCTCAACCACTTCCGCGACGACCCGCGGCGCCACCTGCGACTGCTGGTGCCGGTGGGACTGGGGGCGGCTTTGGGCATTCTCCTGTCGACCAAGGCCATCCTCGCCGCCACCGCGGCGTGGCCACTTCTGGCCTACGCCTTCTTCACCGGGTTGGTGCTGGGCATCGCGCCGTTCGTGTGGCGCAAGTGCCGCCAAATCCCCTTTGCCGCCTGGCACCCGCTGCTGGCGATCGCCGGCTTTGCCGCCATCTACGGGCTGGCGCGGCTGGGCGAAGGCGACACGACGGCCCTGATTGCGATTCCCATGCTGCGTGGCGCCGGGGACTTCTTCACGATGCTTTGGGCCGGCGCCTTTTCCGTGGCGCTGATGGCCATTCCTGGCATTTCCGGCTCGATCATGCTGATGGTGATCGACCAGTACGGCACCGTCTACAACGCGGTAGGGCAGCTGGGCACGGCGGCTCGCGCCGCGGTCGCCGGCGACTGGGCCGGCTTTGGCCAGGCCACTGCCAGCGTCGCGCTGCTTGTGCCCTTTGCCCTCGGCGCCGCCGTCGGCCTACTGGCGGTGGCGCGGCTGATGGCCTGGCTGCTCGCGCGGTTTGAGGCGCTGGTTTACTGGACGGTCTCAGGCATTGTCTGCGCCGCCGTCGTGATTCTGGTGCAAACCGGCATCGCCCCGGCCTGGCCGCCCCACTGGCTGGCCGCCGCGCTTCAGTGCGGCGTGGCCGGGGCCTTGGGCATCGTCGCCACCCTGTTTTTGGACCGGCCGGACGCGTGATTCTCAGACCAAAACAGCGACCCCTGACGCGCCAATTGGCGTTTGGGGGTCGCTGTTTTGGAATTCGGTGCGGTTACTTGTTGCTGGGGCCGCTGGTCAGGGCTTGGCAACCGGTTGTTCAAGTGGGGTCACCGCGTATTGCTTGTCGATGTTGTGGCCAATGTAGTTGATGCCCTTCATGACCTCGCGGCGCGTCACGATGCCGGTGAAGGTGCCATCGGCCTGGACCACCGGCAGGAACGGACTGTCGACCAGCAGGTGCAGCACGTTTTCCACATCGTACGGGTCCTCAACGGTCACCAGGTCGGTTTCCATCACGTCCCGGACGCACAGGCGGTCCAGCGGGTCGATGTTCAGGTCGTCAAGGCCGAGCATCGTGTTGGTGATCATGGGCAAAGACAACAGCCCCTTCAGGTGGTCGTCGTGGTCCAACACCGGAATCTTGGCGTAACGCACCTTGGTCAGAACCAAAAACGCGTGGCGCAGCGAGTTGTCCTCGTTCACGCTGGCCACCACCTCGCCGGGGATCATGAAGTGCTGGCGATTCTCTATCATCATGTGATCGATCACTTTGTTGATCATTTGCACACTCCTCTTTGTGGGTACCCCCTCATTTTACCGGAATTGGCCGGGCGATGCACCCGTGAGCAAAAAGCTTTACGTCTTCGTTAATCTTGCCTATAATTCCATAAATTGGTAGAATATGTGCATTACGGATTTTCAGAAAGTCCGGGTAAAGGGAGAGACGAAATGACATACGATTTAGGAGTTCGGCTGATTGCTGAATTCATGGGCACCGCGATCATGGTTGCCCTGGGCAACGGATCCGTGGCCAACGTGGACCTGAAAGGGACGAAGGGGAACGGCTCCGACTGGATGCTGATCGCCGTGGGTTACGGCGCCGGGGTCATGATTCCCGCGATGATCATCGGCGGCATCTCGGGCAACCACATCAACCCCGCCTTCACCATCGGCCTGGCGGTGGCCGGCATGTTCCCGTGGCAGGAAGTGCTGCCGTACTTGGTCGTCCAGTTCCTGGGCGCGATGTTCGGTCAGCTGTGGGTGGTCGCCGCCTACAAGCCGCACTACGACCTGACCACCAACACCCAGCACATCTTGGGGACCTTCAGCACCATCAACGCCACGAAGAGCAAGCTCAACGGCTTCATCAACGAATTCATCGGTTCCTTCATTCTCTTCTTCGGGGCACTGGGCATCACCAAGGCGCCGTTTTTCCAAGACAACCTCGGCACCGCCCACATGGCGCTGGGCTTTCTGGTCGCCACGCTGGTTGCCAGCTTCGGTGGCCCGACCGGCCCGGCCCTGAACCCGGCGCGTGACCTCGGGCCCCGCCTGTTGCACCAGCTGTTGCCGCTGCGCCACAAGGGCAGCTCGGACTGGGGCTACGCCTGGGTACCGGTGGTCGCGCCGATCGCCGCGGCCATCACCGCCATCCTGCTGTACAAGACCGTGTTCATGAAGTAGCCGCGGCGCCGCGCGAACGCCTCACGCGGCCCCCAAAAAGCGCCGCCACCTCGCAGCAATTGCGAAGGTGGCGGCGCCTTTTGGTCTAGCACCTCAGCGCTGGCGCGTGAAGCGCCGCTGAAGCCCTGGGGCCGGCTGGCCGTCGCGCAGGTAATAAGTGACCGTAAAGGCCGCTTCGGTCACATCAATCACGGCGTAGGTGCCGCGAAGACTGGCGAACTGGCCGCGGGGCTGGGAGATGCTGCCGGGGTTGACCAGCAGGATGCCGTCGTGAACCTCGCAGCCCAGCTGGTGGGTGTGGCCGAACAACGCCACCTGGGCCTTGGCCGCCTGGGCGGCCTCAATCAGCTGACCGAGCCCGAAGTTGACGCCGAAGCGGTGGCCGTGGGTCTCAAACACGGTGAGCCCCTGAATCGTCGCGGTCACCGTCAGCGGGAAGTCGGGGTCAAAATCCATGTTGCCGGCCACGGCGCGGAACGTGTCAAACAGCGGGTCGGCCGCCGTAAGCTCCGAGTCGCCGGCGTAAAAATACCCGGCCGCACCGGGCTGCTGGCGCAGAATCGTCTCGAGGATCGCGCGGTCCCCGTGGGTGTCACTCACTACGACTAGTTTCACAGCGGCCTCCTCAGTCCTGGTACCAGGAACGCCATTTTTGCTCCAAGGCCCGCATCGCGTTGCCGCGGTGGCTGATTGCGTTCTTCTCGGCCGCCGTCAGCTCCGCCATGGTTTTGCCCAAACTCGGCAGCAGGAAGTACGGATCGTAGCCAAAACCGTTCTCACCGCGCGGCACCCCGGTGATCAGCCCGGCCACAGAGCCCGTCACCACCAGGTCCTCCGCCGGCCGGTTGGGCTTGGCGAACACCAGGGTGGCGTGGAAGGTGGCGGTGCGATCCTCCGGCGCGACGTCGGCCAGCTCGGCGATCAGCTTCGCGTTGTTGGCCGCGTCGTTGTGGCCGCGCCCGGCGAACCGGGCGGAGAACACGCCGGGCCGGCCGTCCAGCGCGTCGACCGTAAGCCCAGAGTCGTCGGCGAGCACCGGCAGCTCAAGCGCCTTGGCGTAGCCGTCGGCCTTCAGCCGCGCGTTCTCCTCGAAGGTCGCGCCACTTTCAGCGACCTCCGGGACCTCGGGAAAGTCGCGCAGGCTCAAGACCTTGATGCCGTCTTGGGCGAACATCGCGGCCAGCTCCTTGACCTTGCCGGCGTTGTTGGAGGCCACCACGACGGTGCGGGTCGGGGCCTGCTTGGGGCCGGTGGTGGGCAACTGGTCGATGGCCACGTGCGTCGCCTTGACCGTCATGTTCAGCCAGTTGCCGGCGATCACGTCGAACAGTTCGGCGTTGCCGGTGGTGTAAAAATCGCGCTGCGGTGCCGCGGTCGGCGCGTCGTTGGCGATGTCGAAGTAATCCAGCAGCGTGGAGACCTCGCTGACGGTTTCGGCACCGGAGTCGATCAACGTGACCCCGTCGCCCATCACGTTTTGAATCAGCGGCCGCAGCAGCGGGTAATGGGTGCAGCCGAGCACCAGGGTGTCGAGGCCCAGGTGCAGCAGCGGCTGCAGCGTCTCGGCTACCACGCGCTTGGCCGTCGGGGTGGTCATTTCGTTGCTTTCCACCAGCGGCACGAACTTCGGGGCGGCAAGCTCCGTCACCTTCAACCCCTTTGCCTTGGCGTGAATAGTATCGGCGTAGGCGTGGCTGGCGACGGTGCCTTCCGTGCCGATGACGCCGATGTGGGCCTTTCGCGTCGCCTTGATCGCCGCCCGGGAGCCCGGCACGATCACACCGATGACCGGGATGTTCAGCTTGGCCTTGAGATCCGGCAGGGCCGCGGCGGTCGCCGTGTTGCAGGCCACGACCAGCATCTTGATGTCTTGGTCGAGCAGGAAGTTGACCATCTGCCAGGTGAACTCACGCACCTGTGCCGCCGGCCGCGGCCCGTAAGGCAGGCGAGCCTGGTCGCCGAGGAACACGACGCCTTCGTTGGGCAGCTGCCGCAGCGCCTCCTTGACCACGGTCAGGCCGCCGACGCCTGAGTCGATAAAACCGATTGGTTGCGTCTTCATAGCAAACGCCTCTTTCGTTTAGTCTGAACCTTCATTGTGGGCGCTTCCGCCGCCAAAATCAAGTGGTGCCGACCGGGCTTCGGTGCTGATTTTTGCCCGGGATTCCAGTATACTAGAAGTAACGTTCACGAGGAGGCCGTCATGGCAAAAGCAAGTTATCAAGATCTACTCACCCTTCCGGCAACCGGGCCGCTGTTCGGCCAGTTGGCCATTCGCGACCTGTTGCTGCCAGACCTGCTGGGGGTCGAAACCTCCAACATCCTGTACTGGGCCGGCCGCGCCTTGGCGGCCAAGCTGCCGGTCGCCGAACCGGACATCCCCGCCTTGTTCGAGAAGGTCGGCTTGGGCACCCTGACACCTGAGGCTGCCAAACGCGTCGAGCGGTCGTACCTGCTGGCCGGCGCCGTGGTAGAGACGCGCATCCAAAACTTCGACGACCCCGACTTTCGCCTTGAGGCCGGCTTCTTGGCCCAGAGCCTGCAGCAGGTGCTGGGCGTCGTGGTCGAGGCCAACCCAACGATTGACCGGCGCAAGAAAACCGTCACGCTGACCGTCGTGCTGGACCCCAAGACCGAACAGCCGACCGCCGATAAGCCCATCGCGTTGTAATCGCGCCACGCATTTGCACCACGCATTTGCACCACGCATTTGCACCATGCAAAAAACCGCGGCTTCCCGGCCAGTCACGATGACTGAACCGGAGAGCGGCGGTTTTTTTGATGTTAGTTGGTGTACTTGTTGAGCACTTCTTCGAGCTGGTCCTTGGTGTGGTAGCCGACGATCTTTTCAACCGGCTTGCCGTCCTTTTTGACCAGCAGCGTCGGAATCGCCATGATGCCGAAGCTCGACGGGGTGTCCGGGTTCGCGTCGACGTCCATCTTGACGAACTTCACGTCCTTGCGGCTTTCGGCCAGGGATTCGATCACCGGGCTTTGCATCTTGCAGGGGCCACACCAGGTTGCCCAAAAGTCGGTCAGCGTCACGCCGGTGGCAGTTTCTGTCTCAAAGTTCTGGTCGGTTACAACTTGTACCATCACGATCACTCCTTATGCTATGCTTACTTTTCGTAACTAACCATAGCATACCGCACCGCCGGGCCAAAAGCAAGCGTTCCCCTATTCGGTTAACACCCGATACCACAGGCTGTGAGCCCGGGTCACCGCCTGCCGGTCGTCGTCGTGAGCGAAGGTCATCACCCGCAGGCGGTGCCGGCCCGGTGTCTGCGCCGCCTTGGTCATCTTCAGCGCGATGGTGTGCTCAGCCGCCGTCACCTCGTCGATCGCCACGATTCGGTTGTCAACGACCACATACGCCACCGCGTGAAGCGGGAAGTCTCGCAAGGTCACCTGGACCCTGGCCCGAGCGGCCGCCACGGTGGCGGCCTGCCCAGGTCGCACCGCCTGCCCGTTGAAGGCGGTCAGCTTGCCACTACCGCAATCCGCCGCTTGCTTGTGACCGACGGTATGACCGTTGCGATCCAGCAAGCGGTGGTTCAGTGAGCCGCTGGCCTGCGGTCGGGCGCAGGCGACTAGGCAAATCGCCAAGAGTGCCGCCAAGGCGGCCTTGCGTGCGATCATCATCACATGCTGTCGGCGCATGTTGTCACCCCTTTCGGCCGCGTCTCGCGCCGCCTCTCCGCACTTATCTCATATCTTGGGGAAGGCGTCAACCCCCGCCCCGCGGCCAAAAGTAATCCAGATCATTAACCGCAAAATAAATTGGGGGGATTACCCGAAGCGTGACATATTGCGGTGGTGCGGCTTGTCATGCCGGCACCGGGCTTGGCCGCGCCGGTTTCAAAAAAACACGTCACAAAAAAGCGCCAACCGCTCGGGCTGGCGTTTGGGCGTTTCACTTGAACTCGACGATCGTGGCGCCAGAACCCCCGGCGTTTTGCGGGGCGAAGCCGAACTTCTTGACCTGCCGGTTGCGTTTCAGGTACTGGGTCACGCCGTTGCGAATCGCGCCGGTGCCCAGGCCGTGGATGATGGTGACCTGCTGGTAATTGGCCAAAAGCGCCGAGTCGATGTAGCTATCGAGGTTGGCCATCGCCTCCTCGTAGCGCTGGCCGCGCAAGTCCAAGGTGGTGCTCGGACCGGTCATGCCGCCGCCCTTGACGCCGGCGATGCGGCGCTTGGGCTCGGGTTCCGGGTCGTCTTTGACCTTCTCGATGTCGCTGGTGGCGATGCGCATGCGCATGATGCCGATCTGGACGTCCCAGTGCTTGGCGTCGACCTGCTCCAGCAAGTCGCCGGTTTGACCGTAGCTCAGGACGCGAACGCGATCGCCGGCGGCCAGCGCCTGCTTGCGCTTCTCGCGGCGAAGGACGCGGTTGGGCTGCTTTTTCTCCTGGTGCAGGTGCGACAGCTCGCTTTTGGCCTCAATCAGCTGGTTCTCCTTGACGGTGCCGGGGTTGGTCAGCTGCATCTGCCGCAGGTTCTTGATGATCTTGTCGGCCTTCTCCTGGGCCTTGTCGACAATCGCGTTGGCCTGGTCCTTGGCGGCGTTGAGCTGCCGCTCCCGCTCGTTGAAGAACTCGGTGTAGGCGCCTTGGAGGTCTCGGTGGAGCTTTTCGGCCTCGTCGAGCTCGTGACGGGTGGCCTTGTACTCGGTTTCGGCGGCCTTGCGCTGGCTTTCAAGATCGGCAATCATGTTGTTCAGGTCGTGGGAGTCGTCGGCGATCAACAGCTTGGCGCGGTCGACGATGGTCGCGTCAAGCCCCAGGCGAAGCGAGATGTCGAACGCATTGGACCGCCCCGGCACCCCGATCAACAGCTTGTAGGTCGGCTGCAGCGTCGCGACGTCGAACTCCATGGAGGCGTTGATCGTGTTGGGTGTGTTGTAGCCGTACAGCTTGAGCTCCGGGTAATGGGTGGTGGCGACGACATCCGCGCCGATCACGCCGACCTCATCGAGAATGGCGATGGCCAGGGCCGCGCCTTCCTGCGGGTCGGTCCCGGCCCCCAGCTCGTCGAACAACACCAAGGCGTCCTTGTCCAGGTGGTCGAGGATCGTGATGATGTTGCTCATGTGAGCCGAGAACGTGCTGAGGTTTTGCTCGATGGACTGCTCGTCGCCGATATCGGCAAAAACATCGGAGAACACGCCGATCTGGCTGTTGGCCGCGGCCGGAATGAACAGGCCGGACTGGCCCATCAGCTGCAACAGGCCCAGGGTTTTGAGCGTGATGGTTTTACCACCGGTGTTCGGGCCGGTGACCACGATCGCCTGGTAGTCCTCGCCCAGGGTGATGCGGTTGGGCACGACCTTGTGCGGGTCGAGCAAGGGGTGCCGCGCCGCCAGCAAGTCGACGTGGTTCTCGCGCGACACGGTCGGCTCGGTGGCCTTGATCAGCCGCGCGTACTTGGCCTTGGCGTTGATGAAGTCCAGGTGGCCGATCACCTCGGCGTTGGCGGCCAGCGCCGTCGCGTTGGGCGCGACCTCATCGGACAGCTCGGCCAATACGCGCTCGATTTCGGTGGCTTCGGCGATTTGCGCCTCGCGCAGCCGGTTGTTCATCTCGACGATCGCTTGGGGTTCGATGAACAGCGTCTGGCCGCTGGCGCTTTGGTCATGCACGACGCCGCCGAACTGGCCGCGGTACTGGGCCAGCACCGGGATCACGTAGCGGTCGTCGCGAATGGTGACGATCGGGTCCGACAGGTACTTCGCCGACCCGCCGCGGGTGTAGTTTTCCATCCGCGAGCGGATGTCGCCTTCCAGACGCTTGATCGACTGGCGGATGCGACCGAGCTCCGGGCTGGCCTCATCGGTCAGGTTGCCCTCCTCATCGACCGCGGTGGTCAAACGCCGCTCCAGTTGCGGCAGCGTGGTCAGAGACTGCTGGAGGTCGTACACCACCCGCAAGTCGACGTTGTCGGCCAGGTCGGTCAAGAAGCGGTCGACGGTGCTGACGGTTCGCAGCACTCGCGAAAGCGCCGCAAGCTCCGTGCCGTTGAGCACCGAGCCGATGCGAACGCGCTTGAGCGACGGGCCAATGTTGCCCAGCGTGGGAATCGGGATGCCGCCCTTGAGGCGCAGAATCGTGGCGCCATCGGCGGTTTCGTCAAGCCCTGCCTGAACGGCGTCGGCGTCGGCGGTCGGCTGAAGTGCCGAGACGCGCTGCTGGCCGGCCGCCGTGGCGACCTCCTGGCTCAGCGCCGCCGTGACGCGGTCGTACGCCAGGGTTTGCAGTATTTTAGAATTCATATCGGGAATATCCTTTCACAGTTCCAAGCAGTCAAAAGGCGAGGTCACCCTCGCCTTGGCCGCACATTCAGTTTTAGCCGACCACCCACAGCTGGGTGAACAGGTTGGTCAACCCCAGGGAATAACGCACCATGGACTTGCCCAAAAGCGAGTGCTCGAGCATGTCCTGCAGGCCGCCGATCGGCACCAGCGCCACCAAGTACAGCAGCAAGAAGATGAACAGGTAGCCCATCGCCAGGTTGAGGAACCCGCCGGCCAGCCAATCGAGGTGGGTGTCAAGCGTCCGGTACTTGAGGTCGTGCAGCCACAGCGCGACAAAGCGCGTGAGCAGCCACCCCAAGGCCAGCAGCGTGACGAAGGCGACGCCGCGGTAAAACGCGTCGTCCAGCGTCAGCCCCACTTGGTTATCAAAGAACACAAAGCGGCTTTGCTCCGTCGCCGAGGGGTACGGAATCAAAAGCGTGATTTTGGCGGCCAACCCCTTGTACCAGGCCGCGGCCAAAAGCAGGGACAGCACGTAGCCGGCCACATGCACCAGCTGCAACAGCAGCCCCCGCCGGGCCCCGGCGTAAAAGAAATACGCCAGCGCCAGGATAATCAAAAAACTCAGCATAATTACTCCTGCGTGTCCTGCTGCGCCTGCGCTTGGATCTTGACCGCGTCGGACAACGCGTTGAAGGCCAACAGAATAGCAGCATCCTCTGAACTGAGCGTTGGCGCCAGCGTCTTGATCTGGTTCAGCCGCTCATTGAGCATGGCCGTAACCGCCTCAAAATGTGCCGCGCTGCCGGGCCCGACGATTGTGTAAGGTTTGCCATTGATCACGGCCTTGAACCGTCTTTTTTGTTCTTGCAACCGACACCGCTCCTTTTCGTATACTGATTTATTCTACCATGAATGCCACAACCGCGCTACCGCCCTGCAAACGCGCCGCCACGCCAAAAGCCGCCGCAGTCTTTTCACTGCGGCGGCCGCGCCGAAGCCACCACGCGCTCGCACACGTGGCGGCCTCAGTCAACTTGTTGACGCGTTGCGGTAATCAGCGTTGCCACGAGAAGGCCTTGGCCTTCTCAAGGCGACGCAAGAACTGGCCCCCTGTCAGCGACTCGCCGCAGCTACCTCGACGCGAGTAGGCAAGCCGCTGTGCGGCAGGAAGATGGTGGTCCACACCCTGGTGGTCGGTCCCAATCGGAGGGGACCGTTGCGCGAAAACGTCGGCGTTGTTGCCTGGTACGGCATGGCATGGGTGGGGGTACTGGGAATGCTTATGTCCCGGACCTTCCCCCTAAGCAACAGAAGTGCAAGCGCTGCGGCCGCAACGCTTTCCTTGCCCGTTGACAATCATCTGAAGCCAGTGTAAGCCCTGCCAATTTTGCTGTCAACTTATAAGCTCACGTCGCGGAATCACAAAACCCCGGTCGCCAGTGGCGGCCGGGGCATGTGAAAGGTTGGTGAAACTTAGATGCGAACGGATGGATCGGAGTCGGTGCCTTCGTATTCATCAAGCACGATCTGCTTCATGTCTGCGATCAAAGGCTCTACCGGGTTGGTGACCGTGCAGTTATCCTCGTAAGCCAGTTCGGCGAGGCGATCAACGCTTGCCAAAACGTCTTCCTTGGAGATGCCCTGGTCCTTCAGGCTCAGCTTGACGCCGACGCGGTGGGCCAGGTCGATGATGGCCTGAACGTAGGCCTCAACCAGCTCTTCGGTGGTGTTACCCTTCAGGCCCAAAGCCCGCGCGATGTCGGCGTAGTCTTCAGCGGCCTGGAAGTAGTTGTACTTCGCCCAGATGGCCCGCTTCTTCGGGGTCTTGGCGTTGTAGCGGATGACGTGCGGCATCGTGATGGCGATGCAACGCCCGTGAGGCAGGTGGAAGGTCTGGCCAAGCTTGTGGGCGATACTGTGGTTAATGCCCAGCAAGGCGTTGGCGAAGGCCATCCCGGCGATCGTGGAGGCGTCGTGCATCTTAGCCTTGGCGTCGAGGTCGCCGTTGTAGCTATTTTCGAGGTTGGCGAAAACAGACTTGATGGCTTGCATCGACAGGCCCTTAGTGTAGTCCGTGGCCATCGTGGAGACGTAGCTTTCGGTGGCGTGGCACAGCACATCCAGCCCGGTGTCGGCGACAACCTTCGGCGGCACGGTTTCGATGAACTGGCTGTCAACCAGCGCAACGTCTGGGGTCAGCGCGTAGTCGGCCAGCGGGTACTTGATGCCGGTGTCGGAGTCCGTGATGACTGCAAAAGGCGTTACTTCGGAGCCGGTACCGGACGTGGTCGGGATGCAGACCAGCTTGGACTTGGTCGGCTTCGGGAACTTGTAGGTCCGCTTGCGGATGTCCAGGAACTTCTGCTTGGCGCCGAAGAAGTCGCCGTCGCCATCGTAGAACAGCCAGATGCCCTTGGCCGCATCCATGACGGAGCCGCCGCCGATCGCAACGATTGCGTCGGGCTTGAAGGACTTGGCAATTTCCGTGCCTTTGTAAACGGTGTTGGAGGAAGGATCCGGCTCAACATCGACGAAGGTCTGGATCTGCACGTCGTTGGTGCGTTGGTTCAGCACGTCCTCAACGATCTTGACGTAGCCGAGCTTTTCCATCCCGCGGTCGCCGACGATCAAAACGCGGTCCAGGCCGTCCATCTTTTCGAGGTAACGGACCGAGTTACGCTCGAAGTAGATCTTGGGGGGGAGCTTCACCCACTGCATGTTGTTGCGGCGCTTGGTGAGCGTCTTCACGTTCAACAGGTCGATGGTGCCGACGTTGTGGGAGATCGAGTTGCCGCCGTAAGAGCCGCAGCCCAGGGTCAGCGACGGAATCATTTCGTTGTACAGATCCCCGATGCCGCCCATGGTGGAAGGACTGTTGACCAGAATCCGGCAGGCGTTCATACGATCGGCGTATTCAAGCGCCAGGTCTTCGTCGGCGGTGTGGATGACCGCGGTGTGGCCGAGGCCGCCGTTGTCGAGCATCCCTTCGGCCTTGGCGAAGCCATCGGCGTGGTCTTCGGCCTTGATCATGGCCAGAACCGGGCTGAGCTTTTCACGAGACAGCGGGAACTTCGGGCCAACGCCCTTGAGTTCGGCAATCAGAATCGGCGCGTCTTCTGGGATCTCGATGCCGGCCCAGTCCGCAATCGTGTGGGCGCTTTGGCCGACGATCGGTGGGTTGACGGAACCCTTTTCCAGGTTGATGACGGTCTTGCTCAAAGCCGGGATGTCCTTTTGCTTGGCAAAAGCGGCGCCTTGGGCGATGAATTCGGCCTTCACTTGGTCGTAGATGGCAGCATCGACGATGACCGCCTGCTCGGACGCGCAGACCATGCCGTTATCGAAGCTCTTGGACAAGATGACATCGTTGACCGCCTGCTTGATGTCGGCAGAGGCTTCGATGTAGGCTGGCACGTTGCCGGCCCCGACGCCCAGCGCCGGCTTGCCGGTGGAGTAAGCCGCCTTGACCATGCCAGGGCCGCCGGTGGCCAGAACCGTGGCGATGCCTGGGTGGTTCATCAGCTTCTGGCAGGCTTCGATGCTTGGCACCGGAATGTACTGAAGGGCGCCCTTTGGCAGGCCGGCCTTTTCCGCTTCCTCGCGAATCACTTCAAGCGCCTTGGCCGAGGACTTTTGCGCCCCTGGGTGGAAGGAGAAGATGATTGGGTTGCGGGTCTTGATCGCGATTTCGGACTTGAACATCGTGGTCGACGTCGGGTTGGTCACAGGCGTTACGCCGGCGATGACCCCGATTGGTTCCGCGATGGAAACCAGGCCGCGCTGCTTGTCTTCGGCAATCACGCCGACGGTCTTGTTGTCCTTGATGGCGTGCCAAATCTCTTCGGTCGCGAACATGTTCTTGATCGCCTTGTCTTCGTACACACCACGGCCGGTTTCTTCAACCGCCAGCTTGGCCAGCTCCATGTGGTGGTCAAGCCCGGCAATCGCCATGCGGTGAACGATGTGGTCAATCTTGGCCTGGTCGAAGGTCTTCATGACCTTCAGCGCTTCATGGGCGTTGGCGACGAGTTCGTCGATCATCTTGTCAACATCGACGGGCGCTTCAGTTTTAGGTGTCTCTTTAAGCATCTGGATCCCTCCACTTTTGTTTGCAAGTTTTCGTTAACCATTTCACAAACAATAATATAGCAAGGTTTTGTGAATTTGTAAACAAGTTTCGGTGAATTTTTTCACGGAGATTTTGAATCACTGTTGCATCAACGATTTAAAGCTGTCCCAGGGTGTGACTGGATGAGCGTAACCGGCTTCATTTCGCGGCCTTTGGCTGTGTTGAGGCGCAACCGCAACTGTCTACTTTTTCACACACTGCCGGCTCAAAAAAACTTGGCCGCGCCAGGCAAAAAAATTGCCCGGGGGCGTTCGGCCGCGTAAAGTGGAAGGCGAAGCCAACAATGGAGGTGCAACATGGCACAACTGATCGCAACCGATGTGTTTTACGCCGAGGGCCTGGGGCTGACCACCGACTTGTACCAGCCGGCCGGCCACGCCCGAGGGGGCATCATCCTGATTCACGGCGGCGGGTGGTTCCAAGGGGACAAGCACAAGGACGCCGATTGGGCCGAGGCGCTGGCCGCCGCCGGCTACTTCGTGATGGTGCCCAACTACCGCCTGGCCAAGGTGGCACCGTTCCCGGCGCCGCTGAGCGACATGGCGACGTTGATGGGCTGGTGCAAGCGCCACGACCTGCCCTTCCCAAGCGAGCACATGGCGGCGGTCGGGGCAAGCGCCGGTGGCAACATGGCCGTCGAGCTCGCGATTCGCTTCGGCATCCCCGCGGTGTCTTTGTCCGGCATCCTGGACATCGCGCCGTGGCTGGCCGAGCACGAAGACGTGGTGCCCGTGCCGCGCGAGCCGGGGGCTAGCGTCGCGTCAAGCGCCATCGACCAAGGCGGCGCCGACCCCGGCTTTTACAAGTGGTTCGTCACCAACTACCTGCCGGATCAGGCGCAGTACGCCCCGGCGACGCCGGCACCGCGGGTGACCCACGCGACCGGGCCCCTGTTTTTGGCCAACTCGCTGCAGGAGTTCGTGCCGATGAGCGGGGTCTTGCAGATGGCGGCGGCCGCCAGCACGGCGGCAGTGCCGTTCACCATCCGGGCTCTGGCCGGCACCGCGCATGGCAAGGGCTACCTCGACGCGGTTCACGAAGACGTCTTAGGCTTTTTGGCTGCCACAATCTGACGGGCCGGCGACAGCCCCGTGCTTCGCCGACTGCTCGAAGGCCTCGGGTCGGCGCCGGCATCCGAACGCCAAAACAGCGCGACCCCCAAGCGAGGGTCGCGCTGTTTGCGTGTCAGTTGAACTGATAAACGTGCCGCGCCATGCGGTAGGCGGTCACGGTCAGGGCCCGACCGGTGTGACCGGGCAGGTTCATCACCCGCCCGACCAGGCCGTGGCGCATCTGGGTGTATAGCGCCGGCGCGGTTTGGGCCATGTAGGCCCAAAGTTCGCGCTTTTTGGCCAGGGCCTGTGGGGTCTTGGCTCGCAGCAAGAGAATCGACGAAATGCCGGTCACAATGGTCACGTAGCTTCTCATGTACCGCGCAAGCGCCGGGTCGTGCAACGGCGCGGTCGCGTAGTAATCGATCATCGCCTTGTTGACGAAAATCTGCTGGTCGATGCGCCCGATCATCACCTGCTCGTTGACGGACTGATCCGCCCGGCCGATGAAGTAGTGGTAAAGATCCAGGTCCAGGTAGCGCATCGCGGTCACGTAAGGCAGCGGGTAGAAGACGTAGAGGTTGTCTTCATAGAAGGTGTGTGCCGGCAGGCTCAGGTGGGCCTCCTGCAGACACGCGGTGCGGTAGATCACCGTGTGCATCAAGAGGTACTTCCCCACCGGCAGCTTCACGTCTTGCCAGTTGAACGCACGGTCCGTCGGCAGCAGGTGGCGGAACTGAATCACCTTCTTGTGGTTTTGCGCCACCTTGTCGTAGATGTAATTGCAGATCAGCATGTCCAGCCCGGCGGTGAAGGTCGCATCGGCCAGGTGTGCCATCAGCGCTTTGAGGGCCGCGGGGTCCAGCCAGTCATCCGAGTCCACCACCTTGAAAAAACGCCCGGTGGCCTCGGCCAGCCCGTAGTTAATCGCCTGCCCGTGACCGCCGTTGGCCTCGTGCAACGCCCGAACCTGCGGGTAGTCTTGGGCGTAGCGGTCGGCGATGGCCCCGGTGTCGTCCTTGGAGCCGTCGTCGACAATCAGGATCTCAAGCTCCGGGCCGCCGGTGAGCAGCGCATCGATGCAGCGGGCCATGTAATCGGCGGAGTTGTAGCATGGCACGACGACGCTTAAGAGTTTCACATGATCACAACTTTCTTTATAGTCACTGCCCTTATCATATCAGAAGTGTTCGGCAAACGCGCCTAAAACAGGTAAAATAAGCCTGACCACGAAAGGAAGTTATGCTCATGTCCACCACCCCGATGACCCGCAGCCAGGCCCCGCTCAACCAGACCTGGGACCTGACCGCGCTGTACCCCACCGATGCCGCCTTTGAGGCCGACATCGTCAAGCTCAAGGAACTGACCGCCGACTTCACCCGCATGTACCAGGGCCACTTGACCCAGCCGGCGGTGATTCAAGACGCCTTGGAGGATTACGCCAACATCCAAGACATCGCAGACCGCGTGATGCACTACGGCTTCCTGCCGGCCGCCGCCGACACCGGCGACGCCCAGGCAACGGCGCGAAACAACCGCGTTGAGGCCCTGATGGCCCAGCTCGACGGCGCCTTGACCTTCCTGGCCGCCGAGCTGCAGCAGCAGCCGACGGCGACGCTTGACGCCGTGGCGGCGGCCGACGCCGAGCTGGCCCCGTACATCCGCCACGTGCTGCAAGACAAGAAACAGGCGCTTGATCCCGCCGCCGAAAAGGCCCTGGCCGAGCTCGCCCCGGCGCTTGACGCCCCCAACGCGATTCGCAGCCAAAGCCTTTTTGGCGATGCGGATTTCGGCACCTTCACCGCCAACGGCAAGACCTACCCGCTGTCGTTCGTCGACTACGAGGAGACCTACCAAAAGCACCCGGACACCGCGGTTCGCCGCGCCGCCTACCGCCAGTTCAGTAAGACCCTGGCCAAGTACCAAAACGGCATGGCCGCCGGCTACTACGCTCAGGTCGCCAAGGAAAAAACGCTGGCCACCATGCGCGGCTACGACTCCGTAATCGACTACCTGCTGGCCGACCAGGAAGTTACCCGCGAGATGTTCGACCGCCAGATCGACGTGATCATGACCGAGCTGGCCCCGGTGATGCGCCGCTACATCGGCCACATCCAAAAGCTCTGGGGGCTGGATCACATCGGCTACACCGACCTGCAAATCGACCTGGATCCGACCTACACGCCCAAGGTCACGCTGGATCAAGCCCCACAGTACATCAAAGACGCGGTGGCGCCGATGGGTCAGGCCTACCAAGACCTGATCATGCGGGCCTTTCCGGAACGCTGGGTCGATTTTGCCCCCAACGTCGGTAAGGAATCCGGCGCCTTCGCCTCGGCCCCGTACTCGGCGCATCCCTACATCCTGATGAGCTGGAGCGACACGTTGCCGGCGATTTACACCTTGGTTCACGAGCTCGGCCACGCCGGGCAGATGACGCTTGCGGCCCAGGCCCATGGCATCCTCGCCGCCAACCCGTCGACCTACATTGTGGAGGGGCCCTCGACCTTCCACGAGCTGCTGTTGACCCACAGTCTGGTGCAGCAGGCCGAGTCGCCGCGGTTGCGCCGCTTCGCCTTGAGCCGCCTTTTGTCTGACACCTACTTCCACAACTGCGTCACCCACCTGCTGGAGGCCGCCTTCCAGCGGGAGGTCTACAAGCTGATCGACGCCGGTGCCTCCTTCACCGCCACCGACCTCAACCGCATCAAAAAGGGCGTTTTGCACCAGTTCTGGGGCGACGCCGTCGACCTGGACGACGGGGCCCCGGAGCTGACGTGGATGCGCCAGTCGCACTACTACATGGGGCTGTACTCTTACACCTACTCCGCCTCCATGGTGGTCTCGACCGGCGCCTACCTGCGGGTGCAAAAAGAGGGCCAGCCGGCGATTGCCGACTGGCAGCGCTTCTTGGCCCTGGGTGACAGCCTGGATCCGATCCACTCGGCCCAGGTGGCCGGCGTCGACATCACAAGCGACGGCGCCTTGCGCAACATGATTCACTTCCTGGACGACACCGAGCAACAGATTGAGGCGCTTTCCGCCGAAATCGGCGACTAACCGCCACCCGGCCGCATCACGCCGGCCAGCAATAATCAGTCAAACCCCCGCCATCGGCCGATGGCGGGGGTTTGGCGTCGGATCAATCACCTTCCAAAAGGCCGAGGTCGTCCAGCTGCGTGGCGGCGACCAGAAGCGGCGTGATCGAGGCGACATTCGGCGGCTTGGGCGCCGTGGCCGAGGCGAAGTACTGCGTCCAGTGAAACACCAGCCGCAGCCGCACCGGCAAGGCCTTGGGGTCGACTTGACCGCGGAAGTAGAAGAACTGCGGGGCCACGGTGCAGCTGGCGAAGCTGTGAGCCCAAACCCGGTCGAGGTCCAGCTCGCTTTGCGCAAGCATCCCGGTGCCGAACACCAAAAGATGCTCGGGCAAGACCTCCGCATACCGGCGGTAGAAGCGCGAGAAGCCGCTGACCTTGCGCCCCCACAGCAGGTGGCCACCGTAGACCACCAGCCGGGCGTTTTGCAGCTCGGTTCGCGTAATGAACTTGCTATCGACGACCTCGCAGTGCAGCTGCCGCGCAATCCACAGCGCGTACTGCTGGGTGAACCCGGTCTGTGAGGTGTACACGATCAAACACTTGGCCATCCGTCCCGCTCCCTTCGTCTCTCTTCCTGTATTGTAACAGCCTGCTTTGACACCTTGCCACCTTTGCACACAACTGTCATCAAAATGTTGCTTTTTTGAAATTAAATTGTTCACAATTCGTCGTCGACGGGATTGTGTTATACTGAAGGTAACGTCACCCATAGGAGGCTAATCATGCAAATCACACGTCATGGCACCCCACTTCAGACCACCGGCGAACCGCTTGGCATCGGCCACGCGCTGCCGGCCTTCACCCTGCAAGACGCCGCGGGGCGAACCGTCACCCCGGCGGATTGGGCCGGCCAATACACCTTGATCAGCGTCGTGCCGGACATCAACACCCGCGTCTGCAGCCTGTCGACCAAGCGCTTCAACACCGCAATGGCCGATTTTGAAGGCACCCACTTCGTTACCGTATCGACCAACGCCGCGGCCGACCAGCAAAACTGGTGTGCCGCAGAAGGCGTCGCCAACATTCAGCTGCTGTCTGATGCCGAAGGCGCATTCGGCCGCGCGATGGGCCTGTTGGTCGCAGACGGCCACACCGACGCCCGCAGCGTCTGGATTGCCGACGCAACCGGCAAGATTGTCTACCGCGAGCTGGTGCTTGAGCAAACCGACGAGCCGGATTACGACAGCGCCTTGGCCTACCTCGAGACCCACAACCGTTAAGCGACAGCGGCCGGTCCTCCCCACTCGGGAAGGCCGGCCTTTTTTCGTGGGTCGCGCCGCTCGCGCAACTTTTTCGACCGTTCGCGCCAATTGCGTGACGCGGCCCGTGACGTGGGGTAAGCTGGTCTCAACAACAAGAAAGCAGGGCCCAACATGAAAAAATCCTCTATCCTCGTCAACGGCAAGCCGGTGTCCGGCCTGGCCGCCATTCCCGTTATCATCCTCGCGGTGCTCATCGCCGCCGTCGTGCTCGCGGTCGTGGTGCCGATTGCGCTGGGCGTCTCCGCCCTGGCCCTCGGCGCCGCGCTGGTGGCGCTGGCGGTGGCCGTCGTCGTGCTAATTGTGGTCCTCGCCTACCTGCCATTCGCCAAGCTGCGCCGCGCCACCATCGCCTTTCAACAGGATGGCGCCCGGGTTCGCTACACCGTTCGACTGAGCGTGCGGCTGCGCGACGCCTGGCCGGTGGCCAAGGGCTACTACCGGGAGGCCCGGGCCGACCGCGGGCGCATCGACGCCTTCGCCGCGGCGATTGAGCGCTACGTCAACCAGGACCTGCACCCGGTGTTCGAGCAGGCGCTGGCCGCACAGTACGGTGAGGCGGTGGCCGAGGCCTTCAGCGCCGCCGGTTCGGACTACCAGGTCAACGAGCTCTCGGCCAACTGAGCGGCGATGCGGTCTAACCGTTTCGCCGGCTCGCATCGCCGTTCCGCCACACGAAAACACGCCGTCTCCACATGGAGGCGGCGTGTTTTCGTGTGGCTAGAAGCCTTGGATCAGCAGCATTACAATCGGCACCACGATGGCGAACAGCACCGTCGACAGCGTCACGACGTTGGTGGCGTATTCGACGTCGCCGTGGCCTTCGGTGGCTAGAATCGGCAGCACCGCCAGTCCCGGGGCCGAAGCCTGAACGATCAGGGTCTTGATTTCAAGGCTTGGCACGTTGAAGCCGGCGTGAAGGCCAAGCACGATCAAGGCGGTGATCAAGGCCGGGGCGATCACGAAGCGACCGAGCAAGGCGACGATCGAGTCGCGATCGAAGCGAATGGTTTTGAATCCCGCCTTGGCCAAAATGATCCCGATGTAGATCAGAGACAAAGGCGTCACCAGGCCGCCGACGTAATCCAGCGTGTTGACGGCAAAGCCCAGCCAGCCGACGTGAACGAAGGGAATGTTCAACAGCAAGAAGACCAAGGCGACCAGGAAGCCCAACAGCGGCGCCGGCAGCAGCTTTTTCCAGTTAAAGGCGACCTTGGCCTTGCCGGCGGTCGGGTCGTCCCAGCTCATCAAGAAGGCGCCGAGGGTCCAGGTGGAGACGGTGTTGACCACGTAGTACATCAGAAAGTACGGCGTCGCCTGGTCGCCGAACAGCGCGAGGTTGAGCGGCAGGCCGATGAAGATGGTGTTGGCGTTGACGAACATGTTGATGAAGGTGCCGCGCCGCCCCGGGCGAATCTTGAGGAGGCGAACCAGCAAAAAGGCGATCAGGTAACCCAAGATCACGGCGCCGAAGCCGTACAGCAGCCCGGAGCTCAGGCTCACCAGCTTCTTGAGCGTCAGCCGCTCCAGCACCGAGATGAAGATGGAGGCCGGCAGCGCGACTTTCATCAAGAGCTTGCTGATGGTTCCGCCGAACGCGTCGTCGAACCAATTGTTGCGTTGCAGCAGGTAGCCCAAGGCGATGATCAAGACAATGGTCAAAATGCTTTGGACCGAAGTGTATAAAGCAGTCACGGTATTCTCTCCTTTGCGGGTTACTTCACGATTTCAACGCCTGTCAGTGGCTGGTACTCCGGGTGCCACTGGCTAGCGGCAACCGTGGCCGCGACATCGGCCACCGGCTCAGCGAGGCCCTCGGCCACCGCCGCTTCGGCCACCGCCACCGCGACGGTCTTGGAGAACACATCCAGCTTGTTGACCGGCGGCAGCACCGCGGCGCCAGGCACCGTTGCGTCCAGCTGGCCGCCCAGGCTGTGAGCGGCGGCCGAGATCATGCCGTCGGACAGGCGCGAGCTGGCCACGGCGATGGTGCCAAGGCCCAGCCCCGGGTAGATCAAGGCGTTGTTGGCCTGGCCGATTTCGTAGGTCACCCCATCCAGGGTGACCGGGGCAGACGGCACCCCGGTGGCGACCAGGGCCCGGCCGTCGGTCCAGCGAATCAAGTCGGCGGCGCTGGCCTCCATCAGCTTGGTTGGATTGGAAATCGGGAAAATGACCGGGCGTTCGGTGTGAGCGGCCATGTCGCGGATAATTGGCTCCGTGAAAGCGCCGGGCTGCGTCGAGGTGCCGACCAGAACCGTCGGGTGGACGGCATGGACCGCGGCCTCAAGGGTCGTCAGGGCATCGGCGTTGGCAAACTCGCTGCGGGACCGCGCAAACGGCCGCTGCGCCGGCGTCAGGGTCGGGTCATCGGCGAACAGCAGGCCCTGCTTGTCGACCAAGTAGAAGTGCTTTTTGGCCTCTGCCGGGCTCATGCCCTGCGCGACGAATTCGTCGTAAATGCGCGAGACGATGCCGGCCCCGGCCGTGCCGGCGCCAAAGCTCATGTAAACTTGGTCTGCCAGGCGCTGCTTGGAGATGTTCAAGGCGCCGAGCAGGCCGGCCAGCACGATGATGCCGGTCCCTTGAATATCGTCGTTGAAGGTCGTGATCTTGTCTTTGTACTGATCCAGAATCTCGGCGGCGTTGTCGCGGCCGAAGTCCTCAAAGTGCAGGTACAGGTGCGGGAACTGGGTCGTGGCCGCTTCGACGAACTTGTCGACGAAGGCGCGGTACGGCTTGCCGGAGGCGCGGTGCTTGCGCAGGCCCAGGTACAAGTCGTCGTCCAGCAGCGCCTGGTTGTTGGTGCCGGCATCCAGCACCACCGGCAGCACCTGGGACGGGTCGATGCCGGCCGCGGCGGTGTACACCATCAGCTTGCCGACGGCGATGTCGACGCCCTGGGTCCCCCAGTCGCCGATGCCCAAAATGCCCTCGGCGTCGGTCACCACCAGCAGGCGAATGTCGCGGCCGTTGGCGGCGTTGGCCAAGGCGGATGCGATGTCGTCTTGCGCATCGATGCTCAGGTAGGTCGCGTTTTGCGGCTCCACGAACAAGGCGCTGTAATTTTCAATCGTGTCGGCGATGGTCGGGTCATAAACCACCGGCATGAACTCGCTGATGTGCTGGGAGAACAGCTTGTAAAACAGCACGTGGTTGACGTTGAACAGCTGCATCAAGAACAGTCGCTTTTCAAGCGCGTCGCCCTTGCCGAGGTACTGGGCGTAGGCCTGGGCCACCTGCTGGTCCAGCGTCTGAACGGCGGCCGGCAACAGCCCGTTGAGGCCATATTCATCGCGTTCGACCTGCGAAAAGGCGGTGCCCTTGTTCAAAAACGGATCGTGCAGCAGTTGTTGTGGTGTGTATTTCATGTCGTGATCTCCTTTGTGGTTTCGATGAACTCAGCTTACCCCGCCGAAAAAATCATAGTCAAACCGCCGCGGTGTGATAAACTCTTTTTATATGACCAGGAGGTGTCCGGCTTGAACACGCGTGACCTCGATTATTTTCAGAAATTATGCGAAATAAAAAATTTTTCGCAGGTGGCGCAAAGCTTCGGCGTCACCCAACCGACCATCACCATGGCCCTCAAGCGCCTGGAGGCCCACTTCAAGATTCAGCTGATTGACCGCGACCAAAGCCACGGCCAGCTGCGCGTCACCCCGGCCGGGGCCCAGCTGGCGGCCCATGCCGCGGTGATCACCCACCAGCTGGCCGTGGCCGAGTCCGAGCTGGCCCGGGCTCGCAGCACCAAGATTCAGCTGGGGCTACCGCCGATTATCGGCAGCTTCTACTTTCCCCGCCTGGCGCCGGCGCTGCTCCAAGCCGGGCTGATGGATCGGCTGCAGACCCACGAGGCCGGCTCCGCTCGGCTGCTGGAGGCCCTCAAGGCCGGCCACCTCGACGTGGCGCTTTTGGGCTCCATCGGCCCGTTGGCGGTGGCGGGGCTGACCGTGCGGCCGCTGGCCAGCGGCCCGTTTGGCCTGGTGGTGGCCCCCAACCACCCGCTGGCCAAGCGCCGAACGGTGGCCTTCGCCGAGCTTGCCGAGACGCCTTTTGTCACCCTGTCGGAGGGGTTCGTTCACACCAAGGCGCTGAGCTGGTTCACCCGCACCACCGGTGTTCACCCCCGCATCGTCTACCGCACCCCGGATGTCGCCATTCTCAAGCAGATGGTCAAGGCCGGCGTCGGCGTCGCGCTGCTGGCTGCGGTTGCGGTCACGCCTGGCGACGAGTTGGTGACCCTGACGCTGACAGAAAGCGGCCAGCCGACCTTCGACATGGCGCTGGTCACCGGCTCACACCTGGTGCCGACGCCGGCCGTCACCCAATTACTCACGCTTTTGGCCAATTCACAAGGAGAGACACATGCGCATTGAACACGATTCACTCGGCCCAGTCGAGCTGCCGGACACCGCCACTTGGGGGGCCCAAACCGAGCGGTCCCGCCACAACTTCAACCAGGGACCGCAGATGCCGGCGGCGGTGATTCGCGCCTTGATCACCATCAAACAGGCGGCCGCTGACGTCAACGGTCGCGAGGCGGCGCTGCCGGCGCCGGTGGCCGCGGCCATCGCCCAGGCGGCCGCGACGCTATTGGCGCTGCCGGATGACGCCTTGATGACGAATTTTCCCCTGCACGTCTACCAAACCGGCAGCGGCACCCAGACCAACATGAACGTCAACGAGGTGCTGGCTCACCTGGCCAGCCAACATAGCGGCCTGGCCGTGCTGCCCAACGACCACGTCAACTGCGGCCAAAGCAGCAACGACACCTTCCCGACGGCGATGCACATGGCGGCCTACCCCGCCGTCCAGCGCGTGGCGGCGGCCGCCACGGCGCTGATTGCCACGCTGCGCGGTAAGGAGGCGGCTTTCCAAGACACCGTCAAGCTCGGTCGCACCCACCTGCAGGACGCGACGCCGTTGACGTTCGGCCAGGAGTGCTCCGGCTGGCGAGCGACGCTTGAGGCCGACTTAGCCAGCCTGACCGCGCTTGCCCCGCAGCTGTTGGGGCTGACGCTCGGCGGCACCGCGGTCGGCACCGGTCTGAACACGACGACCGCTCGCACCACCGCGATGGTCGACGCGATCGGCGTTGCCACCGGGCTGCCGTTCACCAGCCTGTCCAACTTTTACCACGGGCTCAGCAGCCACAGCGAGCTGACCGTCGTTCACGGGGCGTTGAAGACCCTGGCGGCCGACTTGATGAAAATCGCCAACGACGTGCGGTTCCTGGCCAGCGGCCCCCGCGGCGGCTACGGTGAGCTGCGCGTTCCCGCCAACGAGCCGGGCAGCTCGATCATGCCCGGCAAGGTCAACCCGACTCAGGCCGAGGCGCTGACCATGATCGCCGCCAAGGTGCTGGGCAACGACGTGACCGTCGGCATCGCGGCCAGCCAGGGCAACTTCGAGCTCAACGTCTACAAGCCCGTTTTGATCGCCAGCTTCCTTGAAAGCTGCGACCTGCTGGCCGGTGGCATCGCCCAGTTCGATCACCTGATGATGGCGGGTCTGACCGCCGACGCCACACGGATGCGGGAGCTGGTCGACCGCTCGCTGATGCTGGTGACGGCCCTGTCGCCGCACATCGGCTACGAACAAAGCGCGGCGATCGCCCAGGCTGCCCAGCGCGACAACACGACGCTGCGGGAGGCCGCCATCGCGTCCGGCCAGCTGACGGCCGCCCAGTACGACGCCTGGGTCGACCCGCTGGCGATGACCGGCGCCAAGCTTCGGCAGGATTAGGCCGCAAAGTGCGGCCCGGCCAGACCGGCCGGGCGCTGCCGGTGCCGAGGCACAATCGGTTTCTTTTTCGCTTCACGCCGGCAGCGCTGCCACCGGCGTTCGGCCGGTCGCCAGGACCACGCCCCCGGCCGCGAGCGGTGCCGGCGGCCCTTGACGCGCCAGGCGCGGCCTGCTTTAATCGAGACAAAGGGGGAATGATCATGGAATTCGTACCGGTTCGCATTTACGCCCACAACCAACCAGAGGGCTACCGCCTGTTGGTGGATCGCGTCTGGCCACGCGGCATCAGCAAGGTCAACGCGGCCTTGGACGACTGGGCCAAGCAGATTGCACCCAGCACCGAGCTGCGCAAGTGGTTCGGCCATGACCCGGCCAAGGCCGCGGAATTCGCCGCCAGGTACCGCCAGGAACTCGACGCCAATCCCGAGACCCCGGCCTTCATCGCCAAGCTGCGGCAACTGAACGTGCCGCGAGTGCTGCTCCTGTTCGGCGCCAAGGACGAGCACGACAACAACGCCGTGGTCCTGGCCGGCTACCTGAGGGACCACGCATGAGCGACAAACGTGATTTTCGAACCCAGCAGCTCGCCCGACTCAAGGCCCAGGCCGCCCAGACGCAAAAAGACGGCGTGGTGCTGGCCGCCAAGCTGATGGCCACCCCGGCCTGGCAGGCGGCCACGACGATTGCACTGACCGTGGCGAGCCCGATCGAGGTGCCAACCGCGGCCTTGCTTGCGGCGGCCAAGGCGGCCGGCAAAACCGTCTACCTGCCCAAAACAATGCCGCACCGCCAGATGGCCTTTCTCGAGGATCCCGGGCCGGCCGGACGCATCACCAGCGCCTATGGCATTCCCGAGCCGCCTTACCTTGAGGCCAAGGTCAACCAGCAGGTCGACTTGATGCTGGTGCCGGGCATCGGCTTTGCCACCGACACCCACGCCCGGTTGGGCTTTGGCGGCGGCTACTACGACCGCTTCCTGGCCGGCTACCGCGGCCACACGATCACGCTAGTGCCCAAGGTGATGCAGTTTGCCACCGCGGCCTGGCCGATCAACGATTACGACGTTCCCATTCAAGACCTGATTCTCGTCTGACCGATCCACGCCTCGTAGCGGCCGCGCCGCTGCTTTTTTTGTTGGCCGGTTGCCCCGGCCGGCGCCATGAAAAGGAGTCTACTATTGTCTGCATTCGCCTCAAGTATCGGCGGCGTGTTGGAGATCCTGGTGCTGATCGCGCTGGGCTACGGCATGACCGCCATCGGCTGGTTCGACGACCGCGCCAGCCGCGTGATTTCCAAGGTGGTCCTGCAGGCCGCCTTGCCGGCCTACATGATCGTCACCATCACCGGCAAGTTCACCGCCCATCAGCTGCTGACCCTGCTGCCGGACCTGCGCTTTCCCGTTTTGTCGATGGCCCTGTTGTTCGGCCTGTCCTTCGGGGTCGCCCGGGCCCTGGCCGTGCCCAAAATGCGCCGCGGCCTGTTCAAATCCATGTTCTTCAACTCCAACACCGTTTTCATCGGGCTGCCGGTGAACATGGCGCTGTTCGGACCCAAAAGCCTGCCGTACGTGCTGGTCTACTACATGGCCAACACCACGATTTTCTGGACCGTCGGCGTCTACCTGATCCAAGGCGACGGACCGCGGCCGGCCCATTTTGACCTCAAGCAAGCCCTGGGCAAGGTGCTGTCCCCGCCGCTTTTGGGCTTCATCGTCGGCGTCTTGATGGTGCTGCTGCACATCCAGCTGCCGCAGTTTCTGATGGCCGACCTCAATTACGTCGGCAACCTGACCATCCCCGGCTCGATGTTCTTCATCGGTATTGCGATGCATCAGGCGGGAATCGCCAACATCCGCTTCGACCGCGAACTTCTTGGCATCTGCGCCGGCCGCTTCGTCATCGCCCCGCTTCTGATGGCGGCCCTGGTCGCCTTCGCCCCGGTGCCGACGCTGATGAAACAGGTCTTCATTCTGCAATCTGCGATGCCGGTGATGACCAACGCCCCGGTCGTCGCCAAGCTCTACGGCGCCGACGCGAACAACGCCGCCATCACCGTCACCGCCACCACCCTGCTGGCGATGGTCGCCATCCCAATCATCATGGTGTTGGTGCAGTAGACCAGGGCGAAAGGCCGCGGGTTTAGCAGGACGGCTAGCCTAGGTAGTATCTGAAAATCCGGGCTCCGGCCCGGACGGACCACTACTTCCGGCTCCGGCCCGGGGCGGCGGAACGCGTGGGGCTCCCCTGAGCCCGTCCCGGTCTCAGGACCCGCCCTGCCTGTAAGCCGGCAAGTACGGCCGACTAACAGGGATTTCACGCTGGCTCGCCCCGGCCCTACGCCTCCAACAGCGGTGCCGTCCGAGCCTCCGCCCTGCCTAGTGGTAAATCCACTCACTAGTGGCATTCTAGGCTAAATACAGACTATTTTTTTGCAGAGACTACCTAGCGCTGTTGCTTGGGTCCCGCACTTGGGCCCAAGTGATGCGCCGTAGCTAGGCGCTTCCGCGTTGCCTGGCGGAGCCCGACGAACTAGGACAAAGCCAGGCGAACTTCGCGAAAGTTCCCCCTGCGTCACGGCACAAAAATAACGTCTGCCTTCCTGCATCACGCAAGAAGACAGACGTTTTGTTTGGCTCAGACCAAAGCTGGGCGGTAAAGGCTCACCACGACGCCCAAGATGATGACGTCGTCGAAGTACATGTCGGCCATCGTGTCGTTCTCCGGGTGGAGGCGAACGCCGTTGGCCTCCTTGAAGAAGCGCTTGACCGTCGCCTCGTCGTCGGTGGTCATCGCCACGACGATCTGGCCGTTCTCGGCGGTGGCCTGCTGCTTGACAATAATCTGATCGCCGTTCAGGATGCCGATCTTAATCATCGAGTTGCCCTGAACGCGCAGCATGAACAGGTCGTCTGGGTCGTAGCTGAGCTCGCCCGGCACCGGGAAGTAATCCTCGATGTTTTCGATGGCCGTAATCGGCACGCCGGCGGCCACGGTCCCGATGATGGGAATGCCGGCCTCCTGAATGCCGGCGAAAGCACGACCGGCCTTGGTCACCTCGAGGGTGCGGGGTTTGGTCGGGTCCTTGGCAATCAGCCCTTCCTTGATCAGACGGTCGAGGTAGGCCGCCACGGTGCTGGAGGAACTCAAGCCGACCGCCTTGCCGATTTCCCGCACTGTCGGCGGGTAGCCGCGGTTTTCGATCGAATCATGGATGGTCAAAAGGATCTCTTTCCACCGCTTTGCACTTGCCTGGGATGGCATACAATCACCGCCTAATGAGATTTGCTGACCTTAATATACCAAACCAAACGCGTGTTTGCAACTTTTTTCGCGTCGTGCCGCGGTTTGTTGCCGGTTTCGCCCGGCCACGCAAAAAGCCGCCGCAAACGCGACGGCTTCGTGGTGCAATGGCTTACTTGGTGGATTGACGGTCGGTGATGTCAAAGCCCAGGCGAATGGTCTTGGCATCGATGTCTTCCTTGTTCATCATCTTGGTGAGCAGGCGCATCGCAACCGCGCCGATGTCGTACAGCGGCTGATCGATGGAGGTCAGCTGCGGCCGCGCCATCTCGGTCAGCTTGGTGTTGTTGGAGGTGATCAGCTCGAAGTCGTCCGGCACGGAAACGCCGGCGTCGATTGCGCCGTCGAGAACGCCGACGGCCACTTCGTCATCGCCGATGACCGCGGCAGTGGCCCCGGCCTTTTGCAGCTGCTCGAACAATGCGAGCCCGGCGTGGTAGCTGGTGTCGGATTCAAAGACCAGGCTTTCGTCGTAGGCCAAACCGGCGTTGTCCAGCGCCTGCTTGTAACCCTTCAGGCGGTATTGCCCGTTGATGGCCTGGCTCAAAGGCCCGGTGATCAAGGCGACCTGCTTGTTGCCGTTGTTGATCAGCTGCGTGGTTGCGGCCTCAACGGCGGCCACGTAGTCGATGTTGACGGAGCCGACCTGCTCGTCCGGGTCGACGGAGCCAGCCAGCACGATTGGGGTCTTTGAGCGGGAGAACTCCTGGCGAACGCCGTCGGAGATGTCATTGCCCATGTAGATCAGGCCATCGACCTGCTTGGCCAGCAAGGTGTTGAGCACCTGCACCTCTTTTTGGCTGTTCTCGTCGGAGTTGGCCAAAATGATGTTGTACTTGTACATCGTCGCCACGTCGTCGATCCCCCGCGCGAGGCTGGAGAAGAACATGTTGGTGACATCCGGGATGATCACCCCGACCGTGGTGGTTTTCTTGGAGGCGAGGCCCCGGGCGACGGCGTTCGGCCGGTAGTCGAGCTTGTCGATCACCTCGAGGACCTTCTTGCGGGTGGCCGGCTTAACGTTGGGGTTGCCGTTCACGACGCGGGAGACCGTCGCCATGGAGACGTTGGCCTCACGCGCAACATCGTAAATCGTAATCGTTTGTTTTTCCATTGTGTCATTGCTCCTTGGCATCTGCTGTTGATTTCCAATCAACTGTAACAAAAGTATAATCGCAATGCAAGCGGTTTACTGAAGTTTTCATGCAAACTTTCACCAAGGCTTTTCAGAAAGCCGTTAAAACAGGCAATATGGTATACTTTTGGGTGAATCCGGCGCCAAACGCCGTCTAGGAGGCTAACCATGAATCAACACCTGCAAGCACTGCAACAATGGGTCGAAGCCCAAGGCCTCGACCTTGCCTACATCAGCAACTTCACCAACATCAACTACTTCACCGGCTTCTACTCCGATCCCGAGGAGCGGATTACCGGCCTGTTCGTCTTCCCCGACCAGGACCCCTTCCTGTTCGTGCCGGCCCTGTCCATCGAGGCCGTGAAGAAGACCGGCTGGCCGTACGGCGTCGCCGGCTACCTCGACCACGAGGACCCCTTCGCCTTGATCGCCGATCAGATCAAGCGCCGCAACCCGAACCCGCGGCTGTGGGGCATCGAAAAAGATGACCTGGCCGTCTTCAAGTTCGAGGCCGTGATGCGCGAGTTCCCGCAGGCCACCTTCCCGGCCGACGCCAGCCGCTTCACCGAGGGTCTGCAGCTGATCAAGACCCCAGACGAGATCGCGACGATGATTGAGGCCGGCGCCCAGGCCGACCGCGCCTTTGCCGCCGGCTTCGCCGCCTTGAAGACCGGCATCACCGAGCAGCAGGTCGTCGCCGAAATCGAGTACAAGATGATGCAAGAAGGCGTGATGCACATGTCCTTTGACACCATCGTCCAGGCCGGCGTCGACGCCGCGGATCCCCACGGCGGCCCGGAGCAGACCAAGGTACAACCGGGCGAGCTCGTGTTGTTCGATCTTGGCACCAACAACCACGGCTACATGTCCGACGCCACCCGCACCGTCGCGTTCGGCGGCCCCGTCTCCGCCAAGGCCCGTGAGATCCACAAGGTCTGCCTGGAGGCCCAGCTGACCGCCCAGGCCGCCGTGCGGCCGGGTCTGACCGCCGCCGCCTTGGACAAAATCGCCCGTGACGTGATTGAAAAGGCCGGCTACGGTGAGTACTTCAACCACCGCCTGGGCCACGGCATCGGCATGTCGACCCACGAGTTCCCGTCCATCATGGAAGGCAACGACATGGAACTGCAGCCGGGCATGTGCTTTTCCATCGAGCCGGGCATCTACATCCCCGGCGTCGCCGGTGTTCGTATCGAAGACTGTGTTCACGTCACCGCAACCGGCTGTGAGCCCTTCACCCACACCCCAAAAGACTACACCCAAGTCGGCTAGCCGCCGCTTGGGTCAACCGCTCGGCTTGCGAGTTTCAGACACAAAAACTGGGTTACCCGCTTGGGCAACCCAGTTTTTGTGTATTCGTGGCTTACGCCTCGGAAGCGCCGCTGGTGGCATCCGGCGCGGTCGGCGCCGGGGTCGCCTCGGAGGCGCCGCTGGTCGCGTCAACCGCCGGCGTTGCGCTTTGCGACGCCCCGCTGGTCGCGTCGGCCGCCGGTGCGGCTGGCGTGGCCGCGGAGGCGCCGGTGTCGGCGTCTGGCGTCGGCTTTTCGCTTTGCGACGCACCGCTCACGGCGTCGGCCTTGGCGCTTGGGTTCGGCGCCAAGGTCTGGCCGGTGCGGCGCAGGTAATCGGCGACAATCGGCCAGATGTCAAGCACCCACTCGTTGACGCCGCGGTACTTGTCGTCGCCGTCGCGCATCGCCTTGTAGTAGTGCATGATGTACTTTTCGTTGATCTTGTTGCCCGGCACCGGCATCGCAAACAGGTCTTTTTGCTTGCTGCGCAGCATCCAGATCACCTGCTTGACGTGGTCACGGGCACGTTCCGGGTGACAGGCAATCGCGGCGTTGCCGACCTGCCACGGGTAGCGTGGCGCCAGCATGTCGTCGTGGTCCAGGAAGTGGTTGTAGTAGACGAACTGATCGTTGTCGTCCATGTACGTCGCTTCCATCGGGAACGTGTTCAAGAACCAGTTGAGCTGATCGACGGTCAACAGGCCGCGGTCGAGCTTGACGTAATCGTGCCCGGCGGCGGCGTTGGTCTTGGCCGCGCCTTGCTCGACCCAGTCCTTGGCGTCCATCGGCACGTCGATGGTAGTGTCGGTCGGGTGGCCGGCACTCAGGTCCTCTTGGCGCCAGGCCTCGTCCGGCTGCTTGTCCTTCATCGCCTTGAGCACCGTCACCCACTTAGCGAACTTGCCCATCACGCTGCCGAGGAACTTGACGGTGCGGGCATCCTTGAGGTTGCCGTGGTCGTCAAAGGCGGTGCGAACATCTGCGAGCAAAAACTCGTCGCTTGGCATCACCAAGGCGCCGACACCCGGGGACTCGAGAATCTGGCGCAACGACAGCTGGGCCCGAGACGAACCCTGGGTGTAATAAGAGGCACCGACGATCAACACCGGCTTGTTTTCGAACGGGTGAACGTTGAACGAGAGCCACTCGATCACGTTCTTCATGGCCGGGGCCAGGGTGTGGTTGTGCTCCGGTGTGGCCAGAATCACCCCGTCGGCGGCGGCGATTTTCTTGGCCAGGTACTGGATTGGGGCGCTGTCGGTCTGGTCGTCGTCTTGACTGAACATCGGCACGTCTTGGATGCTCAACAGCTCGATGTCGGCTAGCGGCGCGAACTCACTGGCGATGTAGGTCAACAACTTGCGATTATAGGATTCATCCGCGATGGATCCCGCAATTCCAACGAATTTCAAAGCGATTATTGGCAGGCGACTCTTGCGAGCGGATTTCGGTCCTGGCCTGCCCCTCCTTTTTGAATGATCAGTGATTGGTCTCCTGCCAGTCGGCGCTGCGCGTCATCTTGGCGGTCAGCTGGCGGTTCACGTCCACGAAGGTCGCGAAATTCGTCATCAGCGCGTCAAGCTGGTGGGTCAAGGTCTGGCTGGTCAAATCGCCATTGTCATCGAAGGCAGAAAGCGAGTGCCCGACCATGAATTCCCCGCTCGGCATGATCCGCGCGTCAAGCTCCGGCGACTCGAGGATCTGGCGCAGCTGCGCCTGGGCGCGGGAGGTGCCCAAGGCCCCGTAAGACGCGCCCATGATCAGCACCGGCTTGCCCGCGAAGGGGTGAACGTGGTAGGACAGCCAGGCCAAGGCGCTGCTCAAAACGGCCGGGACGCTGTGATCATACTCGGGGGTCGCGATGATCACGCCGTCGGCCGCCGCGATGGCGGCCGCAAGTTCAGTGGCCGCGGCCGGGATGCTGTGATCCGCCGTTTTGTAGAAAAGCGGCAGGTCCGTCAGCTCGTGCAGCGTGACGTCGACCTTGTCTGCGAAGTGGTGCTGCACGAACTGAATCAGCTGGCGATTCGTGGAATGCGCCGAGTTGGTCCCGGCGATGCCAATGTAATGCAACATGTAACTCACCATCCTTAGTTTATCGACTTACCACCCACATTATGCCAGATTGTGAAAAAGTGTTCAATATTTGAAACTGCCATCATCGTTATCCGAAACTATGATGTCGCGACGGGGCGCAAAAACGGCCGGTGCCGCAGGGGCCCGACCGCTTGTCTGTGCTGTGTGTTCGGTCATCGCGACCACGGCCAGCCGCCTAACCTAGAACACCGGCTGGGCCGCGGTGCCGTGCTGCGGCCGGACTGGGGCCGACACCACACCCGGCGCGAGTTACTTGAGCAGGTGCCGCTCAATGTAGCGCAACACACCTTGATCCTCGTTGCTGGCCGCCTTGTCCTTGGCCGCCGCCAGCACCGCCGGCTGCTCATTGGCCATCGCCACGCCGAGCCCGACTTCTTGAATCATCTCCAGGTCGTTGCCGCCGTCGCCGAACGCCGCCATGTCGGCCAGGTCGATGCCGAGTATCGCCCCAAGCTCCCGCAACCCCGCGGCCTTGTGAACCCCGGGCTGAATCAGGTCGATGTCGCCGTGACCCGAGCTGACCGCCACGGCCAGACCGGCGAGCCGCTCACTCAAGGCCGCGACCAAGGCCGTCGTGCGTTTGGGAGGGCAGCTCAGGGCGAACTTCAGCACGTCGTCTGCGACTTGCGCCACGTCCGGCACCACGGCGAGCTGGTGGTAGTAGCGCCGCATCGCGGCGACATGGGCGGGTGCGACGGTCGGGCCAGCGTAGGCGCTGCGGCGGCCGCAGACCAACACCTGCAGCTCGGGAAAATCCGCTAACACCGCCAGGATGGCGACCGCAGCGGCTGGGGCAAAGGCATGCACCGCCAGTTCTTGGTCGACCGTGCGGAGGTAGGCGCCGTTTTCCGCCACGTACAAGAGGTCCGGGTAATCCGGGAAAAAGGACACCAGCTGCGAAAACTGGTTGCCGCTGGCGACCACGAAGCGGACGCCTTGCGCCTGCATCCGCTCGTGCAGCCGGGCGAACGCGGCGACGTCGTAGGTGCCATCGCCCTTCAGGAAGGTGCCATCCATGTCCGTTGCAATCAGTCGAATCATCGCGCCACCTCTGCATCCTTCAGCACAAAGCGCGTGATGGCCTTGGCGATGCCGTCGTCGTCGTTGCTGGCGGTAACAAAATCCGCATGGGCCTTGGCGACGTCCGAGCCGTTTTGCATGCATACCGCCAGGCCGACCAGCTTGAACATCGCTAGGTCGTTGCCCTCGTCGCCAAAGGCCATCATGTCGGCCGGTGAAATAGCCAGGCGCGTGGCGAGCAGGCGCAGCCCCGCCGCCTTGTCGACGCCTTGGGCCATCACCTCCAGGAAGCTCGGCCCAGCTCGCAAGACGCTGTAATCGGCGGCCAGCGCCGCTTCGATCTGCGGTGCGGCCGCGTCCAGCCGGGTCTTGGCGCCGACGAACAGCCCCTTGGTGACGGCAAAATCGGCCGGCAGCTCACCGGGCTCGCGGATCAACAGCCCGGCGGCGTTCTCCGCGGCCTGCTGGACGATGGTCGCGTCGACGTCGCGGTCGGCGGTGATGATGGTGCTGTCTTCGGCCACCACGTTGAACGGCACGTCAAGGGCCTTGGCCAGCGCGGTCATCCGCCGGTAGCCGGCGTTGTCAACCAGCCGGCGGCCGACCACGGCTCCGTCTGCGGTCACCACCACCGCCCCGTTGTTGGTGACGGCGTATTGGTCGGGGCCGTCAATGCCCAGCGCCGTCATGAACGGCGCGATGCCGGCCAGCGGTCGCCCCGAGGTCAAGACGACCTTGATGCCCCGGGCCAGGCAGGCCGCCACCGCGGTTTGAGTCGAAAGCAGAATCCGGTGATGCGAGTCCAGCAGGGTGTCGTCGATGTCGAGTGCAATCAGTCGAATGGTCATAAGCTCGCTCCTTTGCAAGGTGTTGCCCTCAGCTTAGCACATCCGACGCGACAAAATTGCAAGCACTTGCCGACACCTGCCGGATTCGGCCGGCACCGGGTGACCGGGGTGGTAAACTGTCACCGATAGGAGGCAATCATGACAGAACAATCCAAAATGTTGGCCGGGCAGCTGTACGACGCGATGGACCCGGCACTGGCCACGCAACGCAGGCTGGCGCGTCAGGCCGCGGATGCCTACAACGCCACCCAAGAAGGCGACGACGCCAAGCGCCACGCCATTCTCGCCGGGCTGCTGGGCCACCTAGGCGATGACTGCGAGCTCAACCCCAGCGTTCGCTTCGACTACGGGGAAAACCTGTACCTGGGCGATCACTGCTACTTCAACTTCGACTGCATTTTTCTCGACTGCGCCGAGATTCGCTTCGGCGACAACGTGTTCGTCGGGCCGCGGTGCAGCTTCCTGACGCCGGTTCATCCCCTACAGGCGGCCGCTCGCAACCGCCAGTTCGACGCGGCCGGCCAGGTCCACCTGTTCGAATCCGCCCAGCCGATCACCGTTGAAAGCAACGTGTGGCTGGGCGGCGGCGTCACCGTCAACCCCGGCGTCACCATCCACCACGACGCGGTGGTCGGCTCAGGCGCCGTGGTCACCAAGGACGTCGAGGCCTTCGCCATCGTCGCCGGGGTGCCGGCCAAGGTGATTGGCGACGTGCGAGCGTGAGTGACGCCGTTTGGCTGCCCCGAGTGGCCGGACCAAAAAGGATGGGGCCGTGATGGAACCCCCGGATTTGGATTGTTGTCCAAACCTGGGGGTCACATCACGGCCACCATCCTTTTGAATGCGCTAAGACGCCTAGTAAGTCGCCGTGGCCAGACCAAACTCGGCCATTTTCGCCTGATTAAAGGTGATGCCAAGCCCTGGCGTGGTTGGCACCTGCATCAGCCCGTCTGCAATCACCACGTCCTCGTTGAAAAGCGGCTGAAGCCACTCGACGTGCTCCACCCAGATCGGGTACGGGTAGGTTGCGGCCAGCGGCAGGTGCAAGGACATCACAAAGTGTGGCGCAACCGTCAAGCGCTTCTCACGGGCGTGTTCCAGCACGGCCAGCAGCGGCGTGATGCCGCCCAGCCGCGGGGCATCCGGCATAATGAGGTCCACGGCATCTTGGTCGATAAAGTCGAGAACGTCGCTCAGGCTGGACAGCATTTCGCCCGTCCCAATCGGGGTGGTCAACGCATTCTTGAGCTTGCGGTGGCCGGCCACGTCATGGGCGTTGAGCGGCTCCTCCAGCCAGGTCAGGTTGAACGCGTCAAGCGCATGCCCCACCCGCAGTGCGGTACTCAGATCCCACTGCTGATTGGCATCGACCATCAGTGGGACATTGGGACCTAAGGCATTTCTCAGGGCCTTCACCCGGGCAATGTCGATGGCCGCATCGGGCTGGCCGACCTTCAGCTTGATGCCGCCCATGCCATGGGCCAGCGACCACTTGGCCTTGGCAATCACCTCGTCGATCGGCGCCTGCAGGTAACCGCCCGAGGTGTTGTAGCACGGAACGCCGGTGCGGTTGGCGCCGATCAACTTGGCCAGCGGCAGGTCGGCCTTTCTGGCCTTGAGGTCCCACAGCGCAATGTCGAACGCCGCGATCACCTGATTGATCAGGCCGTTCTCCCCCAAGGTGTTACCCGCCCAGCTGAGCTTATCCCACAGCCGCTGAATATCGTTGGGATCCTCGCCGATCATCAGCGGCGCGAATTCCTGGGCCAGGGCATACTGCGACATGCCGCCGGCGCGTAAGGCGTAGCTGAATCCCGCCCCTTGCGTCCCGCTGTGCGTGGTGATCTCCACGCACAGCACGAAGACGCCGGCCAGCGCCTTTTGCTTGCCCTGCAGCACCTTTGCATCGCTGACTGGCGCGGCCAGCGGCACATTGACCTCCGTGACTTTCACGTGCCGAATCGCATCTACCTGGTAACTCATCAGCTTCACACTCCTTTGCCCCCAGCATACTGACCCGCCAAAAGTGGCGCAATGTTCCTTGGACTAACTGTCTTTTGGAACGCCGGTCCGTGCGGCCAATCAATCTGCTACAATGGTGACGAGTCCTGGGAGGTAGCAGATGATCAAATTCGAGCAAGTCGAGCAGTGGCCAACCCTGCCGTTCAAATTCTTTCAGCACCACCCCGGCACCCCGATCACCGTGGCGCCGCACTGGCACCCGGAAGTCGAGCTGAACTTCCTGGTCGCCGGCGGCCCCCTGCGCTTCGTCGCCGGCAACCGCGCGACCACCTACCGCCCCGGCGACTGCTGGGCCGTCGACCGCCGCGTCAGCCACGAAGCAGACGGCGACAACACGCTGGTCTGGGACGAGTTCGGCTTCATCATTGACGAGCGCTTCTTGCAGGGCAAGCTGCCCCAAAGCGCCGACTGGCAGCTGCACCTGAACGGCCAGGCCTCAGCCGAAGCTGCGCCGGCCGCCTACCAGGCACTGTTCGCGGAGGCCCAGGCGATGCGTCAGCTGATCACGACGGCGCTTGACGCCGACGACCGGCTGCTGGTGCTGAGCCATTTTTACCGGCTGCTGGTCTTGCTCGATCGCCACTTCACCACCAAGACCAAGGCCGCGGCGGTCGCACCGAATCCCAACCTGGTCGACACGGTGCTCGATCGCATTCACCGCGGTTACGCCGGCGACCTGAGCGTCGCCGCGCTGGCCGCCGGGGCCCATGTCTCCCAGACCACGCTGAACCAGCAGTTCCAAGACGCGATGGGCATGCCGGTGCATGACTACCTGACGCAGGTGCGGGTGATCGCCGCCAAGCGCCTGCTGGTCGAAAGCACCGCCGGCATCGACTACATCGCAAGCGTCTGCGGCTTCGGCAGCGTCAAAACCTTCCAGCGCAACTTCCGCCGCCTGGTTCACCGCACCCCATCGGCCTTTCGCCTGGCGCCTTTTGAAAACGATGACGCCGACTGCCGCGAATAGTGTCGCCTCGCGTTGACACGACCGTGATAAGGTACTCGCATACCGCGAGGCCTTTTTTGACGTCACCGGGTCCTCGCACGAAAGGCGGTCTTTTGATGTCCCACCACAACGCCTGGCGCCTGGCCAGCATCCTCAGCCTATCTCTGGTCGGCGGCTGCGCCAGCCTGATCACCGGCCTGATTCCCCACCTGCAGCAACTTTACGCAGCCCAACCCACCGCCGCCATCGAGTGGCTGGTCACCGCCGCCAACCTGGCGGCGCTGGTGACGCTGCTCGCCAACCCCTGGCTGACCGGCCGCTTCGGGGTGCGGCTGGTCGTGGTCTACGGCCTGCTTCTTGCCGGCCTGTGCGGCAGCCTGCCGCTCATCCCACTGCCTTACGGCTGGCTGTTGGCCAGCCGGCTGGGCTTGGGGCTTGGCGTCGGGCTGTTTTCGCCCCACGCCTTGGGGCTGATCGCCCGGACCTACCGCGGCGACTTTCGCGCCAGGCTGCTCGGGTACCAAACCGGGCTGTCGGCGTTGGGCAACGCGCTTTTAATGGCGCTGGCCGGGCTTGTGATCGCCGTCAGCTGGCGCGGCGTCTTCGCCTTGTACCTGCTGCTTTGGCCGCTGGCGGTGCTGGCGGCCCGGGTGCTGGGGGATGAGGCGACTCGCGGCGCGACCGCCGAGCCAAGGACCGCGCCTGCCGCCGATTGCGTTGTTGACGCGACCCCGACCGCGGCGGATGGCCCCGCCCCGGCCCAGGCCGCCGACCACCGCGGCGCAAAAACCGCGGCCGGCCTGCCTTGGGCCAAGTGGGGGCTATGCGCCTTGGCCTTTCTCACCTACCTGCTGATCTGGGGCGTTCAGCTCAAGCTGCCGGCACTGATGGCCGCCCACCACGTCGGCGGGGCGGCCGTGGCCAACTGGACCTTGGCCGCGATGAACCTGGGCGGCCTGGTCGCCGGGCTCACCTTCGGCCGGCTGCACCGGCGCCTTCACGCCTTCACGCTGGCCGCCGGCTACCTCGGCGCGGCACTTGGCGTCTGGGCGCTGATTGCCTGGCGCCAGCCGGTTGCGGTCATCGCCGCCGCCGTGTTTTTCAACTGGATCTACTCTTACACCGGGCCTTACCTGATTTACCGCACCAGCCTGGGGCTGACGGCGGGTCAGATTGACATGGCCGCCAGCGCCTTGACCGTCGCCACGGTCACCTCCGCCTTTTTCGCCCCGCCGGTGTGGAACTGGCTGGGGCAACTGGGCCCGGCGACGGTGACGGTGAACGCCTTGGGCTGGATTGCCGCCACCCTGGCCGCCATTGCCCTGGTTACCCTGCTTGTCGTCACGCGCTTAGCGAAAGGAGTCACTCATGACTGAAGCCGAAAAAATGCACAACGAATCCCTCTACGACCCCGGTGACCCGGCGATTGCCGCCTTGCAAGTCGCCTGCCTGGAAAAATTGTACGACTACAACCACACCCGGCCGGGTGAAGCCGCGCGTCGCACCGCCTTGTTGGCCGAGCTGTTCGCCGATATCGGGGAAGGCTGCTACCTCGAGCCGCCGTTTCACGCCAATTTTGGCGGCCACCACGTCCACCTCGGCGACCACGTCTACGCCAACTTCAACCTGACGCTGGTCGACGACACCCACATTCACATCGGCAGCCGTACGATGATCGGCCCCAACGTCACGATTGCCACCGCCGGCCACCCGATTCTGCCCGAGCTCAGGGCCCGGGGGCTGCAGTACAACGCGCCGGTTCGCATCGGCGAGAACTGCTGGCTCGGCGCCGGCGTCATCGTGCTGCCCGGCGTCACCATCGGCGACAACGTCGTGATCGGCGCCGGCAGCGTGGTCACCCACGACCTGCCCAGCGACGTGGTCGCGTTCGGCGACCCCTGCAAGATTGCCCGGCCGGTCAACGACCACGACCGCGATTTTTACTTCAAAGACCACCGCATCGACCCGGGGATGCTTAACACAAAGGGCTGACCGCGTTGACGCGGTCAGCCCCCCGGGTGCTACTTGCCAACCAACCCATACCAGTCGATGGCGGTCAGATACGCCAAGTTCTCGCCATTGTAGGCCATCCCGCCGCGGCGGTCAGCCGGAAACCGAAAGTGCCGGCACTTGCCAGCGACGCGCATGTCCAGGCGCTTTTCGGTCAACGTGTTGCTCACCCGAAAGTCCGAGATGTCGGCCGTCGCCAGCGCCTCGGGCCGCCCCTCGTGGCGCCCGCTCAGCGGGTACACCCACAACTTCTCCGCGGTGAAAACCAACAGCACCGGCCGCTCGAACAGATCCGCGTACAAAGCGGGGTTGGACGTGATGTCAAACACCACCCGCGATGCAGAGGAGCCGGTGCGGCGGCCCCACAGGTAATTGCCGACCGGTGTCACGCCGAGCGACTTTACGATGGCCAAGGCGGCTTCTTGCGTCAATGCAACCATAATTGTCTCCTTTCGCCTTTCAATTCACGCGCGGCCCATCTAAGATAGAGGCAGCGCATTGGCTTCAGTGTAGCCGAGAACGGTTTCACCGCGAGGCCAAGCTGAATTGATTCACATTTTTGAGGAGGCGTGGCCATGATTTTCGAACACCCCACCCTAGGGGCGGCCTACCGCGAGCTGCGCCAGCGCCGCGGCTTGGCCATTAAGCAGGTCCGTGGCGACTTGGACGCCTCGGCGGTTTCACACTTCGAACGCGACAGCGCAGACATTCGCGTGACTAACCTGGTGGCGCTGCTTGCGTCGACCGGGATGCCGGTTGACGAGTTCACGCAGCTGCTCCCCGCCGCCAACACCAGCGTGGCGGCCACGCTGCGCCAGCTTTCCGCGGCCTATGATCGTGGTGATACGACCGCCATCGCGACCATGCTTTCCAATTACGCCGACGCGCTGCCGGCGACGCCACCGCGCTACCTCATTCGGTTGATTGTAGCCTCGTATTACGCCGAGCTGGCCCCGTCGGCTGCCGAATTCGTCTCGGATTACCTGATGCAGGACGGTCGCTGGTTTGGCCTGGAATACATCGCCTTTGGCAACCTCGCCTATAGCCTGCCGCCGCAGACCAATGCAAGGCTGTTGGCCAAAATGCTGCGGGAGTACCACGCCTTCCACCTGCCCAGCTACACCCCGCTCTTCACCGCGGCCGTCTACAACCTCGCCGTGAACCAGCTGGAGGCCGGCGACTACGCCGAGACCCGCAGGCTGTTGGCCGCGGTCGAGCCCGACAGCACCGACTCAAGCGATCTTTACCTCCGCATCCACTTTGCCTTTTTGCGCCTGCTGACGCCTTGGCTGGAGTCCCGCCAGACACAAGACGCGGCCGCCCTCACACAGTTTCTGACGGTGACGGCGCTGATCGACCCGACGCTTGCAACCAAGTTTCGCGCCTGGCAGACCCAGCTGGCGGCAAGACGCGATGGTTGACCTCGCGCCTTGTTGACGGCCGCCGTATCGCCCTGATTGCCATCGGTCTGACGGCGGATTGCCGCCACCCAGCCGCCATCGCACCACCAAAAACAGCCCGAATCGTCTTCAATGACGGTTCGGGCTGTTGGCGCTACGACGCCGGCCGCGCCGAAGCCACCGAACTCAGTGAATCCGGTGGCCTTGGCTTATTCGGTTACGTTCCTGGCTTCGTCCTGCCAATGTGGTTCACCACCGCGCTCGCTGGGGCCGCAGCTACCTCACGTTGCGAGTAGGTCCTAACTTGGTGCGAGCAGTGGGTTGGTGAAATCCTATGCCCTGGTATCTCCTCCTAAGTTGAAGGGGTTGCACTAAAACTCTTGAGTTTGAAAGCCGTGTGGCACGACACTGCGGCTTGGCATGGGTTGGGTACTAGAGGCGCTTGCGCTCCGGATCGTTCCCCTATGCGGCAGAGGTGCCAGCGCTGCGGCCGCAGCGCCATCCCCGCACGTGACTGATCATTCACTGGTAGCTTAACACCAGACCAATGTGCCGTCAACTGATTTGACTCGGCCTTTTCTCGGCGCCGCTTGCCCCGCACGAGTTTGGCTTAGCTCACCAGCGTCAGCGTCTTGGTGCCGCGCGAGGCGGCGACGTAGCGGCGATTGGCGCCGTTTTGCGCATCCGCGTAGAAACGACCGTGCCAATCCGCCACGATGACGTGATCGAACTCCAGGCCCTTGGCCGTGGCGAGCGCCATCACCCGGACCGAGGCGGCCACAGCGTCACTGCCGTCATCCGCCTGCATCAGCGTGGCCTCCGGCACCACGGCGGCCAGCGCCGAAGCCGCCGCATCGTCCGGCGCAATCAGCGCCACGCTTTGCCCCGGCGTTACCGGCAGCGCCGCGACCAACGCCGCCCAATCCGGCGCCGTCACCTGGCGCGGCGCCACGCCATGAGGCTGCACGGCCCGAACAGCCCAGCTGCCAGCGTACTGGGCGAAAAAGGCGGTGATGGCCCCGGTCGACCGGTAGCTGGTGGTCAGCGCCAGCCGCTTGGTCTGGCGACCGGCGAACCAGTCGGCGATTGCCGGGGCCCGGCCAAACAGGCGCTGACGGTGGTCGCCGACGATGGTGAGCGCCGCCTGATCGAACAGCGCGGCCAGCATCGCCCAGGCGTCGCCGTCGTAATCCTGCGCCTCGTCGATGAACACCGCCCGAATACCAGGCTGGCGGTAGCCGGTGGCGACCACCAGCAGGTACAGCCGGTCGTAAGGCGTCAGTGCCGCCAGACCCCAGGCCGCTGCGAGCCTGGCCCAGTCCAGCCAACCGCTCACGTCGGCTGGCACCGCCGCTTGGGCGACCAGCAGGCGCCAGGCCGCCTGCAACCGCTTGGCCGCCGGTGCCGAAGCCGCGGTCTGACGCAGTGCGGCCTCAGACAACCCGAACGCCCCGGCCGGCAGCGGCTGTTGCAGCAAGCCGGCCAGCGCCGCCAGATGGTTGCCAACTTGAGTCACGCCGGGCAGCCCCAGGTGGTCGCCGAGCTGGCGAATGAAGGCCGCGTAGGTGGTGCAAAGCGGCTCCCGCTCACCCAACGCCGGCAGCACCCCGCGGATGTAGCGGCGAAAGGCGCGGTTGGGCGTGAGCAGCAACACGCTGTCCGGGGCCCAATCGGCGCGGTGCTGAAACAGCTGGTAGGCCACCCGCTGCAGCAGCACCGAGGTCTTGCCGCTGCCGGCCACCCCATCGACCCAAAGCACCGGCGCCGCCGCGCGAATCACCGCGTTTTGCTCCGCCTGAATGGTGGCGGTGATTTCCTTGAGCGACCCCGTTCGATCCTGGGCCAACACCGCCAGCAGCTGGGTGTCGGCGACGGCCGCCCCGGCTTCAGTGGCCGCCACCAACCTGCCGTGGTCGACCACCAGCTGTAGCCGCCTGGCCACCGTGATGGCAATGTCTTGCCCGTTGGCCCGGAAGCTGGTCGCCCCAATGCGGTTGGCGTAATAGGCGTCGGCCACCGGGGCTCGCCAGTCGTAGATCAAGTCGGTGGCGTCGGCCGTGGCGTATCCCACTTTACCCAGATACACGGACTCGGGCTCGCCGTCGCCGTAATCCAGGTCGAGTTTGGCAAAATAGGCCGCAGGGTGCAGCAGCCTGGCATGGGCCAGCCGCGTCGCCGTCGCGTCGTAGCGCGAATTGAGCGTGTCGATCTGCCGGTTGCCGGACTCGAGGTTTGCGAAGGTCTCCAGTCGCTCGGCGGCCGACCCCAACGATAGGTGGCCGGTACTGCCCAGCTCGCGCTTAACCGCCTGACCCTCCTGCGTGATGGCGGCCAGTTTGGCCGCAAGCGTCGTGATGTCTTCACCCAGCCGATTGTAGATTGTCGTCAAGTGCTCCTGTTCCGTCTGCATGGCGTCACCTCCGAGCCCTCAGTCTACACGCTTTGGGCCTGAGAACCAGTCTGTTTCTGGCTTGCGCGGCCATGGTATAATAAGGATGGTGAAGGGCAGATCAAGTGATCTGCCCTTTCGTGTGACGTAAAAAAGACGCGCGGCCAAATGCGCCGCGCGTCTGCTTAATTGCAGGTTTACTTGCTGGTAAGACCGTACTTCTTGTTGAAGCGATCAACACGGCCGTCAGCCTTGCTGAACTTCTGCTTACCGGTGTAGAACGGGTGGGAATCGGACGTGATTTCCACACGAATCAACGGGTAGGTTTCGCCTTCGAATTCAACGGTTTCGTTAGAGGTCTTGGTCGAGCCGGAAACGAACTTGAACCCGGTTGCGGAGTCCATGAATACGACCTGGTGGTAATCTGGGTGGATGCCTTGCTTCATAGTAATCTTCTCCTTTGCCCTAAGCCATTGCCTGACCTAGAGATATTCGTGTCACAACCTTAGCAGTTTATCATAGCCGCTCGCCAAAAGCAACCGCTCGCTGGCAAATCCGCCGCGGTAGCAGACCCGGCAGCGTCCGGCCTCTAGCACCCCGCAAAGGACCGCACCCCTTCTACCAAACGCGCCGTTCAGACCGCGGCGCGGGTACAGCAAACTCGGGAGCCGCGCTTGCGGCACCCTCACAGCTGGTGCAATTGGCCCCCTGACAGCCGGCAAAAGCGCCTCACTCGTTGACCAACGCGACGTCGGCCCCGAGGCCCTGCAGCTTCATGATCACGCGATCGTACCCGCGCAGGATGTTCTCCGCCTTGGTGATGACGGTTTCGCCCTCCGCCATCAAGGCCGCGGTCATCAAACACGCCCCGGCGCGAATCTCCTCGGCCGCGACCTCGGTGCCTTGCAGCCGGTCGGCGTGGTGCAGCAAGATCACATCGTTTTCGACCGTGATGTCGGCGCCCATGCGAATCAGCTCGGGAATGTGCCGCACCCGCTTGGGGTAGATGGTGTCGACGATAATGCCCTCGCCATGCGCCTTGAGCAACAGCGGCGTGATCGGCTGCTGCAGGTCGGTGGCAAAGCCCGGGTAAGGCATGGTCTTGATCTGCACCATGCGCAGGTCGCCGGAGGGGTACACAAAGATGCTGTCCTCGCCGACGTCCATGGTCACGCCCATCTCCTCGAGCTTGGCCAAAAAGGCGTCGAGGTGTTCGGAGATGATGTTTTGGACCTTCACCCCGTCCCCCACGGCCGCCGCCATGGCGAGGTAGGTGCCGGCCTCGATGCGGTCGGGAATGATGGTGTGGGCGTTGTGGGCGGCCAGCTGGTCGACGCCTTCGATGCGAATGACGTCGGTGCCGGCGCCGCGAATCGAAGCGCCCATGTTGTTCAGGTAGGTGGCTAGGTCGATGATTTCGGGTTCCTTGGCCGCGTTTTCAATCACCGTGCGGCCATGCGCCGTCACCGCGGCGAGAATCACGTTGATGGTCGCGCCGACGGACACCATGTCCAGGAAAATCCGGGCGCCGTGCAGCCCCTCCTTGGGGGCGCGAATCGCGATGGCGCCGTGTTCGTTGGCCACCTTGGCGCCGAGGGCCTCGAAACCCTTGATGTGCTGGTCGATCGGCCGCGGCCCGATGTCGTCGCCGCCGGGCAGGCCGACGACCGCCTGGCCGAAGCGGCCGAGCATCGCGCCCATGAAGTAGTACGAGGCCCGCAGCGACTTGATCTTGCCATTGGGCAGCGGCACGTTTTGAATCTCGGTCGGGTCAATTTTGAGCACACAGTCGGCGAACTCGGATTTCACGTTCATCTCGTCGAGAATCGCCATCAGGTTGTCCACATCCTGAATGTGGGGGACGGAGTCAAGGGTCACCGGGGTGCGTGACAAAATCGCGGCGGGGATGAGCGCAACGGTGCTGTTCTTGGCCCCGCCGATCACGACCGTGCCGGAGAGCTTCTTGCCGCCGCGGATCAGCATTTTTTTCATTTGAATTATTCCTCACTTACAGACGTTCACAGGTATGGCCGCGCCACTAAGACAGGCGCAACGGTTGATTCGTTCACTGATGGGAGAGTCGTGCAAAAAAACACACGTTCATCGTTTTATTTTAATGAACTTCTGTACAAAACACAAGGCCGATCCCGGATTACCGGTAATTCTGAGAAAACCCTCACGAAGCGGCCGACCGCGGATTCGGCCGCATCGATGGGGTCAGCAAAGCCCCGGCGAATCGCTTCGCCGGGGCTTTGAACGCGCTGTTATTTTTGGGCCAAAACCCGATCGATGGCCGCCAGCTCGTCCGTCGTGAAGTCCGGCTGATCCAGCGCCTTGAGGTTGGCCTCCAGCTGACTGACCCGCGAGGCCCCGATCAAGACACTGGCGACGGTCGGCTGCTGCAAGATCCAGGCCAGGGCCATCGCGGCCAGGCTCTGGCCGCGGTCGGCCGCAATCTGGTTGAGGGCCCGGACGGTAACCAGCGTTTTTTCGACGTTGGCCGGGTGCAGGAACGGGCTGGAGCTGCGAGCGGCGCGGGAGTCGGCCGGAATACCGTTCAGGTAGCGGTCAGTCAACAGCCCCTGGGCCAGTGGGCTGAAGGTAATCGCCCCTAGCTGCGCCTTGGCGAGCTCCTGGAACAACCCGTCTTCCGGACCGCGGGTGAACATGTTGTAGCAGACCTGGTGGATGATGAGCGGCGTTCCCAGCCGGCGGAAAATCGGCACAATCGCCGCGGTTTGCTCGGCCGAGTAGTTGGAGATGCCGATGTACAGGGCCTTGCCCTGCCGCACCAGCTGGTCCAGCGCCTGGGCGGTTTCCTCGAACGGGGTATCCGGGTCCGGCCGGTGGCTGTAGAAGATGTCCACGTAGTCCAGTCCCAGCCGGCGCAGGCTCTGGTCGCAAGACGCGATGATGCTCTTCTTGGAACCCCACTCCCCGTACGGGCCCGGCCACATGTAGTAACCGGCCTTGGTGGAAATCACCATTTCGTCGCGGTAGGCCGCGAACTCCTGGTGGAAAATCCGCCCGAAGTTCTCCTCGGCGGCCCCGGCGGTCGGGCCGTAGTTGTTGGCCAGGTCGAAGTGCGTGATGCCGTGGTCGAAGGCGGCCTCGAGCACCGCTTTTTGGTTGGCCAAGGGGTCGACGGTGCCGAAGTTGTGCCACAGTCCAAGCGACAGGGCTGACAGTTTCAGCCCGGAGTTGCCCACGCGGTTGTAAGTCATGTTCTGGTAACGATTCTCATCTGCAAGATACATTTTGATCACCTCTGGGCTTAGTGTACAACTTGAAGTACACTTGAAGTAAAGCGATTTCTCGGAGGCAATTATGACCTATACCATTACCCAACTCAGCCGGCTGTTCAACCTGCCGGCGTCGACATTGCGGTACTACGAGCAAGTCGGCCTGCTGACTCACGTCCAGCGCCGCGGCAGCCGCCGCCTCTACACCGACGGTCACTTCAACCGGCTCAAGTCGATCTGCTGCTTCAAGCAGGCCGGCATGACCATCACCCAGCTGCAGGCCTACTTTGACCTGGCCGACACGCCCGGCAGCGAGCCGGCCATCGTCGCGCTTTTGACCCAGCAAGAGCGCGTGCTTGCGGCCAAGCAGCAGGCCCTGGCGGAATCTTTGGCTCACCTGCACCGCAAGCTGGCCTTCCACCGCGCCTGTGCGGCCGCCGCGGCCACCGGCACCGAAGCGCCTGGCTGGGACCACTACCGCAACTGTCCACAAGCGGAGGTCGAGGCCGCACTAGCCCACGCCTAGGCAGCCGCCACTACCCTGCACAGACCTAGCCACACGCAAGCAAAGGGGTACCCGCAAATCGCGGGTACCCCTTTGGCGTGTCTATGGTTAGTTGAAGTCACCAGCGGCCTTGATGAAGGCCTTGAACAGGCCTTCCGGACGGGTCGGACGCGACTGGAATTCCGGGTGGTACTGGGAGGCGACGAAGAACTTGTTGGCCGGCAGCTCGATTACTTCCATCAGGCGATTGTCAGGCGACACGCCGGAGAAGACCAAACCCTTGTCCTCCAGAGTCTTGCGGTACTTGGTGTTGAACTCGTAGCGGTGGCGGTGACGCTTTTGCACCTCCGGCACGTTGTCGTAGGCCGCAGCGGCCACGGTCCCCGGCTGCAAAACGCATGGGTACAGGCCCAGACGCAGGGTCCCGCCGAGGTTTTCGACGTTGACCTGATCCGGCATCAGGTCGATGACCGGGTCCTCGATGTCCGGTGCCACCTCGGTGGAGCCGGCATGCTTGATGCCGGCGACGTTGCGGGCGAACTCAATGGACGCCATCTGCATCCCTAAGCAGATGCCCAAGAACGGCACGTCGTTCTCACGCGCGTAGCGAATCGCGGCGATTTTGCCTTCCAAGCCGCGGTCGCCGAAGCCCCCAGGCACCAGGATGCCATCGGCGTCGCCCAGCAGCTCCTTGACGTTGTCATCGGTCACGTCCTCGGCCTGGAAAGTCTCAAGGTCGATGTCTGAATCCCAGAAGTAGCCGGCCGACTTCAGCGCCTCGGCGACGGAGATGTAGGCATCCTTGAGGGCGACGTACTTGCCGACCAAGGCGATCTTGACGCTGTGGTGCAGGTTTTGCACCTTGTGAACCAAGGCGGTCCACTCGGTCATGTCGGCGGCCGGCACATCCAGGCCGAAGTGCTCGATCACGCGCTGGTCCATGCCCTGGGCCTGCATCGCCAAGGGAATCTCGTACAACGTCTTGGCGTCGCGGGATTCGATGATCGAGTCCTGACGCACGTCGGTGAACAGCGCGATCTTCTCCTTCATGCCTTCCGTGACCGGCTTTTCGGTCCGCAGAATCAGCATGTTCGGCTGGATGCCGATGTTGCGCAGCTCCTTGACCGAGTGCTGGGTCGGCTTGGTCTTCATCTCGCCGGCGGCCCGCAGGTAAGGCACCAGGGTGGCGTGGATGTAGTAGGTGTTTTCGGCGCCCACGTCGTTTTTCATCTGGCGAATCGCCTCGAGGAACGGCTGGGATTCGATGTCACCGACCGTGCCGCCGATTTCGGTGATGATGATGTCGGAGTCGGTCGTCGTGGCCGCCCGCATGATCTTCTCCTTGAGCATGTTGGTGATGTGTGGAATCACCTGAACGGTCGCGCCGAGGTACTCACCCTTGCGCTCCTTGTCCAGCACCTCGGAGTAGATCTTGCCGGTGGTGACGTTGCTGTACTTGTTCAGGTTAATATCGATGAAGCGTTCGTAATGGCCAAGGTCCAGGTCCGTTTCGGCACCATCGTCGGTTACGAAGACTTCCCCGTGCTGGTACGGGTTCATCGTGCCGGGATCCACGTTGATGTACGGATCAAATTTTTGAATCGTTACCTTCAAGCCCCGGTTTTTGAGCAATCGACCCAGGCTTGCCGCCACGATCCCTTTGCCAAGTGAAGACACGACCCCACCGGTAACAAAAATATACTTGGTCATGAGAAAACTCCTTTGTGTGATTTTGACGGGTAAAAACAAAAACAAGCTCCCTATTCAACCGAACAGGGAGCTTGCAACCGTTTTGGCTCTGCAAGAGCAGAGCGCCCAAAAAGTATAGTAACGAAAATAACACCAGGCGTCAAGGACTTTGTGAAAGTCGCGCGTGAAACCCGCGGCTGGCGCCGGTTTCAGCGGCTCACTCGGCGCCCATTTCGGCGTAAAATGACTCAGGCCAGGCGCTTGGCCATCAGCGCGGCCAGCTTCAGGGTGGTGTTGCGATTGCGAATCGACACCAGCGGGTAGAAGGGCTCCGGCAGCATTTTGGCGTAAAAGGCCCGGGAGTAGTTGACCTTGGCCGGCGCCGACCAAAAAATCAGCTGCGGCGTGAAGGCCACCCGGTCGTAAGGCGTCAGCCCGGCGCGAATTCGCGCGTCGTAGGCCGGATCATACCCCGGCAGGCGAACCAGCGCGTTGTGCCGCAGGTCACCGGGCTGCCCCCACCACGCCGGCGCCTGGGCGACCGCGGCCACAAAGGCCCGGCCTTGAAGGGTCGCAAAGGCGATGGGAAAGTCGTAGGTGGCCAGCACCGGCGCCACCAGCGCGGTTGCGTCGCCATCGCAGGTCAACAAGAGGTTGCCGGAGTTGATGTAGCTGACCACGTCGCGGCCCCCGGCCGCCGTCAGCTCACGCATCACAACGCGATGGTTGCCACCGACGTTGACGCCGCGCAGCAAAAGCAGGTATTCCATGTCTCTCTCCTGGATTGGCTCGCGCCGCCAACCGGCCGGCGTGGTGAGACCAAAAAACCGGCCGCAGCCGGTTTCATCAACGCTTAGTCTTTGTCTGAATCGGCGTCATCGGCCGTGAAGTCGTCGCCGTCTTCATCCGCGTCGTCGGCTTCGTCATCGTCGTCGCCGAACTCGGCCAGCTGCCCTTCGATGCCATCCGGCAGGTCGTCGGCCGCATCGTCTGTTTCGTCGCTGTCGTCGGCATCGACGGCGGCGTCGAAGTCATCCGGCTCATCGCCGTCGGCCTCTGCGTCGTCTTCCGCGTCATCGTCGTCGTCGAAGTCGTCGTCTTCCGGATCGTCATCGTTGTAGTCGATGACATCGTCGTCGTCGGCCACATCGGCCAGGAACGCGTTGACCTTCTTGCGCTTCTTGCGGCGTGGGGCGTCGTCGTCTTCTTCGGGGTGGTTGACCTCTTCATCGACGGATTCGTAAGGGTACCACTCGCGCAGGCCCCAGACGTTATCGCCCAAGGAGATGAAGCTGCCATCGACGTTCAGGTCGGTGTAAAATTGCGGCAAGCGGTCGCGAACTTCCTCGTCGCTCTTTCCCAAGTAGGTCTGGATCTCATTCACAATGTCCACGAAAGGCATGGTGTCGCCCTTCTCCTCGAGGATGGCGCGTGCCACCTCGATCATGGACAGTTCAGCTTTGTTCGCATCGGCAAATACGTCTAGTTTCAACCGGTACACGCCCTTTCCACAGTCTATTAAAGATATTACGCGCTCAGGCGGTAAATTGCAAATGCAGCCGGTAATTTCCAAGGTGTTCGCCGTTGCCGAACAGCTGGTATTCGATGTACACCTCGCCGGCCAAGGGGTCCTCGGTCATCCGCACGTCCAGCCGCGGCGTGACCGTCTCGACCGGAATATCGCCGTACGGGGTGCGGTAACGGGTCAAGATGCGCCGGTCGTTGGCAAAATGCAGGCGCAGGTTGGTCTCCGCATCGCTTGCGCCGCGCGACAGCTGAACGGAGCCGTCAGTTCGCAGCTTGAGTGTCACCGGGTAGTCTGTGCCGGCCGTCGGGTCCACCTCGCGGTACCGGATGTACAGCGTCCCGCCCATGGCCACCAAGGTGCCGGGCTCGTCAAAAACGTGTTTTTCAGTCTCGCCGTCCTGCTCCACGAAGGTTTCCAGGTGCAGCGTAATCGCGATGCCATGTGTCAAATCCATGCACTCACCGTCCCTTTCTGCCAGCCATTATACCAAAATTCACAAGTGCGTGTCATGACCGGCCTTTTCCTTTATAATGAAGGTGATACGCACGGGCCTTGGCCCAGTCAGGAGAAATCATGCCGATTCAGTACTTACCGCGCGAAAAAGTGTTTCGTGATCCGGTTCATAATTACATCCACGTCCGGCACCAGGTGATCTTGGATCTGATCAACACCCCCGAGTTTCAGCGGCTGCGTCGCATCAAGCAGCTGGGCGTGGCGGCGGAGGTCTTCCAAGGCGCCGAGCACACCCGCTTCACCCACAGCCTCGGCGTCTACGAAATCACCCGCCAGATCTGCGACAACTTCGCGGCCAACTACCCGACCCAAACCGCCGGCGATGGCCTGTGGGACGACGCCGAGCGGCTGGTGGCGCTTTGCGCGGCGCTGTTGCATGACATCGGCCACGGCGCCTACTCGCACACCTTCGAGCACATTTTCAACACCGACCACGAGGCAATCACTCGCCAGATTGTGACCGACCCCAGCACCAACGTCTGCCGCATCCTGCGACAGGTGGCGCCGGGCTTTCCGGAGAAGGTGGCCAGCGTGATCGCCCACACCTACCCGAACCCGCAGGTCGTGCAGATGATTTCAAGCCAAATTGACGCCGACCGCATGGATTACCTGCTGCGCGATGCGTACAACACCGGCACCAAGTACGGCGAGTTCGACCTCACCCGCATCCTGCGGGTGATGCGGCCTTACGCCGGCGGCATCGGCTTTGACGCCAACGGGATGCACGCGGTGGAGGATTACATCGTCAGCCGCTTTCAGATGTACCAGCAGATCTACTTTCACCCGGTGTCGCGCGGGATGGAGATGATTCTAACCCACCTTCTGCAACGCGCCAAGGTGCTGTATGAGGCCGGCAAGTTCGACGCCAGCTTCGCCCCGCGGCTGTTGATTCCGTTTTTCAAGCGGGACTTCACGCTGCAGGACTACTTGCGCTTGGACGACGGAGTGCTCAACACCTACTTCAGCTACTGGCTCGACTACCCCGATCCGGTGCTGGCCGACCTGGCCGACCGCTTCTTGAGCCGGCGGCCGCTGAAGTCGGTGACCTTCACCGAGGCCACCGCCGGCCTGTTGCCGACGCTGCGCGACCTGGTGCAACAGGCCGGGTTTGACCCCACCTACTACACCGCCGAAAACGACAGCTTCGACCTGCCATACGATCAGTACGACCCAAGCGCCGCCAACCCGAAGACCCAAATCGAGATCATCCAGGCCGACGGCACCCTCGAGGAGCTGTCGACGCTGTCGCGGCTGGTCGCCGCCTTGTCCGGTCAGGCCGTCGGGGACAAGCGCTTCTACTTCCCCAAGGTGATGCTGGACACCGATGCCGAGGCGGCCAACGCCAAGGTCTACCGCACCTTTCAGAAGTACCTGCTCAACGGGGCGCTGATCCGGCCGTGAGGCGCAGCCACTGGGCCACGGCCCAGCGATGCGTCGGCCGCTTCAGCTGGGCCGCCGCCAGCTCGACGGGCATCAGCATCAGCGTGTTGAAGTCCTCAAGCGGCGCCTGCACCCGCCGAATGTCTTGGGCCGCGTAGAAGGTGGCCGGGTGGTAGTACGCGGTTTGGCGGTGATGGGAGTAGAAGTACTCGCTGGCTCGGCCCAAAAGCGCCCCTTGCGTCACCGCCACGCCGAACTCCTCGAGAAGCTCCCGCGACAGCGTCTGCGCGTCGCTTTCCTGCCCCTCGACCTCGCCGCCGGGCAGAAACAGCGCGTGGTTAGGCGCCTCCAGAATCAACAATCGCTTGCCGGTGTCATCGGGAATCACCCCGTACACGCCGATGCGCGTCTTGTAGGTCAAAGTCGGATCCTTGGTGCCGAATACTGGATCATGCATGTGTACACCTTTCCGAGACAACGCCGGGCCGCCGCGCAACGCGGCGAAGGCGCCTAAGCGATTGTCCCCTGTTTTTTAACCGCTGGATTGGTCTCATTATAACCCCACGGAAATTTAATCACCACAAGGAAGTGTCGCCATGGCCGTCGTGCCTTACCTGTTAATCCCCGTCGCCTTGTTCGGGGCCCTGTTTTTCACCAGCTTCTTCAAGGAGCCGCGGCGCCTGCTCAACGGCCTGCTGTTCAACCTATTCGGCATCACCGTTTTGACCGCGGCCGCCGGGGCGATTCTCGCCTCCAACAACCGGCTGTTGATCGCGGTGTTCGCCACCCTCTTCGTCATCGCCCTGTTGGTGATCGGCGTCTTGTTCGCCCTGCACCTGGTCTGGCTGCTGTGGAACGCCCGGGTGGTGTGGCGGCGCGAGGGCCACTCGCTGGGCAACATGCTGACGCTTCTGATCGCCATCGGCCTGCTACTGCTCGAAATCGCCGCCAGCATCGGCCGCGGCTGGCTGCCCGACCCGGTTTACAACGGCCTGGCCGTGTTCTTCAGCCTGGCCATCGGCTACGAGCTGGTCGCCTTGTACAACTTCTTGACGGCGCTGGTGCTGTACAACCTGTACCGCCCCCGCCGCGACAAGGACTACCTGATCGTGCTGGGCTCCGGCCTGATCGGCGGCGACCGGGTCTCACCGCTGTTGGCCGCTCGCATCAACGCCGGGCTCAAGTTCTACCGCAAGCAGCTGCAAAAAACCGGCAAGCACGCGACGCTGGTCTTTTCGGGCGGCCAGGGCCCGGACGAAAAGCTGCCGGAAGGTCTGGCCATGCAGCGCTTCGCCCTGGCCGCCGGGATTCCCGAAGCCGACACGCTGGTCGAAGGCGCCTCCAAAACCACCTACCAAAACATGCTGTTCTCCAAGCGCCTGATCGAAAGCCGCACCGCCGGCCAGCCATACAAGGCCGCCTTTTTCACCAACAACTACCACCTGCTCCGGGCCGGCATCTTCGCCCGGGCCGCCGGGCTGGCCGCCAACGGGGTCGGCGCCGCCACGTCGTTTTACTTCCTGCCTAACGCCGTGATTCGCGAGTACCTGGCCTTCGTGGTGATCCACAAGCGCCGCCACATCGTCATCCTCGGCCTGATCGCCGCCTTCGGCCTTGCCGTGGCGCTGCAGCAGGCGTTCCTGCCCTAACCCAGCGCAAGTCAAACACCGGTCACGCTCACCCACTGTGGGCGAACGTGACCGGTGTTTTTGGCTTGGCCTAAAGGCGCCGCGCCAGCCAGGGCAGGCCGCGGCTGACGCGCCTGAACGCGGCGAGCGGCACCGCCTGGTGGTGGCCGAAGACGCTGGCCTCGTAGGCGGCGGTCAGGGTCGTGAAGGCGCCGTCAAGCGGCAGCCGAGCCTCGATGGCCGCGGCGTAGTCCACCAGGTTCTGGCCGCTCGGTCGCCGCCGTACCCCGCCCAGCGCATACAACAGCAGCCGGTAGCGCCGCGGAAAGTTCTGCGGCGTCAGCGCGACCGCGGCAAGTCGCGCCACGAGCTTGCGGCGCAGCAGCCAGGCCACCAGGAGCAAGGCGGCCGCGATCACCGCTAGGGCCCACCGCCACAGGCCGTGGCCCTCGGCCGCTTGGGTTTGCTGCACGGTCGCGCTGCTTTGGCTGGCGGCCTGCAACGCGCTTTTGCCGCTGGCCGTACTTTGGCTGCTTGCGCTGGCGCCTACGCTGCTGGCGCTTTCGCTGGTCTGCAGCGTCAGCGGGGTCGCCGCACTGCTGCCGAACCCCGGCGTCGGCTCGAAGTCGATCCAGCCGTACTTGGGGCCAAAGTACACCTCCGGCCAGGAATGAGCGTTGGCGTTGGTGATTGCGTAGGTGTCGTTGCCGATGGCGGTGCCTTGGTTGAAGCCCTTGGCCCACCGTGCCGGTACGCCCAGCGTTCGCAGCATCACCACCATGGCGCTTGAGAAGTTGTCGCAGTAGCCGACCTTGCTGGTGAAGAGAAAATGATCGACGTAATCACGACCCTTGGGCGTTTTGGGCGTGTCGACCTTCGAGTAGGTGAAGCGCGGATCCGTCTTCAAGAACTGCTCGATGGCCACCGCCCGGTCGTAATCGTTGGTCGCACCGGCCGTGACGCGCGTCGCCAACTGCTTGATGCGAGCCGGCAGCTTCTCCGGCAGCTGCACCGTGCGGCCCTCCGTCGCGCGGTCGCCGACCTGCCTGAGGGCGGCCGCGTCGCGCTTTTTGGGTTTCACCCGCAGACTCAGCTTCTTGATGCCGCCGCTTTGGCCGCGGAACAGCCGGGCAAAATCCGCCGCGTAAAAGAGGTCGTTGAACGACCCCGGCGACACGGCCGTGATGCTGACGTCGCCGTTGGGCAGCCCGAAGTAGTCAACCGGCGTCTTGGCGGTGATGGTGACCGCTTGGCCGGCGGCGTAGGCCGCGGCCTTGGCGTCTTTGATTCCGGTCAGGATACCGTTGTCAAGCGTCAGCGTCTGCACCTGGTCGCGGCTCAAAGGGCCCTCCTGCCAGCCGCGGCCGCTGTAGTCGGTTTTGACCGTGACCCGCAGGTACAGCGGGGTTTTGGTCGCCACCGTGAACACCGGCGTGGTGTCGTCGTACACCGGGCCGCCCAGCGTCGTGTCGTTGTCGCTGTACCCGGTTCGCGGCGTGTCTTCGGTCATGGCCAGCAAAACATCGTACAGCCCAGACGCGTTGACCCAGTTGCGAACCGGCACCGTGGCGGTGTCCAAAACACTTGACCCATGCGCCACGCCCAGCACCGCGACCAAGGCGATCATGGCCGCGACCGCCCCGCGACCGAGGCCCCCTTGCCAAGACCCCGCGTTGATCAGGCAGGCAATCGCCATCACCTGCAGGCTCTCGGCCACCAGTGCGTTGCCGTTAATGGCATGCACCATCAGCAAGTACCACAGCACCAAAAGCAGGGCCAGGTATGGATGCGCATACCGCACCCCGAGCACCGCCAGGGCCAAGGCGAACAGCAGGCCGAGCAAGGCGGCCAAAAGCGTCGCCACGTTCACCCCGCCGCGTGTGACGAACCCCTGCCAGGCCTGGGCCAGCTCGCGCCCGAGCGTCCAGAGGTTACGGTTGTTTTTGGCCATGTCGGGCAGCAAGGCACACCAGCTGCCCAGGCTTGCTCCCACCAGCGCCAGCACCCACAGCACCCGCCAGCGCGGCCAGCGGCGCCAGCAGGCGGCCAGCACCACCGCGACCAAGCCGACGCCGCGCAGCACCCAGGGGTGGTCCAGGGCGTTGACGGCCAAAAACGGGGTGAGCATGACCTGAATCAGCCAGAGCATCAGGACCGCTCGCCACCAATCACCCAGATTGCGTTGTCTCATCGCCTCACCCCCTGACCAGTTGGCTGCGACCGCCGGCCATCACGACCGGCCCGGCCGCCGTCAGCGCTACCGCCAAGACGGGCTGCGGCGCAAGCGCCGCCTGCACCGCCGCCACCGCCGCCTCGGGACAAAACACAATGGTGGGCAGATTCGGCAAGGTGGCAAGCCCCGCCGCACCGACCGCATCCGGCTGAACCGTGGCGAACCATTCCTCGCTTGGGGCGACCACCGGCCCCGCCGCCGTCAGCGCCGTGAGCTCGCGCCACAGTCCCCGCGAAGCCAGCGTGTGGACCAGCGCCAACTGTAACTCAAACCGCGCCGGGTCGGCGAGCAACACCGCCTGCCACGGCACTTGGGTGGCGCTTCTGGTCTGCCGCACGATGGCCGCACCGTGCTTGGCGGTCAGCTTCCAATCGATCGCCTGAATCGGGTCGCCGGCCACGTAAGGTCGCAGCCCGATCAAGTCGAAGCTCGGCGCCCCCGCCGTAGTTTGCAGCCGTGCCGTCGCCGCGCGAAGCACCGGGTATAGCCTGGCGCATAGCGCCGCCTCCCGCCTGGGGCCGACTAAAAGCGGCTCCCGCAGCGTCAGCGGCCGCGCCTTTTGAAGTAGCCCGACCGCATCCGTGGCCACCAGGGTCAGCGGCAGCCGGTGGTAGCGGCCGCGTTCCAGCCTGACGGCCACGCTGCCCTGAGCGCGGCCCCACACCGGCGCCCAGCTGACGGGCTGAACGCCGCCGCGAACGGCGAGCTGGGCGAACCAGGCGCGACCGTGCAGCGTCAAGGCCACCGGGGCCTCCGCCGTCGCCAGGCTGCGGCTGGTCGCCTGAATCAGCCGCAACGGCCAGCCCAGGCTGACGACGCCAATCGCCAACAGCCCGGCGGCACACAGCGCCAGGGTCCAGCCGGTGTCGGTGTTGAAGGCCGCCCCGAATAGCATCACCGCGCCGGCCAGCGCCACCACCAAGGCGTCTCGCATCACCATCCGCATCGCTTCACCCCCGCACCGGCACCGGCGTGTTCGCCAGGCACTCCGCCAGCACCTCCTGGGCCGTCGCGCTGGCACCGGGCCGCACCAACAGGCGGTGTTGCAGGACCACCGGTGCCAGCAGCTGCAGGTCGGCGGCCACCACGTAGTCGCGCCCGGCCGTCACCGCGTAGGCCTTGGCCGCGGCCACCAACGCCAAGGCCCCGCGAGGCGACACCCCGGTGGCGAGCTCGGGGTGTTCGCGCGTGGCCACGACCAGGCTCATCACGTAATCGAGTAGCGACCCGGCGACGTGTACCGAGGCGACCAGCGCCTTGAGCGTCGCCAGCTGGGCGGCCGACACCAGCGGCGTCAGGGCCTCCAGCCGCGGCGCCGCCTGCCCCAAAGCCAGCAGGGTACGTTCGGCCTGGGCATCCGGGTAGCCGATGGTCAGCCGCATCAAGAAGCGATCGAGCTGAGCCTCGGGCAGCGGGTAGGTGCCTTCGTAATCGGCGGGATTTTGAGTCGCCAGCACGAAGAAGTCCGCCGGCAAGTCGTGGGTGTGGTCGTCGATGGTCACGCGCCGCTCGGCCATCGCCTCCAGCAGGGCCGACTGCACCCGCGGCGTCGCCCGATTGATTTCGTCGGCCAGCAAAAAGGCGGTGAATACCGGCCCCTTTTGGAAGCGAAAGGCGCCTTGGGCCTGGTCGTACACCGTCACCCCCAAAATATCGCTGGGCAACAGGTCCGGCGTGAACTGAATGCGGTGAAAGTCCCCCGCGAAGGTTCGCGCCAGCGCCTTGGCCAGCGTGGTTTTGCCCACCCCTGGGATGTCTTCGAACAAGACGTGCCCACCTGCCAAAAGGGCCGCGATGGTCATGCGAATCACCTGCTTCTTGCCCACGATCACCGTGTCGATGTGATCGATTGCCGCGTCGATCAGCGCCTGTGCTTCCTCTGGTGTCATGCTGTTTCCTCCTGTCGGTCTTTCCTTAATTATTATCGATTTATATTTCGAATGCAAGCGGATACAACGCTTGTGGCCACCTAGTTGAGACCGGTATACTGAAGGCAAAACCAGCCGGTGGTCCCGGCGACAGGAGGTTCATTGTGTTCAAAGAATTTCGACAGTTCATCATGCGCGGCAACGTCTTAGACTTGGCGGTCGGCGTCATCATCGGCAGTGCATTCACCAAGCTGGTGACGTCTTTGACCGACAACCTGATCGGCCCGATTCTCGGCATGTTCACCAAGAGCACCAACCTGACCAAACTGCATTTTTCGGTCCTCGGCGCTAATTTCACCTACGGGGCCTTCCTGAACGACATCATCAACTTTCTGATTGTGGCGTTCATCGTTTTCCTGATCGTTCGCACCGTGAACCGGCTGCTGCCCAAGAAAGCGGCGGCCCCGGCCGGTCCGACCAAGGAAGAGGTGCTACTCACCGAGATTCGCGACCTGCTGGCCAAGCAGAACCAAGACTAGGCCGCGTTTCGACGAGCCAATCCGGAAATACTAAGTAGGAGGTTTGCATGCTCACCACTGTTCTGATTGATCGCGACGGCACGCTCGGCGGCGACGGCCATTTTCACCCACTCGCAGACTTTGTCCCCTACCCTGGCGTGTCAACCGCCTTGCAGCAGCTCCGCCAGCACGGCCTGCGCTGCCTAGTCCTGACGAACCAGACCCGCATTGCAAGCGGTGAGCTCGATGAAAAAGCGCTGGTCGCCAGCCTCCTGGCCCTCGGCGCTGATGATGTCTTCATTTGCCCCCACTCAGCAGCGGCTGGCTGCAGCTGTCGTAAACCGCACCTGGGATTGTTTCGGCAGGCAACGGCTCGCTACGCCTTCACCGCCCAAGAGGCGGTGGTGATTGGCGACTCGAACCAAGCGGATATGGGCCTGGCCGAGGCCGCCGGCTGCCTCGGCTTGCACGTGGCCACCGGGCGCGGCGAACCCGCGTCTGGCCGGCCCGGTGTCATCGAGCAACCAGACTTCACCGCCGCCACGAACTGGGTGCTGGCCCACTGCGGCGCCACAATCTAACCAAGCGCAAGCGAGCCGCCGTGGAGGCACCGCGTACCCCGTAAACTAAAATTAGTCTAATCGCAGAATCGGACAACGACGAGGTTATCGCAGACCGCGTCGTGGATTACGCCACCTGCGCAACGAAGCACCGTCAGCCCGAATCAAGGTGACGGTGCTTCGTTGCGTCGTCTGCGAGGGCCGGGCATCAGTCGACCAGTCGAATAACACGTTCGGTACCGCCGCGCTTTTTATTTTCTCCAAAAAAAATGTTCATAACATGATATAATATCGCGCAGAACATACCACAAGGAGAGAATATGCGAAACATTGGCAAGTTGTTCGTTCTGGACTGGAAGCGTATCTTCAAGAGCCCCTTCGCCTTCCTGTTGATCTGCGCGTTGGTCATCATCCCCAGCCTCTACTGCTGGTTCAACGTCTGGGCGCTATGGGATCCTTACAGCAATACCCAGGCGCTGAAGGTCGCCGTCTATTCGGCTGACGCGCCAACTCAATTCGCCGGTAAGAAAATTGCGATCGGTGACGAGCTGATCACCCAGCTTCACGCCAACAAAAAGCTCGGCTGGCAGTTCGTCTCCTCCAAGCAGGCGGTGGTCGACGGGGTGCAAAGCGGCAAGTACTACGCCGGCATCGTGGTGCCGCGCCGCTTTTCCAAGGACCTGATGACCTTCGTCGACGGCAAGATTCAGCGCCCGAAGCTGAAGTACTACGTCAACGAGAAGATCAACGCGATTGCGCCCAAAATCACGGCCAGCGGCACTACGACGTTGCAAAGCACGATTTCAAGCCAGTTCGTCGACACTGTGGCCAAGACGCTGGTCGGGGTGTTCAACCAGGCCGGCGTCAAGCTGGACGCCAACCTGCCGCTGATTCGCCGCTTTGCAAGCCTCGTCACCGCCACGAACGACCAGCTGCCGACCATCCGTCAGTACCTGGCCACCGTCTCGACCGTGCAGGCCAAGCTGCCGGCCCTGAAGGCCAAGCTCAAGGCGGCCAACCAGCTGGTCGGCTACCTGCCGCAAGTCAACGCGGCCGGCCAAAAGCTCGTGGCGGCCAACGGCTACCTGCCGCTGGTCCAAGACGCCGGGCAGCTGGCCGTGACCGTGAAGGGCAAGCTGCCCGAGGTCCAGGCCGCCGGCACCCAGCTGGGCGCGGTCAACGCCCAGTACGACACGCTGGCCCAGGCCGTCACCAAGGCCGCGACGGTCACCGGCCAGGGGCTGACCGTGATCGATCAAGTCGACGGCACCCTGCCGTCGTTGACCCGCTTCGGTCAGGCGGCCCAGGCCACAGTGGCCACCACCAAGGATCAGGTGCTGCCCAAGGTGACCCAGGCACTGGGCGTGGTTCACACCGCCGTTGACGCAGGGCTGAGCGTCATCGGTCAAGCGAACACCGCCTGGGCGGCCGACCTGACCGCCCTGAACGCCGACCTGGCCGAACTGGATGCGGCACCCGCCACCGCCGCGGTGCGAGCGGCGATTGCCACGCGGTTGACGCAGGCCGCCGCTCGCGCCGCCAACGCGGCGGCCACCGCCCGGGCCCTGGCCGCCACGCTGACGCACCTGAAGGCAACCGGGCAAACGCTGCAAGTCAAAGATACCGCGGCACTGACGACGGCGATCGACCGGCTGAATCGGGTGGCGACCACGGCGGCCGGCCTGGAGACTCAGGCCAAGGCGCTGGCGAAGGCGGTGCCGGATCTTTCCTTGGCCCAGCTGCGGTCGCGCCTGACCACACTGACGACCACGGCAGATGGCTTCGCCCAAGCGGCCACAGTGCTGGCCAACCTGAACCTCGCCGCCAGTGTTCAGACCGTGATGAGCCACTTCACCGCTGCCTTGAGCGCCGCCGACACCACGCTGACGCAGATCAATCAGCAAGTTCTGCCGGCCATGCCGGCGCTGCTCGCCAACACCAAGACCCTGTTGCGCCAGGCCAACACCTTCCTCAAGGCGCTGCGCCGCCAGCTGCCGGCCCTGAAAACCGAGCTGGCCGACGCCGACCGGCTGCTCAACGGCCACATGAGCCAAATTCAATCCGGGGTCACCCTGGCCGCGGGGCTTTACCAAACCGAGTTTCCGGCGCTGAAGACCAAGCTGCAAAAGGCGACCGGCTTCATCCAAAGCGACCTGCCCGGCATTGAGCGCGATCTAACCACGTCGCTTGCGCAGGCCAACGCCGAGCTGCCGCTTTTGGAAAGCGGGTTGCAAACCGCGGCCGCCTTCAAGCAAAACGACTGGCCGACGCTTGAAACCGCGATTCAAAAAGGCGCCGCCGCCATCAAAAAGGGCGAGCGGTCCGTCGACCTCAGCGCCTTAATCGCGCTTTTGCGCCGCGACGCCACCAAGGAGGCCAGTTTTTTGGCCGCTCCGGTGACCGTCAGCCAAACCACGCTGTACCACATCCCGACCTACGGCTCCCAAAGCGCCCCGTTCTACCTCGCCTTGTGCATCTGGGTCGGCGCCTTGCTGCTCGGTGCGATTCTGATGACCGAATACGAGCTGCCGGCCGCACTCGCCCACACCACCGTTCGCCAGCGCTACTTGGCCCGGTGGCTGACCTTCGCCGGGCTCGGGATGCTGCAGGCACTGGTCGCGGCGGCCGGCAACATCGTGCTGATTCACACCTACGTGGTCAACAAGCCGCTTTACCTGCTGTTTGCGATGCTGTTGGCCGTGGTGTTCGTCTCGATTCTCTACGCGCTGATTGCGCTGTTCGGCAACGTCGGCAAGGGCATCGGTATCATTATCTTGGTGCTATCGATTTCCGGCGCCGGCGGTAACTTCCCGGTGGTGCTGTCCGGCGGGTTCTTCCAGGCCATCAACCCCTGGCTGCCGTTCACCTACGCCGTCAACCTGCTGCGCGAAACCGTCGGCGGCATTTACTGGCCGGGGCTGTGGCAAGACCTCGCGGCGCTTGCTGCGTTTGGCCTGGCCTTCACCGCCTTGGGCCTGCTGCTCAAGGGCCCGATCCGGCCGTGGATCGACCGCATGCACCGCATCACGCGCCAAAGCAAAATCATCGAGTGACGCCAAAAACGCCGGGGCATTGATGTGAACCCCCAAGTTTGGACAACAATCCAAATCTGGGGGTTTTATTATGGTCAAATTCGACTTAGATTTTCGTATCAAGGCTGTCACTGCCTACTTGAACGGCATGAGTTCTGCGAGTGTTGC
>NZ_BAAGBJ010000002.1:0-257119 GCF_054785075.1 Lacticaseibacillus suihuaensis | reverse complement strand
GACCTTTGATCTTGATATAGGTCTCATCCATACGCCAACTTTTGGAAGTGCGCCGATGGCGCTTACGCCATAGAGCCCGCATAATCGGTGAGTAATGTTGTACCCAACGCATGAGGGTTGTGTGATGCACGAAAATACCACGGTCGCGCATCATGTGTTTGGCCGATTCCTCATCAATGATTCGCTCTGCCGTCTTATCCGCCACATGAAAGCGACGTGAGATGTCAGTTAACGAGTAATTTGAGAGTGCCTCAAACAAGACCATCTGCCGCACCGGTGTGCTGATGGTACTGTGTGGGCGGACGTAGTCTGCCTCACTTTGAAATACTGAACGACACAGTTCACATCGAAAACGTTGTCGACTCAGTTTGAGATAGGTTGGTCGGTAGGTATAACTTGGGGCTAGAATGCATGAACGCTCAAAACCATATCGGACTACTTTGCTCATGAATCCACAGATGTGACAACGCTCCGGTTGTGTTTTCAGCTCCGCGTAGAAGAAAAGGGCATTAGTTCCTTGAATTTCTTCAATTACGGCATCCTGAGCAAAAATGATGTTGGGGTTCTTGATTTCCAGAATCATTCGGATAGACTTGCTTGTAAGGGACACTACACAAACTCCTATTCTCTTATCTTTGGTCGGATCAGTGAACGCGAAATAGTGTGGCGTCCTTTTTGCGTGCTCACGTTTTTCGTCATGTAGAAAATGGTATAGAAAAAGGAGTTGGTAGGCAAAATGCCTATCAACTCCAAATATCGTAGCGCCAATAAAAAGTACGGGTTGACACCAGACGAAATTGTTTTTGTCGAAACTAAAATAAAAGACATGGCTTAGGTTTTGCAAAGTTATGCTTGGGGCTTGGCGTCCAATAAAAGCTTACATTTTTAGTAGTTTTAGAGCCCATATCGCGACTTTCCTTGTTGATGGTATGGGCTTTTTTGCGGGGACGGAGAAAAGACAAATTTCTCCAGCAAATTATTTATGGTATCAGCTAGCAACAAATCAAATTGTTGCATAGTCGTCCAAAAATATGGAGGCAACGCGAATGCAGCAGTGGTCGCAGGGTAATCATGTTCAAGCAATGGGAGAAGTCTTCATGTTAAGATCCTGTTACAGTTCAACTTTCAGTTTCAAAATACGTCCTACAAACAGTCTGTATATGTTGAGAGCGAAAGTTCTCACAGACCTTCCGGATGGGTCTTGCAACGCCTCGCCGCCGTGCGCGGCGTGCAGCGCGAAAGCCGCTAGCGCGAGCGGCGGCGGTCGGCGTTAGCCGGCCGCCATCAGCCCCCAGTATCTAATAGGGGGGCAAATACAAGTAACAAGAAATCCGACGGTAGGCATAAAGCGCCTGTGGCACGGCCTTACCGTATAGGTAAAACGCCGAATTGCTGTTAGGACGCTTGGAAAGGAGCTAACATGCTCAAAGACTTAAACTTAATTGGCGGCATGACCAACAAAGATTGGCTTGATCAAGTACACGACGAAATGCGCGATAACAATATTACTCAAGGTCAGCTCGCAGACATGGCTAATTACAGCCGGTCACACCTGAATCAACTGCTGGGTCGCAAGAAGCCGCTCAACGATAAAGCCCGATTAGACCTGACGTTGGCGTTGCGTGCGTTGACCGGTCAGAATAATCTGGACGTCTGTATCGACTATCTCAGCGTCACCTTCAAGACGCACGACTACGAAGAGTTGATTAACGAACTGTTCCAAATCAGCCCGATCCATTTCAATCTCCACGACGGCGCTCACTACGGCTATTCAGCAACCTTAACATGCGGTGAGATCAAGATGATGTTATCACCTTACCAAGATGTGGATGCCGAAGATTACAACCCGAAAGACGACAGTGGCACAATGATTGAGCTGAAAGGTCAAGGTTGTCGCTACGTCGAATCGTATCTGCAATCGCAACATCGAACTTGGTACGATTTTCTCGAAACTTGTCTCAAACTGGATTGCCACTTCACCCGACTTGATTTAGCCATCAACGACCGCAACGGATTACTAGATGTGCCAACACTAATTGAGAAGTGCGACCATGATGAATTCAGCTCACGCTTTCGCGGGTTCAGGGACAACCGCACCAAACAGTGGCACGCCTCTGGGCGCACCTTGTACCTTGGTTCGCCACAAAGCGAAGTCAATTTCTGTATCTACGACAAGGCATTTGAGCAACATCAGAAACACCCAGAAATCGCCATTGAAGATCAACCGATCCGTACTCGCTTTGAAGTGCGGCTACGCCGCGAACGTGCCGCCACAGCGGTTGAACATCTATTGGCGACGCGCGATCCCGAACAAGTCGTGTTCGGCATCATCAATCAGTATCTGCGTTTCTTGACGCCAAGTCATAAACCCAGAAGTGAGTGGGTGTTAGATCCTCGTTGGGCGGCGTTCATCGGTAACAATCGGGATAAGCTGCGACTTTCCACTAATCCAGAACCGTTAAACTATGACCATATTACGCGGTGGTTGAGAAAGCAAGTCGCACCCTCACTCAAGATGTTGCAGTTGATTGACCAGTACAATAACACAAACGAACTCAAAGCCATCATCGACAGTGGTAAGTTGACGCAACGCCACTGGGACGTGATCCACCATTTTCAGCACCAACGCAACGGTGTTATGACCGATTCAAAGCAACGTGAGAAATCAAAAAAGAGCGACTACGCCGACCAAAGCAAGTAGTCACCCTTCACAGATAAAATATGGGTTCTATCTGGTTTGATTATCTCACTCCCACCAAACTTTAGGAAGTGATTTGATTGAATATTAACGTACCAGAACAGCCAGTCTTCCTGACGATGACTAGAGCTGACCTTATCAAGCTGGGGTACAGTCAATCGCAAGCAAGCCGTATCATCAAAATGGCAAAAGAGTTGTTGCTCAAACGTGGCCTTGGATGGTACGGTAAGAAAGGCGTAGACCGTGTTCCAGTGGAAGCAGTAGACGCAGTATTAGGCTTGAAACTAAGCCAACTTGAGGGTGCACCAAGTGGCCTTTCCGCAGTTAAGGAGGAACTATCTTGACTACGAAAGACCATATTACCAAACAGGCGGACGGCACTTTTAGCTTCCGCGTAAGCTTAGGAACTGACAAACGAACTGGCAAACGAATTCAAAAACGTGCCAGCGGCTTCAAAACGAAAACGGAGGCGAAAAAAGCAAGAGTTGCAATGTTGGCGGCGGGGATCGCCGATGATGAGGACATCAAGCAGACTAAGTTTGGCGACTTTATGGAAGACGTGTTCAAGCCTTGGTACAAAACCCAAGTAAAGCCACGCACCTACCGTCAGCGGCTAGTCTTGATGAACAGTGAGTATCTGACTAGGTTCAACGACATCATCATTGACCAAATTCGGCCGATTGATGTGCAACATTGGCAAGTCAGCGTACTCAAAGACTGTAAGCAATCCTATGCGCGTACCATCAACATTATGTTAGGCCAAGTGCTTGAACGTGCTAAGGCGCTTGGTATCATCAACGAGAATCCAGTACGGGTCGTTGGCCTCATCAAAAAGAAGAAAGCGAAGATCAATTTCTGGACGCAAGCCGACTTCCAAAAGGTACTCGCCAAGACGAACACCAACACGTACACTGGCCGCTTTGATTACACGATGTTGTGGTTCATGTTCATGTCTGGCTTGCGTAGCGGTGAAGCACGGGCGTTAAAGTGGACAGACGTTGATCTTGAAGCTAAGACGGTGAACATCAATAAGACCATGGACTATCACAACCGCAACTGGTTTGAAACTCCAGCGCCAAAGACTGCCGCCAGTCGCCGTACCGTGGCGCTTGATGATGATACCATTGCGTGCTTAGATGCGTGGCAGGTCGCACAAGCGGCGATGGTGACGTCCGAGTGGGTATTCTCACGTGATGGGATTCCGTGCTCTGACGGGCAATTTTTGGATATTGTGGACGCGTACAGTACACTCGCCAAAGTTCAGCGGATTACCGTGCATGGCCTCCGCCACTCGCATGTGTCGCTGTTGATCAGTCTCGGTGAAAACCCGCTCCAGATTAAAGAACGTCTGGGACATGAGGACATCGAAACGACGCTCGGCACTTACGGTCATCTTTACCCCAACAGTAACTTTGAAGTCGCAAAAAAGCTCAACGGGATATTCTCCAAGGAGGTGCCCGATGAGCCAAAATAATTTGAAAAGGGTCAAAACTGTGCCACCGTAAAATCGGTGGTGCTAGAAACATCGATACCACGGGACGGGTGCGAGATGCGCCATTGTTCCCGGGAAATACTGCCCGGAACCGGCGCGGTGACGCCGGGCGAGTGGCGCAAGGCCTGCGGGTTTGCCCCAACCGCTGCCGGGCAGTTTTGCCTTGGCCGGTAGGGGCCACCCCGTGAGTTGGTCCGATGAACCCCGATGTCAACATTCTTGACGCCCCACCCCCTGGATGCGCAGCGACTTGGCTAGTAAGATGAGGGAAGCGGCGTCATAGTGAGGATATCGGAGGAAAAAACAATGGCAGTTGGTGAGCGATTGAAGAAGGCCCGGGCCACAACGGCGATGACGCAGGCCCAGGTGGCCGCGAATCTGCATGTCACCCGGACCACGATTTCCAACTGGGAAACCGGCCGCAGCTACCCCGACATCGCGAGTCTGATCACGCTCAGCAACCTCTACGGGCTTTCCTTGGATACACTCATTAAGGAGGACCATCGAATGATTGATGATTTACGGCAAAAGGAACAGGAACGCAGACACGCCGCTTGGACCGAGTTCACGGCGGTCGCCGTCAGCACGGGCATCACGCTCCTGTTTCTCGGCAAAAAGCTGGCGGTGCCGGGCCTGACCATGGGTCCAACCACCCAGTACGGCCTGCTGGCGCTGCTTTGGCTCAACCTCGTGGTGATCGGCCTGACGGCGCATCGCTACCAGGCCCTACGCAACCCAAGGGCCAAGCGGCGGTCGCGCAAGGCGCAGCTTGGCGTCGGGCTGGTGCTGATTGCGGCCGCCGTGGTGGCCGCGCTGGACCCGCAACACCGCCTCGACCCGCTGCTGCTGACGCTTTTGGCCGCCGGCGGAGCCGTGATGCTCTGGGTGAAGTACCGCCGGCACCAAGGCGACCGGTGATGGCGGTGTAGCGCTAGCCCCCGGCCGAGCACGACTACGACAACAGTCCCCACCCCACACCATGCCGCGGTGTGGGGTGGGGCTGTTCGCCGTGATGAACCATGTTCAAAGTCGTGTCGTAAACCTGTTTTTCCGTTCTCATGCGCAATTCCCCCCGTGCGTCACGCCTAGTATACGATCTCGCCACGCCAATGACGCGCCGAAAAAGCCTCGCCGTCACCGGCGAGGCCTCGTCGCTTCTCATCAGGCCTGAGGCAGCATGCCCAGCTCCCCCAGCGCCGCCTGCACCGCCGGCTGGTTGGCTCGGCCGCTTGCGATCAAGCGGCCACCTTGCATCACCAGCACCTGGTCGGCCGCGGCGAAAGTCGCAGCCGAGTACTGGTGCGTGATCAACAGCAGCCCTTGCGGCATCGCCATCAGGTCGGCCTGAAGCGTCGCCGCGATCTGCGGGTCAAGCCCCGTGGTCAGCTCGTCGAAGACGAAGAACTGGGTCTTGCGCAGCAACAGCCGCGCCAGCGCCAGGCGCTGCCGCTCGCCGCCCGACAGGTTCGCGCTGGTCGCAGAGACCGCGGCGTCCAGCGACCGCTCACGACGCCAGGCTGAAAGCCCCGCCGCGTCCAGGGCGGCCGCCACCTGGGCATCGGAATAGCCCGGCGCCAAAAGCGTCAAGTTGTCCCGCAGCGTCGCGGCAAACACCGCCGGCTGCTGGTCCAAGACGCCGATCAGGCCGAAGATATCGGCCGGGTTCAGCGTGGTCGGCGCTTGACCGGCCAGCGTCACGGTGCCGGCGGTCGGGGCGGTTTCGCCTAGCAAGAGCCGCACCAGGCTGGTTTTGCCGCTGCCGCTGGCGCCGACCACCAGCACCTTTTGCCCCGGCGCCACCGTGAGCGTGATGTCGTGCAGGAGGGCCCCGGCGTCGGCCGCTTCGGCCGCCAGCAGCGGGGTCGTCAGGGCCAGCGTTTGGCGCGGCTGCGTCGGCACCGGGGCGGCGAGAACTGCGGTCAGCCGCCCGGTCACGCGCCGGGCCCCGTAGAACTTGGCCATCAGCTCCGGCAGTTCCGCCATCGGCGTGTTCAAAAAGGCGGTCAGCTGGGAAAAGGCCACCAGCTGCCCCATCGTGATGCGACCCTGCTGGACGAAGTAGGCCCCGACCAGCCAGGTGCCCAGGTACATCATGTCGCCGAGAAAATCGGTGACCCCACCGGTGATTTTTTGAATCCGCTGATCTTGGCGCAGCGTGTCGTACTGGTCCTGATTGGCCGCGTCGTGACGCTTAGCGAAGGGCCCCTGCGCCAGGCCGTGCTGAATGGTGGTCAGCCCGGCCAAGGCGTCGGTGAGCAGCGCGGTGTAGCGCTCGACGCTGGCCACCACCCGGTCGGAGGCGCGTTCCAGCGCCTTTTTGACCAAAAAGGGGAACAGCAGCGCCGGCAGGCTCATCGCCACGATGCACAGCGTGATCACCGGGCTAATCCACAGGGTGCCGGCCGCGGCGAATACCAGCATCGCCACCTGGGCCGGCGCCTGCAGCAGCACCTGAAAGTAGTTGGCGATGACGACGTCGACCTGCTTGGTCAGCTGGGCGATGACGGTACCCGTCGAATGCGCCGACCGGCTGACCAGCGCATGGGCGAACAGCTCGCGGCGCAGGTCAAGCCCGGCCTGGGCCGGCAGCACCTGGTTGAGGTAGTCGCTCGCCGCAAAGCTTGCGCCTTGCAGCAGCAGGTAGCCGACCACCACCGGTACGGCCACGGCGAAGGTCATGTTGCTGCGGCCGGTGGCGATGTCGGTGATCAGCTGCATCGCAAACGCGTAGCCGACCAGCACCGCCGAGGCGAAGACATTCAAAAACAGCGCCAGGCTCAGGCGCCAGGGATGGTGCAATAAATAGCGAATCATTGTTTTTTCCAGATAGGCCATGGCAGATTGACGAGCTCGGGCCTATCGTCCTTTCGTCGCCTTCAACGACGTGGGTCAGCGTCTCCCATTGGCTTGCTCCGCTGCCCAGTGCTAGCTGATGTGGTAATTGACATGTTGATCATCCTTATCCGTATAAACTCGGCCGCGGCCCGAACGGCGGCGGCTTGCCGACCCAGTGTACCCTTGCGGCTGGGGCGCGTCAATCCTTGCCGGGTCGGGCCACGCGCCGCTTCGGGCCAACCGCCGCGCCAAGGGCCTCGCGCGGCGCCAGGCGGCCAGGCCCTCACCACGCGGCGACCGCGCCACCGAGCCTCGCGCATTTTTCGCCTGGCCTTGCCACTGGTCGCGGCGGCGCAAAAAAACAGGCCGCCGAAGCGGCCTGTCTCAGCCAATCTAGTCGTGGGCGTTAACCCACTGATCCAGCACCTGAATGAATTCGTCGTGCTGGTCGCGCAGGGCCAGGTGGCGGGAGTTGGCGAACAGGTGCCACTTGGCGCCTGGAATGTGGTCGTAGACATCCTTGGCGATCAGCGGGGTGCAAAGGTCGTCGGTGCCGTTGGTGACCAGAACCGGCACGTGAATCTTGTGCAGCTCGGAGCTGAGCTCGAAGTCGGAAATCGTGCCGTTTTCCGTGAACTCGTTGGGGCCTTCCGCAATCCGGCTGGCGCGTTGGCCGTTGGTCTCGCGGCGCAGGCACTCCGGGTCTTCGGCGGTCGGCGCGTCCCAGCAGTAGCGCTGCATGTAGCGCTCGTTGGCCGCCAGGTACTGGGCGCCGGTGAAGTCACCGGTGGCCTCGGCCTGCGCGATGGCTTCGCGGTCCTCGTAGCTCAAATACGAGATCAGGCGGTGCTGCTCGCGGGTCCAGAGGCTGATGGAGGCCGGCGAGCCGTCGATCATCACCGACTTGACGCCGGTTTGGTCGTACTGGGTCAGATACAGCATCTCGAGCATCCCGCCCCAAGACTGGCCGAGCATGTGCAGCGAATCGAGGTGCAGGTACTTGCGCAGCGCGATCAGCTCCTCGGCCCAGGTCTCCTTGACGTACCACTTCTCGTCTTCAGGCAGGCTGGACTTGCCGCAGCCGACCTGGTCGTACATGATCAGCTGGCGGCCGGTCGCCGCGTAGTCGTCCATCAGCTCAAAATAATTGTGCGAAGACCCGGGACCACCGTGGATCAACAGCAGCGGCGCCTTGCCCGGCGTCTTCTCCCCCACGATCCGGTAGTAGGTCTTGAACTCGTGAAACGGCATGTACCCTTCTTCAATCTTGATGCTAGACATTCGCTCACCTCGTCACAGATTGCGCCGCCAACGCAGGCGCTTGCCTCGATTGTACCACCAATGGCCACCGGCGGCCGCGGCGAGGGCAAAACCGCGACGAGGGCGAAACCGCGACGAGGGCGCGGCCGGCCAAACCGCCCCACCGGCAACCGCACCGCCATTGCGACACGCAAAGGGTACCGCGGGTTGCCCCGCAGTACCCCGATTGATATTGAATTGACGAACCGCCCCACCAGCAGGGCAGACTGCCCCCGCCGGCTGGTAATACCGATTCAGTTGGTGTTACGCACTGTGGTGGAGCCGGCAGTTGCGGATCATTGGAGTCAAACCAGGGCTGTTTTCTTTTACGCGAATTTCTTCGTCGCTAGACACTCACGCCGCGGACGTGGTCGACATAGGTCGACGTTCATCAGATGAGAATGATAGTCACCGTAGACTGCCTTGAGCTGCGCGTCGGCCGTGCGACCGAGAGGCGCTGTCGAATTCTACGCTGATAGGATAACACCAGGCGGCCACTTTTGCCAAGCGATTTGGCTCGCAATCGTGTAAATGTTTGGTAAATGTTGTGTAAATAAAATAACGTTGTTCGATACAAAAAGCGGGACCGCCGCCGCGGTCCCGTTGCTCATTTCGTCTGCTGGCGGCGTCGCCACCACCGCACGAGGCTCGGGCCGTACAGCCCGAGCAGCCACAGCGCGATTACGCCCAGCGGCAGGAAGCGAATCACGACGCCCAGCGCTTTTTGCCAGGCGACGTGGTCGTTCATCGTCAGCTGCGCGACCACCTTGCCGTGCAGCTGATCCTGGTTGATCGGCCCGAACCAGCGCGAATCCGCCGAGATTGGGCGGTTGTCGCCGAGGATGAAGTATTGCCCCTTGTGCAGCGCGGTCGAGCGCATGTAGTGGGTGCTTTGGAAGAGCATCCCGGCGCCGGGCTCGCCGTCGTAGTCGTACTTGCGGTTGTCCATCGGGTAGTAGACGTAGGGCTCCTTGAGCTGCTTCAGGTTGCGAAACACGTGGTAGCGGCTGACGCTGATCAAGTCGCCGGGCTTGCCGATCAGGCGCTTGACCAGCAGCCGGTGGGCGTTTTCATCCAGGTTGGTCGCCTGGTTGACGACGATCACGATGTCGCCGTAGTGGTAGCCGGCCCCGGTCAGGGCGACGGTGCGGTTGCGGGCGACCAGCAGCCACTGGCCGTCGCGAAGGGTCGGCGCCATTGAGTCGCCTTCCGTGTGATCGATTTGGAAAAATACGTTGAAGCCTAGCAGAAAAGCCACCAGAAGCGAGGTGACCCACAGCCAGATTTTGCGTCGTCTCGACATCTCTCCGTCTCCTTCACCTACCGCTGTTTTCTTAGCTTAGCACAACTAGACCAGAAGCGATACTAAAGCCGGCGCAACCCGAGTGGATTGCGCCGGTCAAAGTCGGTCAGTTGGCCAAAACGGTGGCGAGGTCGATCACGCCAAAGCCGATGCCGATCGGCTCGCCGTGAAGCACGAGGTCGCGAACGCCGCGCTGCAGCGAGGTGCGAGTCGCTAGCCCTGCCGCCGGGCCCTGGTCGTTATCAAACAACCACTTGCGGTAATCTTCAGGGGCCGGGTCGCTGCCGGTGAGGCGAAAATCGCCGCGGAACAGCCGCAAGTGCGACTGCGGCTTCAGCACCCGGTCAAGCACCGGCGCCAGCAGCCAGGACTCGCAGTCCAGCTGGGTGACGGCAAGCCCGGCGAACTCGCGCCAAAAGGCTTGCGCCGCGCGGTACGACGCCAGCCGGGCCGGCGTCCTCAGGTCGGCATCCCCGGGAATGTGCAGGTTGATGGTGTGATCCACTCGCTCGTACTCGAAGCTCCCCAGCCGAAACTCGCGCAGCTGCAGCTGGCGGCGCGACCAGTCCCGCACCAAGAAACCGGCGCGACCGCTTTCGGCCGTGCTTTCCCGCACCGTGCGGGAGAAGTAACCCATCGAGGCCAAATAAACGGCGTCGCTGAGCCCAAGCTCGCGGTAGCGCCCATGCGCCTGGACGGCCAGGTTCAGCTGCAGCCCAAGCGTCGCCAGGCCGCTGGGGTCCGGCAGCGGCAGGCAGGCGGCCTGCCAATCGTGAAACGCGGCGTCGCTGGTTTGGGCCAGCGCCTGGGCGTAAGCCGCCGGCCAGTCCACGCCCGGCGTCTGGGCCGGGGTGGTCGCGGCGGCGCTTGCCGGCGCAGGTGCTGAGGTCCCGGTGGCGCGGCGCGAATCAGGCGTGGCCGCGGCCGCATCGCTGGCCCCGGTTGCGCCGGTCGTAGCGGCGTCAGTGGCCGCGGCCAAATCAGGCGTGGCACCGGCCGCCGCCAGCGGCGAGCCGCCTTGCAGCTGCGCGACCAGCGCCGCCGTTGCAGCCTCAAGCACCGCCTCGGGCAGCCCGATGCCGGCGGCCAGCGCAATCAAGGTCATCGCCGACGTCGCGCCGCCGGTCGGCGTCTCCCGTGCGGTTCCAACCGGCGCGGTCGCCTCACGTGCAATCGGCGTGGTCGCCGCCCGGGCGGCCGCATTCCGCACGGTTTGGTCCCGGTCGCCGCTCATGCGCGGTAGCTCCCGGTCGTGGCGTCGTAGGTCAGCGTCTGCACGGCGCCGTCTGCGACCGCCACGGTGATGGTCTGGTACGGCTTGGCGTAGCCCTGGTGAGTCAAGGTGACCTTGGCTGCGCCGTTTTGCACCGTCACCGCGTAACGGTTGTAGGCGCCATTTTCGTAATCGAAGCTTGCGCCGTCGTCTTGGTAGTGCGAGTAGGTGCCGGTGTTGCCGAAGCACCTGAAGCCAAGCGTCGTCTCGGTCGCGACGTCGACGTACTGGGTCAGCGGCCGCCACGGCAGGATGGCCCCGACCCGCGCGAACAGCGGCAGCGCGTCAAGCGGCGCGTCAATCACGTAGGCGCGGCCGCCGGCGTAGGCCTTGCCGGTCCAAAAATCGCACCACTCGCCTTCCGGCAGGTAGACCAGGCGTTCGGTGGTGTTCGGGGTCAACACCGGCGCCGCCAGCAGGTCCGAGCCGACCAAAAACTCGTCGTTGATCGTCGCGGCGCGTTCGTCTTGCGGGTAATGCACGGCAAGCGGCCGCATCACCGGCAGCCCGGTGCGGGTGCCGGCCTCGAACAGGTCGTACAGGTAATCGATCAGGTGGTAGCGCAGCTCCAGGAACTTGCGGTAGGTGCCAAGCGTCTTTTCACCGAAGCGCCAAGGCTCCTGGGCCCGGGTGCCGATGGCCGAGTGGTTGCGCAGCAAGGGGCTGAAAATCGCGGCCTCGATCCAGCGGGTCAACAGCTCGGGGGTGGTGTCGGAGCCGAACCCGCCGATGTCGGTGCCGGCAAAGGCGAAGCCGGACAGCCCGAGGTTGCACAAAAGCGGCACCGACCACTGCAGGTGAACCCACAGGCTGTGGTTGTCGCCGGTCCAGACCGTCGCGTATTTTTGCGAGCCGGCGTATACGGCGCGGGAGATCACGAACGGCCGCTTGCCGGTTTGCTCGCGTAGGCCGGCGTAGGTCGCCTTGGACATGTTGTGGCCGTAGACGTTGTGCATCGTCGCGTGGGTCGAGGGCTGGTCGCCGTCGGAGAAAACGATGTCGTCTGGAATCTCACCCTTGAAACTGGCCGGCTCGTTCATGTCGTTCCAGACCCCGGCCACGCCGTTCTCGGTCAGGAATTTCACGTTGTTAGCCCACCAGTCTTGCACCGCCTCGCGACCGAAGTCCGGGTAGACGGCGGCGCCTGGCCACACGGCGTTGACGTAGATCGACCCGTCGGTGTTTTTGGCAAAAAGCCCTTGGGCGACGCCTTCGTCGTAGACGTGATAGCCCGGGTCTTCCTTGACGCCGGGGTCGATGATGGTGACGACCTTGATGCCCTTCTTGGCCAAATCGCTGAGCTGTTCGGCAAAGTGCGGGAAGTGGTCGTGGTCGACGGTGAACACGCGGTAGCCGTCCATGTAGTCGATGTCTAAGTGAATCACGTCGCAAGGCAGCCGGTACTCGCGCATTTTGTCGGCGATGTAGTTGACCTGCGCCTCCGTGCCGTAGCTCCAGCGCGACTGCTGGTAGCCCAGCGTCCACTTCTGCGGCAGCGGCGTCCGGCCGGTCAGGTAGGTGTAGGCCTCCAGGACGCCGGGGATGCCAGCGCCGGCGCCGGCGATCAGATAGTAATCGACCGTGCCGATCGCGCTGGTGTAGTAGAAGTAGTTGCTGGACTCCTTGCCCAGGTCGAAGTGGCTGCGTTCGGTGCTGTCGAAAAACAGCCCGTAAGCGTGACCGGCGTTAAGGCCGATCAAAAACGGCACCGTTTTGTACAGGCGGGTGCGGTTTTCCAGCTGCGGCACCGGGTTGTCGGTGTTCCACATGTCGTACTCGTAGCCGCGCTTGTCCATGAAGCCGGCCTTGTCGCCCAGGCCGTAGAGGTGCTCGTGCTCGTGCAGCACCTTGACCACCAGGTTGGCGTTGGCCGCCTCGGTTTGCGCCAGGTCGTGGCCCTCGGCCGCGGCCAGGTCGGCCTGGGCCTTAGAGAGGTCCCGGGCCAAGGCGTGGCGCGGTCCCCGAAAATCCTGGACCAGCGGGGTGCCGGCCGCGTCGAATAGGTCGACGAAGCCTTCCGCGTCGACGACCACCTTCAAGGCGGCGGTGGTCACCACCACCTCCTGCGAGCCGCGGTCGACTTGATATGGCACGGCCTGGACCTTATCGCCTTCGATGGCGTAGGAGTGGCCGGGCTGCCAAGGTCCGTGCTGGACCCGGACGATCTGCGGGGTGACGACTTGCAGGTTCAGCTGCCCATCGGCGTAAGTGATGGTGACCAGCTGGCCCTCTTGTTCAACGGATTGAATGGCTTTCATGTGTGTTCCTTCCTTCACGCGAAATCAGGTGTCAGCCTAATGATACCGTTTTCTCGCGGCGGTTGAAAGCCTGAGCGGCGACTTGTTTGCGGTAACACGGCCGTCGCGCCGCTACTCAAAAAGCCACCGCACTCAACTGCTTGCGGTGGCCTGGATGGGTCTGAGAATTCGCGTTGGTCGCCGGACTGACCACGACCGCTGGCTTAGGGCCGCTTGAGGCTACCCCGCCGCGACCGCGTGGGTGCGGCGGTACTCGCCCGGGGTGATGCCGGTCAGCTTCTTGAACTTGCGGGTGAAGTTGGCCACGTCGTAGTAGCCGTTTTGCTCGATGATGGTCTTGATCGGCAGGCTGGTGGTGACCAGCGCCGTTTCGATCATCACCAGGCGCCGTTCGGCCACGAAGTTGGTGAAGGTCTTGCCGGTCACTTCCTTGACGTAGCGGCTGGTGTAAGGCACCGAGTAGCCGAAGTGGTCGGCGACATCCACCAAAGACAGCGTCGGGCTCGCCGCGTTGGCCTCGATGTAGGCGCGAAGCTTGGCGCCGACGTCCTCTTCTTGGGTCGCTTTGGCGGCGACGGGTTCCGGCGCCGTGATCACGCGGATGGTTTTGAGCAAAAGCGTGTGGAGCTGGCTCAGCGACTCGACCGCCAGAAGCTGGCGAACCAGTTCGTCTGAGACCTGCAGGTTGCGCTGGTAATCGGCCTTGAGCACCCGGGTGATCAGGTTGGACATGCCAAGATCAAAGCGTGCCCGGGGGTCGTAGTTTTGGCTGGCGAGGTTGAACAACATCTCGAAGGCCTCCTGCGCATGGTCAAAGTTACGGTGCAACAGACTGTTGTCCAACTTCAACTCCGTGGTGAAATCGAACATGTCCTCGCGACTGGCCGCCAGGGCCGCTCCGGTTTCATACGTTACACTCTCCCCCAATCCTGGATGCGCGGTGATCTGCGTCGACAAAACTTCGATGTAGGCTTCATGCAGCGTGGCCAGGCCGCGATGGGCCCGACTCAGGTACAGCACGGTGGTGGCATCGACCATGTCGCCTTGTTCCCGCAGCGCGGAGACAATCGCGGCCGGGGTCTGGGTGTCGGCGTAGTTGATCAAAAGCACCACCTGCGCCTCGCTGGTGCGATGCATGGGCAAAACGGTGTAGTCTGCGGCGGTGTAAGGTGCCGCCAGGTCGTCGGCGTTCCACTGCGCTTTTCTGGCGAGCAGCGCCACGACGAAATTCTTATACGGCAGGTGCAAGTCGGCCACCTCCAGCAGGTCGCCGGTGGTGTCCGGGTCCTGGATGCGGCCGTTGAGCAGCAACTGCAGAATCTGGTTGCGAACGAAGGGCAGCTGCACCTTGGAGGTGGTGATCAGGTTCTGGTGGTCGGCGATGTAACCCTCGATCGCCGTCTGCAGCCGGGCGGATTCGGTGCCGGCCGCACTGGCACCGCTAGCAGGCGTCGGCGGCAGCGCCGACTCCAGCCGCGCGATCAGCGCGTATTGGCGCTTGGCGAACCAGTGGATCAGGCCAAAACCCAAGAGCGCCACCAGCCCCAGGAGCCATAGGCTGTTGCCGAGGAAGCGCAGCAGCGAGTGGCCGGCGCGGTAAGGCAGCGCGTAGGACACGGTCTGAAACAGGCTGCCCTTGTCCGGGCTGACCGTCACGGCCAAAGCCTGCCCCGCCGCCTTGACGCGTTCGGTCTTGGGCTTGGCCCCGACCATCCCGGCCAAGTCAACGTCTTGCAGCCGCGACTTGGACAACAGCTCGGTGCGACCGGCCACCGCCAGCCCCAGCACCTGGTCCGGCGAGCTGGCGCCGGCGGCCAGGATGTCTTGCATGCTTTCGGTGTTCAAGGTGAAAAACACCACGCCGTTTTGCTCACCCGACAGCGGCATCAACGGCACCACCAGCGTCAGCTGGGCGTCTTGGTCGCGGCTGCCGGTCGCCAAAAGGTGCGGGACGCTGCTGTGAATCAAGGCGTCTTGCTGGTCCCTTTTGGTTCCCGCCGGCAGCAGGTTGTACTTGTACAAGGTGTCTTGCGTGTCGTAGGTGCCATCCGCCGAGTACAGGGCCTCAGGGCGGCGGAACATGTTGACCCAGCTGCGCTGGACCAACGGGCTCGACAGGTTGTAGCGGTGCAGCGCCGCCTCGATGGCCGCGTAGTCGTCAAAATACTGGGGGTCCCGGGCGAACGCCGGGTCGATGGCCATCTGGTTGGCCGCCGTCAAAAGATGCGCCAGGTTGTCGTTCAGGTTGGTGCGAACCGACGCCAAGGCGCGTTCCCGGGCGGTATCGACCTCGGCGCGTTGCCCCTGGACCTCGTTGTGCATCCAAGTCGCGGTCAAAATGCCGGCCGGCACCAGGAACACCACGGCGAAAAACGCCCAGTACATGGTGATGATGCGCTGGGGCTGCCAGTGCCGCAGCCGCTCAAGCATGGTCGGATGCCACCTTGATCACGGCCTCGACGTAGCGGCAGGCGTGAAGTGAGAACCACACCACCGGCGTCAGGTACAACGGCACCAGGGCCACCAAAGACAGCGCCGGGAACAGCACGACCAGGGCCGTGGCCACCATCGTGCCGACCAGAATCGCCAGCGTATCGGTGAACCGCGCGACCGAAATCACGAAGGCCTGGCGGAAGTACTGCCAAAAGCTCAGCTGGTAGCGGCCGAACACCGTCAGGATGTACATCAGGTAGATCATCGCCGCGACCAGCAGCACGATCAGGCCGTACTGCAGCACCGCCGAGCGAATCAACACCCGGTTCACCGCCAAGTCCAGCATCAAGAGCACGATGGCGCCACCGCTGATGAAGCCGATGCCGTTGGCGTCCTTGAACGACTGCCGCCAAAACAGGCCGAACTCGCGGTTCATGGCGCCAAGCTGCGCCGCTTCGCCGCCGAAGCGGTCGTCGTCGGTGCTTTCAAGCCGCCGCAAGAGCAGCTTCACGCAGCTGGCCAGCGCCGGGAACGCGCCGAGAACAATCCCGCCGCGCAGCGTCCACCACCACCACAACAGCTGGAGCTTGATGCCAAACAGCAACACCTGCCCGAGCTTGAACGTCAGCTTCACGATGCCTCGTGGTTCCGCTCCCATCATGTCGAATACCCCCTATACGATTCTACAACGTCCGTCCAACCCGCTTACCTAATGGTGGCCACTGTGAACCACCGCGACGCCGCCTTGCCCCCGCTTGGCGGCGCCGCACGACCTTCGCCGCTCGCCCCTGGTGTAGCCCGTCACGCGCCGGCGGCCCAGCCACCTCGCGCGGTGTTGCGGCCCTACCTGGCCGCCGCGTTCACGGCAACCCAGCGCTACCTACTCCGACGGCCGGCGGTCCGGCCGCCCTGCAGGCGACCGCCGCGGCTCAGACCCCGGAGATCTTGGTGACCGTCGCCAGGTCGGCGTAAAGACCGCGGCCCAGGCTGCGGTCCGTCGGCTTGCCGATCGTCAGGCGCGGCACCTCGAGCTCGTCCAGCTTGGCCACCGCACCGTCTTCCCACTGCTGCAGGCGCCACAGCGCGGTGTCGACCCGGGCGATCAGGCCGCCGTAGCGAATGTCCATGACCTCCCAGCCGAACGGCGCGTTGAGTTCGAACCAGACGGCGCGATGCGCGTCGCGCAGGTCGCGCAAGCGTTTAACTAACTCTGTCGATAAGTCTACTATAACGGGTTGCTGGTCCTTTTGTCCACTTTGATAGCTAGAGTTTATTTTCTCCATCAATGAAAGCTTTGCCACCAAGGCGTGAGCGAGGGCCCGGTAGAAGGTGAAAAGGCTCTCATCGGCCGGCGTCGGCACCACCGCGTCCAGCTGCGCCGCCAGCTCCTGGTAGTGATCCAGCAGGTCGTAAGGCGCCAGGTTGGCCGCCATCACCGGGTGCAGCAGGTCCGAGTACAGCACGATTTTGCTCGGGTTGGTCGCGTCCGGGTTGCCGGCCGCAAGCTCCGGCAGCTGGTCGAAGTCGTCGAGCAGCCAGTAATCCGCCGCGTTCTTGCCTTGGTAGGTGGCAAAGGCCGAAGCCAAGCTCGCCGCGTCCGGCGCCGCCTGGTGGTAGCACTGCTCGGCGAAGCTCTGCAGCCCCAAGGCCCCGGCGGTGAACGGCGTCTCGCCGCCGTCGTCGCCCCACATGGTGGCAAAAACGGTGTCGAGCCCCACGGCCTTGGCGGCGCTCATGCCGGCGGCCATCGTCTGCATCGTTTTGCCGTAATTCGGCGCCAGGCCGTTCCAGGTCCAAACGCCGGTGGCAAAGCTGACCGGCTGGCCCAGCGTCTGGTGGATGCGAAAGACCTGCTCGTAGTTGGCCTGGGAGTTGTTGTAGTAATCCCAGTACATCAGGCCGACGTTGGGAATCTGCGCCTTGAGCTGCTCGGAGAATTCGGTGGCCGGGTCGCCGTAGCCGTAGCCGGCGGCGTTGAACCACATGTCGCTCCACATGATCGGCTCAAGCCCGAGGTCCGTGGTGATCGCGGTGACGCGCGACACGTGATCCAGCATGATCTGGGTGCGGTCGACCCAGCCGTTGCGGTCGAGGTACTGGCCGCGGCCGAGCTCATGCGCCTCGTCCATGCCGATGTGAATCTTGCGGCTGCGGAACGGCGCCGAGGCGGCGGTGATGATGTTGCGCAAGAAGGTGTAGGTCGCCTCTTCCCCCACCAGCAAAATGCCGTCGGTGTCGCGAATCGGGTTCATGAACGACCAGCGCATCGGGTTTTTCAGGTGGCCCAGCGTCTGGATGCAGGGAATCAGCTCGACGCCAAGCGCCGCGGCGTAATCGTCGGCCGCTTTCAGCTCCGCCTGGCTCAGCCGGCCGCGCTGGTGGCCCCAAAACGGGTACTCCGGCACTTCGTAAACATCTTCCATGTAAAGCAGCGCCGCGTTGAGCCCCAGCCGCGCCGACAGGTTGATCAGCCGACGCAGGCCGGCCGGGCTCAGCGTGGCGTTGCGGGACATGTCGATCATGATGCCGGTCGTGTCAAACTGCGGGTGCTCGACCAAATCCAGGTCGCGCCCGGCTCGCACGGCGCTGGCCAGTGCCGTCAGGCCGCGGAAAAACGCCGACGGGAACGGGTAGCCGATATGCGCGACACCGCCGCGGTAGCTCACCACCAGGTCGTCGGCGTGGGTGACGGTGACCGCCACCGGCGCCTCGAGCTCGCCGAGCTGGCAGTCCTCAATCAGCGCCGTGACGCCTTGCTTCAGTTCCTCTGGTAGGGTCACAAAGTTTAATGTCATCAGTTTTCTCCCTCACTAGTCGTTAAGTGAATCACTTGATAAGGCCGCACCTCACGCAGGTGCAGCGTGACGCCGGCAGCCGTGACGCTCACGGCCTGGGCGGCGCCGGTTTCCACATCGGTGGCGACCGGCGTCTGGGCCGGTCGGCTGGCAGTCGCCGCCAGCCAGTAGCCGGCCGGCAGCGCGATGGTGGCCTCCCGCAGCACCGGACTTGCGGCCACCGAGTAGGTCAGGCGGCCGGTTTTTTGAATCCAGTAGTTCAAGACGTGCAGGTACAAGTCGCCGTTGACGGCGCGTCGCACCTCGACTCGCGCGGTGTCCGGCAGGTCGGTGGCGACCACAAGTGCCGGCGCCAGCAGCGCCAGCGCGTCTTGGAAGAGGCTTGCCACCCAATCCGGGGCATAGTCGTAGTACAGCGTGAAGAGCGGGTGGGTGAAGTACAGCGTGTTGGTGGTTCGCCAGGCCGCCGGCACCCCGGCGACACCCGAGCTTGGGGCGTGTTGGTGCGAGGTGAACGTCGTGCCTTCGCGGTTGAAGTACGGGATGCGCGTCTCAAGCACCGGCTCGGACCCGGCCGCCGCCACCGCGGCGCCGGTTTCGTACATCACGAACGGTTCCGCGACCAGCTTGCGGCCCAGCACCGCGTTGGGCTGGATGAAGTCGCGCTGCCAAGGCGAGCGGCCGCGGTATTCGACGCCGAACGCGCCGAGCGCGGCCGCGTGGTCGCAGCCCAGCACCTTGCCGCCGGCGGCGATGAAGGCCTGGAGTTTGGCCGCCAAGCCGGGGGCGTCAACCGGCAGCACGTCCAGCACCACCAGCAGCCGGTAAGGCGTCCAGTCGCTGGTCGCATCGACGATGTCGAACTGCTGATGGGCCTGCTCCAAAAGCCGCACCGCGCCGGTCAAGGCAGCGGCGGCCCCGGCCGGGCTGGTCAACGCGCCTTCCGCCGTCACAATCGCAATCGGCGCGACGGCCGCGGTTTGCGGCAGCCGCTCACCCAGCGCCTTGAGCCGGCGATACACCGGCGCGATCAGCGCCTGGGTGCCTGCGAGAAGCTGGCCGCTTGGCAGCAGCTGGTCGCCGATTGAGCACCCGGCGCCGAGCGACACCATCTGGAAGCATTCGAACTCAAGCGCCGCCGGCCGCTTGAGCGAGTGAAAATCGCCCCAGTAGGTGTGAAACTTGCCGGTCATGCCCAGGTACGGCAGCCCGAGCGTCCGGGTGTATCGCGCCACGCGGCTGAAGTTGTCGTAGCCCCAGGCGCCGTTGGGCAGGCTTTCGATCTCAAGTTGCGTGTAGTCCGCAAGCGTCGCCCCTTGCCCCGGGCCGACGTGCGAGGCGTTGAAGAAAATCGTCGCGTTCGGCAGCCGACGGCGAATCAGCGCCCCCACCTCGTCCTTGAAGGCGGCCAAGACCGCCGCGCAATTTTGCCTGCAGGCCTGCGGGTCGTGCCAGTCCAAGCCGGCTTCGGTCATCGTCTGCTGGCAGCTCGGACAGGCGCAAGGCACCACGTTGACGATGTCGAAGAACAACCCGTCGACGTTGGCCGGCCCGACCGACCGGATGATGTCTGAGACGTGGGCAAGCAGGTAATCGCGGTACGGCGTGTTCAAACACAGGCTGTCGTAAAAATTAGGCGCCGGCACGTCTTGCGTGTTGATCACCCGCCCGTCAGCGTCGCGACACAGCCACTCGGGATGCGCCTTGGCGGTGCGGTGGTCCCACTGCACGGTGGTGTAAATCGGGGCCCGGATGCCACGCGCATGCAGCGCCGCAATCTGCTGCTCGAGCAGGTCCGGCACGACGCTGGTCGGGTGCATCGCCCCTGGTTCGGCCTGCGAGCGGTAGAAAAGGTAGCCGTGGTGGTCACGCGCAAACACGGTCACGCTGGTCGCGGCCAAGTCGCGGTAGTAATCGCCAAACGCCGCCGCGTCAAAGGCGGCGGCGACTTTGGGGATGTCCGGGCTGGTGTGAAAGTCGAGGTGGATCTGGCGTTCAATCATCGAAGTCCTCCGTGGAATCGTGGTGGCGCCGGCTGGCGACGCTTGGGGCGGTGGTGCTGGGAACGGTGGTGCTTGGGGCGGTGGCGAGGTTGGGGCCAACGTTACGGCGTGGCCCGAGGTGGTGGTCCGAGACCATGGCCCGAAAGCGTGGCCCGAAAGCGTGGCCCGAGACCTCGGTCCGGTCTGGCCGGAAGCCGAGGCCGGGGCCCGGCCGCGGTTCAGCTGGCCGGAATCACGTTGACCAGCACGCTTTTTTGGATGTACCAGCGGCCGCCCTGGCGAACGAACTCGACCGTGTTCTCCAGCACCTGGGTCTTGGCCGGGTGCTTGGTCACCTGCTTCAGGGACACCTTCGCCACGACGCCGGTCGCCGTGACCTTTTGCACCTTGAAGGACTGCAGGGTCACGCGGGTGCCTTGGCTCAGGCTGGTTCCCAGCTTCGCCTCGGTGACCGCTCGCTTGGCCGGCGGCACGGTGGCCAGGTAGGCGGTGGCGTCGCCGGCGTTGATCGCCGCCACGTTTTGGCGGTACGTGGTTTGGGCGGCGCGTTCGGCGCTTTGGGCCCCGCTTGCCGACACGTCATCGGCCACGATCTTGCGGTCGACCAGGAAAAAGGCGACGGCGGCGGCGACCATCACCAGCGCAACGGATGTGAGCAGCAGTTTTAAGAAGCGGCGCATCGACAGGACCTCCTTTTAGGCTTGGCGGTTGAACACGTCTGCGGCGGCCTGGACCAGCGTTCCCGACAGGTCCAGCGAGTATTCCCAAAACATCAGGCCGCACAGCCCATGGGCGACGGCGTATTCGGCCTTGGCCGCCATCGACCGGGCGTCGTCATAGGAAGAGAAGCGGTCGCCGTCGCAGTAGTACGGCGCCTTGGCCTCGTCGTCCCAGTAAACATTGGCCGGATGCTCGGCCAACAGCGTCTTGAGCTCGTTGTAGTTGGTGGTGTGGGTGCCCAGCGTGGCGGTCGGCTGACCCAGCGGTGCGGCCTTGGCCGAGACCTCGAACCAGTCGCGGGAGTAAAAGGCCGAGCCGATGACGATTTTGGCGGCCGGCACCCCGACGGCCAGCAGGTTGTTGACCGCCTGCTGGGCACTGAGGTTGCCGTTGGCGGCGGTGTAGCCGAGCAAGTTGGTGTGGTGCGACGCCAGCTTCGTCCAGCTGCCGCGCATGTCGTAGGTCATCACGTTGAGGTAATCGAGGTACTGCACGTAGTCGTACTTGTCGTCCGGGCTCATGGTGGCCAAAAGCGGCTCGGCCGCCCCGATGGCCGCGGTCAGCCGGTAATAGCGGCCATCCGCCGCCCCGGCGGCGTCCAAGGCGGCCCGGGCGACCTTGACGAATTCCAGGAAGTTGGCCGCGTCTTCGGGCCGCGCGACGATGCCGGCGGTGTCCATGCCCGGGTACTCCCAGTCAAGATCGACGCCGTCGAAGTCGTAGCGGCGCATGTATTCAATGATGTTTTGGGTGAAGACGGTGCGGTTAGCGGCCGTCGCCACCGCGTCGGAAAAACCATCCGCGGTCCAGCCGCCGATCGAGATGCAGGTCTTCAGGTTCGGGTACTTGGGTTTTTCGGCGTTGATCAGGTCAATTTTTTGCAGCTCGCGGGTCAGCTTCAGCCCGTCGATCTTGGCGAAGGCGTAATTGATGCAGGACAGGTCGGCGAGGCGCAGGTCGGCCACCGTCCAGGGCTTGCCGTCGTCGAGGTAGGCCATCAGTGTCGGCATATTGTCACTCCGTTCTTTCTATGATTAGCGTAATCGCTTACAAGTTTCACTATACCCAGCAGACCCTTGGGGGACAAGGAAACCGCAAGAACAACATAGCCGAAAAATCCACATATTGTAAGCGGTTTATTTCCCGGGTTATGCTGAATTTCGAAAGGGGGACGCAACATGACAGAACCTACCACGGCCCGTGAGGACATTGAAACCGCCAAGGACAGCGGCTGGACGACGCAGGATTTCGCGCAATTTCCCGAGTATCCGACGTTGGTCAAGCAGTGGCGGTGGTTCCAAGATCAGAAGATCGGGCTGTTGATGCACTGGGGCGTGTACAGCCAGGCCGGGATCGTCGAATCCTGGCAGCTGTCCGACGAGGACACCTGGGCACGGGGCAAGCACCCGTTTCGGCCCAATATGCATCAGCTCAAAAAAGACTACTGGGGGCTGGCCAAACACTTCAACCCGCAGCACTACGACCCAACGGCCTGGGCGAAGATTTTCAAGGCCGCCGGCATCCGCTACACCATTTTGACCACCAAGCACCACGACGGCTTCAACCTATTCAATACGCAGTACAGCGATTATAAAACGGCCGCCGATCTGGTCGGCCCTTACGCTGACGCCATGCGCCAGGCCGGCATCGTACCCGGCGTCTACTACTCCAAGGCCGACTGGCACCACCCCGACTACTGGCGCCCGGATGGTGAGCCCAAGGGCCGCCACGCCGATTACCTGCCGGCAGACGACCCGGAGCGTTGGGGTCGCTTCACCGATTTTGTCCACAAGCAGCTTTTGGAGCTAGCCACCAACTACGGGCCGCTGGGGATGCTGTGGCTGGACGCCGGCTGGGTCAACGGCGAGCGCGAGCCGCTCGGGTTCGACGAGCTGATGCCCGAGATTCGCCAGGCCCAACCGGACATGCTGGTGGTCGATCGCACCATGGGCGGCCGCTACGAGAACTACGTGACCCCGGAGCGGCAGATTCCGACGCTGGCTGACCGCCCGGCCCTGCCTTGGGAAAGCAACATCCCCCTGAGTAACGACTGGGGTTATGTCCCCCACGCCGATTACAAAAACGGCCGCACCGTCATCCAAGACGTGCTACAAGTCGTCACCCTCGGCGGCAACATCGTCTTGGGCATCGGCCCCAAGCCCGACGGCACCCTGCCGCAAACCGGCGTCAAGCTGCTCTTGCAGCTCGGCGGCTGGCTGAACCTCAACGGCCAGGGCATCTACAACACCCGGGCCGCCAGCGCCGACTTGATCCAAAAGGCCGCAAGCCGCAAGTACTTCATCACCGAAGGCGCGACGCACTACTACCTGTTCCCTAAGGCCAAGGTGCCGAGTGCCGCGATCGACCTGAAGGCGCTGGGCCTGGCCGACGCCGTGACGACGGCCAGCCTGCTTGGTACCAACACCCCGCTGACCCGCACCGGCGACCTGATTCAACTGCCGGGCAGCCTGCGTCAGCGGCTGCTGCCGGGCATCGCCTTGGCCAAGCGGCCCGAGTAGCCTCACCCGCACGGTTTTTCGCCACTCGGACCGCAAGACCGGCACATCGAAACGTTTTACACGCTCTACTAAACGGGCTCCGCGAGGCAACGCGGATGCGGCTAGCTCGCACCCGATCTCGGGGTCCAACCCGCCCCAAGCCCAGGCGCCACGCTACCCGATCCGCTAAAACCGCCTCGCGCCGCCCTCTAAACGAGTTCCGCCCCGCAACGCGGATGCGGCTAGCTCGCACCCGGTCTCGGGGCCCAACCCGCCCCAAGCCCAGGCGCCACGCTACCCGATCCGCTAAGCCCGCGGTTCTACACTCTCTACAAAGGAGTTGATTCTATGGCCGCCATGCAACCGGCTACTTCGCTTGCCATTCCAGAGGCCAAGCGGAAGAAACGAACACGTCAGTTTTTTTCAATCAAGCGACTGCAGGAGAACTGGCAGCTTTACGTACTGATTCTACCGGCGTTTCTCTGCCTGCTGATTTTCTCATACGTCCCGATGTACGGGGTTTTGATCGCCTTTAAGGACTACATGCCGTCCTTGGGCATCTGGAACTCCCCGTGGGTGGGCATGAAGTACTTCAACCAGTTCTTCAATTCCTACTACTTCTGGGACCTGATGCGCAACACCCTGGGCATCCAGGTTTACGGCCTGATCCTGGGCTTCCCGCTGCCGATCATCTTGGCCCTGGCGCTGAACGAGATGAAGGACGGTTTTTGGAAGAAGTTCAGCCAAACCGTCACCTACGCACCGAACTTCATCTCCGTCGTGGTCATGGGCGGGATGCTGGTTGCCTTCTTGGACCCATCGACCGGGATTATCAACCACGCCCTCGGCCTGTTCGGGGTCAAGCCGATCGCCTTCATGAGCGATCCGCGCTGGTTCAAAACGGTCTACGTGCTGAGTAGCGTCTGGCAAGGCACCGGTTGGGGTTCCGTCATCTACCTGGCCGCCCTGGCCGGGGTTGACCCGTCGCTTCACGAAGCCGCGATCGTCGACGGCGCCACCCGCCTGCAGCGCGTCTGGCACATCAACCTGCCGTCGATTGTGCCGACCATGGTCATCTTGTTGATCATGAACGTCGGGAGCCTGTTCTCCATGGGTTACGAAAAGGTCCTGCTGCTGCAAAATCCGCTGAACATGTCGAGTTCCAACGTGATTGCCACTTTTGTTTACCAGCAGGGGCTGATCAACGGGGCTTACAGTTACGCGGCGGCCGTCGGGCTGTTCAACTCGCTGATCAACGCGGTCTTGCTGATTGTCGTCAACAACATCGCCCGCAAAGTCTCCGAGACAAGTCTGTGGTAAAGGAGGGGTAATATGAACACAACACTGATCAAAGACACCAAGGCCGATCGCATTTTCAAGTACTTCCTTTACCTCTTCATCCTGCTGGCGGTGTTGATCGTCATCTACCCGCTGATTTACATCATCAGCGCGTCGGTGTCAGACCCGACCGCGGTGAACTCCGGGGCCATGTGGCTGTGGCCCAAGGGCTTCTCGCTTGAAGGCTACGAAGTGATCCTGAAGTACAAGGACATCTGGCGCGGCTACGGCATGACCATTTTCTACACGGTCGCCGGCACGGCCATCAGCCTCTTCATGACGCTGCCTTGCGCCTACGCGATTTCCCGCCCGGACTTCTCGGGTAAAAAATGGTTCACCACCTTCATGCTGGTGACGATGTTCCTGAACGGCGGCCTGATTCCAAGCTACTTGCTGATCAAGTCGATGGGCATGCTCAACACCGTCTGGGCGATTCTGCTGCCCGGCGCCGTGTCCGTCTACAACATCGTCGTGACCCGCGCGTTCTTCCAGTCCAACGTGCCTTGGGAGATGCAAGAGGCCGCCAAAATTGACGGTGCGTCCGACTTCCAAATCTTCTTCCGCATCGTGTTGCCGCTGTCGGCACCGATCATCGCGGTGATGGCGCTATTTTACGGCGTCGGCATCTGGAACAGCTACTTCAGCTCCCTGGTTTACCTGCAAAACAAGGCTTTGTACCCATTGCAGATGGTGCTGCGCCAGATCTTGGTGCTGCAAGACATCCAGCAAGGCGCCGCGACCGGCTCGGCCGTGACCGCCAGTGCCGCCGAGGCCATGGAACGCAAGGCCGAACTCGCCGCCATCATCAAGTACGGCGTCATGATCGTGTCATCGCTGCCGGTCATCCTGGTTTACCCCTTCCTGCAACGCTTCTTCGTCAAAGGGGTTCTGATCGGTTCCTTGAAGGGTTAAACACCGCCGCCTCAATTAGGGTGAGGCCCCGGCTTAAAAAATTTTAGGGTAAGAATCGAAAGGAGTATTGCTATGAAACTGTCCAAAGCTATCCAACTCGCCGGCATCACCGCGATGTCGCTGCTCGCACTCGCCGCTTGCGGCGGCAAGTCCGGGTCCGACACCGGCAAGAAGTCCAGCGACATCAAGGTGACCACCAAGGGCTTCCCAATCGTCAAGAAGGGTGTGACCATGACCCTGATGGCCCCGAACGTCGCCGGTAACGCCGAGTACAAGGACATGCCGACCTTGCAGAAGTACGCCAAAATGACTGGCATCAAGCTCAAGTACAACACCCCATCGAGTTCCGACTACGGCACCAAGCTGAACCTGGCCTTCGCCTCCCAGGACCTGCCGGACATGATCTACGGCTCCGGGACCTCGACGTTCACCACGGCCAACGAAATCACGTACGGCAAACAGGGCCTGATCGTGCCACTGGAGAAGCTCCTGCCGAAATACGCACCGAACTTCTACAAGCTGATGAAGGCCGACCCGAACATTGAAAAGTCCATCACCACCCCGGACGGCCACATCTACTCCCTGCCGATGCTGCAGCGTGGCGACACCTCCAACTGGTACCTCGGCCCTATGTGGTACAACGGCACGTGGCTGAAGAAGCTCGGCGTCACCGAGCTGCCGAAGACCGCAGACGAGTTCTACGCCCTGCTCAAGCGCTTCAAGACCGAAGATCCCAACGGCAACGGCAAGGCGGATGAAATTCCGTACTCCGACATGAAGGACTTCTGGAGCCGCACCTGGCTGATGTCGACCTTCGGCATGCTGTCCAACGACGTGCAAAACAACGGCGACAAGGTGGTTTACAACCCGATCACCAAGAACTACAAGGCTTACCTGACCTTCTTCAACAAGCTGTACAAGGAAGGGCTGCTCGACAAGAACACCTTCACCCAGTCCGGCGACGCCAAGAAGGCCAAGATGGACAAGGGCCTGGTCGGCTTCACCCAGGATTACGCCCCGGGCTTCAACGGCGAAACCACCGCGGCTCAAAAGGCCACCAACCCGATGTGGCAGCCTTTGACCAGCTCCGTTTCCAAAAAGGCGATCATCCCTGGTAACCCTCGAATCAACCGCGGCTGCTTCGTGATCACCAAGGCCTGCCCGTCGCCTGAAGCGGCGCTGCGTTGGGTCGACTACCTTTACACCGTCAAGGGTCAAAACTTCATGAACCAAGGCCCTGAAGGCGTGATGTGGCACTACGAGAAGACCGCCGACGGTAACGAGGCCAAGGTCTTCAACAAGGGCATCGACTCCTCCAACTCCGAAGACTTCCGCTCCAAGATCACCCCGAACTACGGCATCACCTCCCCTGGCCTGAGCGGTGAGCTCTCCAAGGACCCGTACCAAAACACCATTTTGGAAAAGAAGACCGACGACCCAACCGGCGACGTTTACGCCAAGTTCGCCGTGTCCGAAACCCAAAAGAAGATCGACCCATACGTTCGCGTGCCTTACCCGCTGGTTTACCTGACCAACGCGGAGCAAGACGAAGTGTCCCCAATCGCCAACGACCTGAAGACCTTCGTTCAGCAAAGCGAAGCCAAGTTCATCACCGGTGTGACCCCACTGTCCGAATGGGATAACTACGTGAAGACCATCAAGGGCATGAACGTCGACAAGTACGTCAAGGTTTACCAAGACGCCTACGACCGCTGGAACAACGCGAAGTAAGCGCCAGAACTACGCAGGCGGTGTCACCCCCTCATTGCGAGGGCGGTGGCACCGCCTGTTTGTGTGTTGCGTCTCCACGCCCCACGCTCAGCGGAACGTCCGCTTAATGCGCCGGGTCGCAAGCGTCCCCGGGTCGTCCGGCGTGATGGGCGCCGCCAGCGCCTGCCGCCGAGCGTCCGGGCTTGGCAGCAGCGTCAACAGCCTTGCGAAGGCCTGATCCTCGCCGGCAGGGTCGGTGGCCTGATAAAAGCGCATCAGCGCAATCATGAACTCGGCGCGATCCAGGTCGTTTTGCGGCAGCAGCAGGTAATCGCCGCTGGTCAGCGTGTCATAGGCCGCGTTGGCCGCGATTAACGCCGTTCGCTTGTTGCCATCTTGGAAGGGCTGAAGCTTGGCGAGTCGCGCGAACACCCGCCAAGCATCCGCCTCCGCCTTCGCGGAATCGCGGTACTGCGCCACAATGGCTTCAAGATCCGCCTGCGTCACCACATCCGGCGGAAAGTACGCCTCCTTGCCATGCGCGTCCAGCAGAATTGCGGTTTTGTCATCCGGATTGTAATAGGCGCTTCGCAAATGCCCCGGCATGGCCGGCTCCTCGGGCGAGGGCGAATCGAACGCCCGGTTGATGGCGATGATGCCGGCCGCGCTGAAACCCGTGGCCTCAACCGCGGCAATGCCCTTGAGTGCATCCGTGAAAATCGCCACGTCCGAATTATCTTGGCGCAACGGCGCCGGCGACTGCCGATCAAGCGCTAACTTAGTCTGATAAACCGTGCTGCCGTAGCCGTTCAAGGTTCCCAGTGAGGCGATGAATCTCGCCAGTGCCGTGTTCGTCATCGCAATCCACCCTTTCACGCACTTGATTAACGTCATCGTAACCGATGCGAGGCGGTTGCGCAAGCCAGCCACTCGCAACGGCGAACGCCGGCTCGCCGCATCAAAAAAAGCGCGTCACCTTGCCGGCTCGCCGCATCAAAAAAGCGCGTCGCCTCCGCGGCGCCGCGCTTTCGATCAGTCCTGCTTCAGCTCGCTCAGGTCGTTGGCCTGGCTGAAGTCGATGTAGATGGCCTTGGGGTTGTCCTTGACGATCAGGATGTAGCCGTGGCCGAGAAAGGCGTCCTTATCGCCCTCGTAGGTGATGGGGAACTCCTGGGCCGGCGCCAGGTTGCCCTGGATCAGCAGCGCGTAGAGTTCGTCGTCGGAGTAGTCATCCGAAAAGGCGATGGCAACCGGCGCCGTCACCAGCTGGTCGGCCTTGTTCATCAGCTTGATCACCTCGAAGAGCTGATCGGTCACGGCCGCCGGGAACACCTTGGCCACCGTCGGGCTGACGTGGGTCTTTTTGCTTGCGTCGTACATACGTACCTCCAATGAATTGTAATGTAATTAACTTACCACAAGTAAGCCGGCGTTGCACGGCCGGCGTCAGGCCAGCGCCGCCGTGAGCCGCCGGAACTTTGCCGCCAGCGGCCGGTAACCCGCAACGGCTTCGGGATTCGGCACGAAGCGGTGCGTGGTGGCAATCGGCAGCGCCTGTCCCAACGGGAGCCGGCCCAGCGCCTGGGCCCCAAGCACCGCCGCCCCCAGCGCCGAGCTTTCGACGCTACTTGGCACCGTCACCGCGCAGCCGGTGATGTCGGCCAGCATCTGGCACCACAGTGGGCTTTTGGCGAAGCCGCCGGCCGCCGCCAGCGTCGTCACCGGCCCGGCCAGCGGCGTCAGCAATGCCAGCACCGCGGCGAGGTTGAAAATCACGCCTTCCATGCCGGCGCGAACCAGGTCGGCGGTCGTGTGGGTCGTCGTCAGTCCCACGAAGCTGCCGGTCGCCGCGGCGTTCCACAGCGGGGCCCGTTCCCCCGCCAGGTAAGGCAAAAAAAGCAGGCCGTGGCTGCCGGCCGGGGCCGTGCCGGCCAGCGCCGTCAGCTCGGGCAGCGTGAGGTGCGGCGCCAGCGTCCGGTTCAGCCACTGCAGCACGTTGCCGCCGTTGTTGACCGGGCCGCCAATCACCCACTGCCGCGGCCCCAGGTAGTAGGTGAACAGCCGTCCGGCGGGATCAAGCGCAAGCTTTGGCGCTACCACCCGCACCGCGCCAGAGGTGCCGATCGTCACGGCGTATTGCCCGGCGGCCACCGCCCCGAGCCCGAGGTTGCTCAGTGGGCCATCGGACGACCCGGCAATCACCGGGGTGGCCGGGGCCAGCCCCAGCGCCGCGGCCACGGCAGGCTTTAGCGGCCCGACTGGCGCGGTCGGCTCGCACAACGCCGGCAGCTGGCCCCGGGTGACCCCGGCCAGCGCCAGCAGGTCGTCTGCCCAGTCGCCGGTGGCCGGATCGTACAGCCCGGTGGCGTTGGCCAGCGAGCGATCCACCACCAAGCGGCCGCACAGCGCCTGCAAGACGAAGGCCTTGATGCCGACGACCTGCGCCGCCTGCTGCACCAGGCCAGGTTGCGTCTGGTTCAGCCAGATCAGCTTGGCCAAGGGGCTCATCGGGTGGATCGGCACCCCGGTTTGGCGCAGCCGCGCGGCCGTGGTCGCCGAGGCGGCCAGGGCCGCGGCGACCTTGGCGGCGCGGTTATCCGCCCAGGTCATCATCGGCGTGAGCGGCTGACCGGCCGCATCCAGCAGCATCAGGCCGTGCATCGCGGCGGAAAAGCTGATGGCCGCGACGTTTTGGCCGCCAACTTGGGCGACCACCTGGGCCAACCCGGCTCGCACCGCCGCCAGAATCAGCCGCGGGTCTTGCTCCGCGGCGCCTGGCACCGGCCGTTCCAGCGGGTAGCCGCCGCCGGCCTGGGCGGCCACCGTACCGTCCGGGGCAAAGGCCACCACCTTGGTGCTGGTCGTGCCGATGTCAACGCCGATAATCACGCTCATGTTGTCGCTCCATTCCGTTATCCTTCAGCGTAGCGCCTCAAAACCAGGCGCAAAAGCGGTCGCTGCCGACCGTGGCAGTCCTTCCAGGTTGCGCCGTTCCTCCGGGCTTGGCGTTACCGCCGACCGTGCAAGATCGTGGCCGCCGCCCCGGGTTGCGCTTCACCGGGCATTTTCCCCCCCGGGTTGCGCATCACCGCCTGGTTTTGGCAATCGTGTCGCGAATCGCGTCCAGCACCTTGGCGGAGTCCGTGTCCGTGGCGCTGGCCGCCAGCACGAACAGCGTGTCCATCAAGGACAGCTGCGCGATCAGCGCATGCATCGCCTCGGCGCGGTACTCGGTTTCCTCCGCCACCGCCACCAGCAGGCAGTCGGCCTTGGCCGCCAGCGGCGACCGGGCGTCGCCGGTGATCACGATCAGCGGCACCTGGTTGTGCTGCAGCGTGTCGGCTAAGGCCAAGGCGTCCAGGTCGGTGCCGGTGTGCGAAATCACAAGCGCCGCGTCCTGCTCGCTCAGGCGCGTCGCCGCCATCAGCTGCATGTGGTAATCCATCGTGTAGGCCACGTCAATCGGCGTTCGCAGGAACTTGTGGTAGCCGTCAAGCGCGACCAGGTTCGACGCCCCCAGCCCGAACAGCCCGAGCGTCTTGGCCCCGGTGATCAAGGCGGTCGCCTGCTCCAGCGTCGCCGCGTCCAGGCGGTCGGCGGTGGCGGCCAGCGCCGTCTGATTCAGCGAAAACAGCTTCCGCGCCACGGCCAGCGGTTCGTCGCTGGCGTCGAGCTCCTCGAACAGCGGGAGGTGAGCCGGCGCCTGGGCCAAGGCGACCCGCAGCGCCTGAAAGTTGGCGAGCCCCAGCGCCTTGGCGAAGCGCGACAGCGTGGCGGTGCTGACGCCGGTCGCTTGGGCCAGCGTTGAGATCGACATCGTGCTGGCCGCCGCGGCGTGTTGCAGCAGGTAGTCGCCCAGCCCCTGTTCCTTTTGGCTCAGGTGCATCCGGTTGGCCTGCAGCAGTGCGTTGAAATCCGGCATCGTAATCCCTCCAGTCGAGACTAGTATACCAGACCCGCCTTGAGAAAAATATTTACATCAAATTCGATTGATTTTTGTAAAAAATTTACATACACTTAAAGCATCAACCAAGGAGGCTTCTCACACAATGAAAATCGGCATGATCGGCTTAGGCAAAATGGGATTGAACCTGGTCAAAAACCTCAGGGACCACGGCATCGCCGTCGCCGCCAACGACTTGAGCGCGGCCGCTCGCGAGGACGCGGCCTTGGCCGGCGCGACCGCCTGCACCGACCTCGAGGCGCTCAAAGCGGCGCTGCCTGCCCCGCGCATCGTCTGGGTGATGGTGCCGGCCGGCAAGCCGACCGACGCGACGATTGAAAGCCTCGCCACGCTGCTGGACCAAGGCGACATCGTGATCGACGGCGGCAACTCCTTTTACCAGGACTCGCTGCGCCACGCCGCGCTGCTCAAGGAACAAGGCATCCACTTCTTTGACGTCGGGACCTCCGGCGGCATGGCCGGGGCCCGGGCCGATGGCAACTTCATGATCGGTGGCCCGTCGGCGACCTTCAAGACCATCGAGCCGATTTTTGCGGCCATCGCGCAGACCGACGGCTACCTCTACGTCGGCCCCGCCGGATCCGGCCACTACCTCAAAATGGTCCACAACGGCATCGAATACGGCATGATGCAGGCGATCGGCGAGGGCTTCGACGTGCTGGCCAATGGCCCGTTCGACTACGACAACGCCGCCGTCGCCAAGATGTGGAACCACGGCAGCGTGATTCGCGGCTGGCTGATGGAACTGGCCGAATCCGCCTTCTCCAAGGACGCCGAGCTGACCCAGATCAAGGGCGTGATGCACTCCAGCGGCGAAGGCGCCTGGACCGTCACCGAAGCCCAGCGCCTCCACGTGCCGACGCCGGTGATCTCAAGCGCCTTGATGATGCGCTACCGCTCGGAGCAAGACGACACCATGACCGGCAAGGTGGTCGCGGCGCTGCGCAACGAGTTCGGCGGCCACGCCGTCGACCAGAAGTAGGTCGCACCGGAAGCGGGTCGCACTGAAAATCAGCTGCCCGGAAGCAAGTCGCACCGGAAACGACTGCGCCAAGAGCAGACCGAACTAAAAGCAGAACGCAACCAAAAATCGCACACCAAAAAACGGCAGTCTCCCCGCGTTGGGAGGCTGCCGTTTGGCGTTGGCCGCACAAAGGCACTGCGGGCGAGCCCACAGTGCCTCGGTTGAAAGCTGGCTTGCGCCGATCGCGGAACGGCGGTGGTCTGCTCGGCAAAGACCACCACGCTTGAGGGGTGTTGCATACCTGTGTTGGACCGGGACCCGCCCCGTTTTCTGGACTCAAACCAGTTAAGCTGTTTTCTTTTACGCGAATTTCTTCGTCGCTAGACACTCACGCCGCGGACGTGGTCGACATAGGTCGACGTTCATCAGATGAGGATGAGGAAAACAGGTGGGTTCCGCGTGCTGCGCGGCGGCGGTATCGACCGGCCGCGCTGCGATCGCTATGGTGTCACGATACCACCCACTGCGCCAGAATGCAAGCGTTATACAGCCGATTGGATTGTAAAATGTTTGTAAAAGGTTGCACCACACAACTATTTTATCGTGAGAACCGCCACAAAGTGCTAGAAGGTAGCGAGGTCCGGATCAAGCGCCTCACCGGCCACGCCGCGCAGCGCGTCGACCTGCTCCATGTCGTGGAAGCTCAGCTCAAAGTCGAACAGCTGAGCATTCTCCTGGATGCGAGCCGCGTGAACGGACTTCGGCAGCGGCAGGAAGTCGTGCTGCAAGGACCAGCGCAGCACGATTTGCGCGACGGTTTTGTGGTAACGCGCCGCGATTTTGGCCAGGGCCGGCACGTCGAAAATCTTACCGGTGCCAAGCGGGCTGTAGGCCTCGCTCAGGATGTTGTGGGCCTTATTGTAGGCGACCACGTCCGGCTGCAGGTCCGACGGGTTGAGGAAAATCTGGTTGACCGCCGGCTGCACCGTCGCGGTTTTGGCCAGGGCGTCGAGGTGCTTGGGCCGGAAGTTGGACACGCCGATGGCCCGCGCCTTGCCGGCCTTCAGGATCTCCTCCATCGCCCGCCAGGTCTCGGCGTTGGTGGCCTCCCAGCTGTCGAGGAAGGCGACCGGGTTCGGCCAGTGAATCAGGTACAAGTCGACGTAATCCAGGCCCAGCTTGGTCAAAGAGGCGTCGATCGCCTTGTGGGTCGCATCATACCCGTGGTCACCGTTCCACAGCTTGGTGGTGACGAACAGCTCGTCGCGCTTGACGCCGGACTGGCGGATGCCGGCGCCGACGCTGTCCTCGTTGCCGTATGCGGCGGCGGTGTCGATGTGGCGGTAACCGGCGGCAATGGCGGCCGCGACGCTGTCACGCGCGACGTCGCCGTCCGGGGTCTGCCAGGTGCCGAAACCCACGATGGGAATCTCGACGCCGTTGTTCAGCGTGTAAGTGTCAGTCAATTTGGTCAAATGTGCCATTTTGTTCGCTCCTTATCAGAAAACTTGTGACTTACCATTAATTAGTGTAACAGACTGGCCGCGCTTCGACCAAAAATCATTGACGCGCGGCCGCATTTGGCCTAAGATACGAGTCAATAAGCGACGTTGAAGAGATAAGTAACCCCCACAAGCTGTGCAGAGAGCCGGAATTGGTGCGAGCCGGTCAGCGGCGGCGGTGAAAATGGTCTTGGAGTCGTGCCCACGTGAGCCATGCAAGCGCGGACCGGGTGTACCCGTTAACGTACTATCGTATCGCGCTTGCGCCGTACGAAATGAGGGCCAAGCGGCGACGCTTGACCGAACCCGGGTGGTACCGCGCCAACGCGTCCCGCAGCAAAGACAGTCTTTGCTGCGGGACTTTTTTTGCACCCAGGGCGCAGCCGGGCGTTTTTAGCGGGACGGATAGCCTAGCCGTGGCGCTTGCGGCCTGAACTTGGCCGCGAGTGACGCGGCGTAGCTAGCCGCTCCCGCGGTGCCCGGCGGAGCCCGACGACCCAGGGCGCAGTGCGGCGCAGTTAGCGGGACGATTAGCCTAGCCGTGGCGCTTGCGGCCTGAACTTGGCCGCGAGTGACGCGGCGTAGCTAGCCGCTCCCGCGGTGCCCCGCCGGCGCAACCCGCCGCCTCGCCGCCACTTCTTTCATCTCAACCATCACATCACATCACAATTGGAGGCAACACCATGACCAAACTCGACACGCAACTGATTCAGGGTTCCAACCGCACCGACGACGCCAACACCGGCGCCATCGTGCCGCCGCTGTACTTCTCCACCGCCTTTCGCCACCCCGGCTTGGGCGAGTCGACCGGCTACGATTACTCGCGGGTGACCACGCCGACCCGGGCCCTGCTTGAAGACCAGCTGGCCGCGATCGAAGGCGGCAGCCAGGCCTTTGCCGTCAGCTCCGGCATGGCGGCGATCGACCTGGTGTTCAGCACCTTCACCAAGACCGGCGACTCGATCATCGCAAGCGACGACCTGTACGGCGGCACCTTCCGCTACTTCGACACGCGCCGCGACCGCTACAACATCCCCTACCGGACCTGGAACGGCCAAAACGTCGCCGACTTGGTCGCGCTTTTGACGCCGACCACCAAGCTGATCTGGCTGGAGTCGCCGTCCAACCCGACGATGAAAATCATCGACATCCAGGCCGTCGCGACGGCCGTTCACGCGGCACGACCCGACGTTTTGATCGCCGTCGATAACACCTTTTTGACCCCGATCTACCAGCGGCCGCTGACGCTCGGCGCCGACATCGTGGTGCATTCGGCCACCAAGTACCTCGGCGGCCACAACGACCTGCTGGCCGGCGCCGTCGTGGTCCAAAACGCGGCGCTGGCAACGCAGCTGGCCGCGCAGCTGACCACCACCGGCCAGACGCTGGCGCCGTTCGACGCGTGGCTTTTGCTGCGATCGCTCAAGACGCTGGCGGTGCGGATGCATGCCCACACCGAAAACGCCCAGTACCTGGCGGCCAAGCTCACCGCGCTGCCCGGCGTGGCCAAGCTGCTTTACGCCGGGGTCGGCGGCATGATCAGCTTTTACCTGGCCGCCGGCTACTCGGTCGACGCCTTCCTGCGCGGCCTGCGCGTCTGTTCGTTCGCTGAGAGCCTGGGCTCCGTCGAGACGCTGGTCACGGTGCCGGCGGTTCAGACCCACCACGACATGCCGGAAAAGCAGCGGCTGGCGCTGGGCATCACCCCGCAGCTGATCCGCGTTTCGGTCGGCCTGGAGGACCAAGACGACCTGCTGGCCGACTTGACCCAGGCGATCGAAGGCGCCAAGGCCTGAGAACCGCGGCGCCGCGGCGCCACCGATTCTCCGCAACCACCCACGCATTTTTCACACAGGAGGCACATCATGCACGATTGGACCACCATTATCAAGGCCACCACGGTCAAGGACCCCGCTAGCGGCGCGGTTAACACGCCGATTCACCTCAGCTCCACCTTTTATCAGGCAGACTTCGACCACTTCGGCGAGTTCGACTACTCACGCTCCGGCAACCCGACGCGCCAGGTCGGCGAGGCCGCCGTCGCGACGCTGGAAGGCGGCCGCCACGGCTTTCTTTTCAGCACCGGCATGGCCGCGATTTCTAGCGTTCTGGAGATTTTTAGCCAAGGCGACCACCTGCTGGTCTCCAAGTTCGTCTACGGCGGCACCTTCCGCATCCTGACGGAGGTGCTCAACCGCTTCGGCATCACCCACACCTTCGTCGACCCGACCGACCTGGCCGCCGTCGAGGCCGCGATTCAGCCCAACACCCGCGCGATTTACATCGAGACGCCGTCCAACCCGGTCCTGGCGGTCACCGACATCCACGCCGTCGCCGAGCTGGCCAAGCGCCACAAGCTGTTGACCATCGCCGACAACACCTTCATGTCGCCGGTGTTGCAAAAACCGCTGGCGCTTGGCGCCGACATCGTGGTGCATTCCGCCACGAAGTTCCTGTCCGGCCACTCCGACATTCTGGCCGGCGCCGCGATCACCAACGACGACGCCTTGGCCGACCGCATCTACTTCATCCAAAACGCGTTCGGTGCGACGCTGGGCGTGACCGACACCTTCCTCTTGCTGCGCGGCATCAAGACGCTGGGCGTTCGCATGGCGGCCTCAAGCAAGGCGGCGCTTGCGCTTGCAACCTGGCTGCAGGCCCAGCCGCAGGTCACGCGGGTCTGCTACCCGGGGCTTGACGCCGATCCCGGCCACGCGATTCAGGCCAAGCAGGCGGTCAACGGCGGCGCGGTGTTGAGCTTCGACGTCGGCAGCGAGTCAAACGCCCGGATCTTGGCCGAGAGCCTGACCATCCCCGAGTTCTCCGTCAGCCTCGGCGGCGCCGAGTCGATTCTCTCTTACCCGCCGAAAATGAGCCACGCCGAGATGAGCCCCGAAGAGCAGCTAGCCTGCGGCATCACCCCGGGGCTGCTGCGCTTCTCCGTCGGCCTGGAGGACCCCCGCGACCTGCAGGCCGACCTCGCCCAGGGGCTGGCGAAGCTGAAGTAGGCCGGACCGCCCCGCTGGGCCCAGGGACTGGTGAACTGCGGTAGCCCGGGCCGTCCCGCTCGCCCCGGGACTGGTTAGCCGCCCTGGCCAAGCAACCCGAGGTGAAGGCTTCGCCGCCGTCACCCCGCCTTGTGCGGCGCGTCGTTGGCCGTCGACACCGCGATTCTCTTCGTCGGCCTGAACCTACTCGCTGTCGCACCGCTTGGGGTCAAGCTGGTCGACCAGGTCGTCGTGATCGGCCTCAACTACGCCTTCAGCAGGCGCCTATTCGGCCGCTGAGTCGATGAAAACCAAGCAAAAACGAACGCGCCACCCCAACCGCATGTTTGTGGTTGGGGTGGCGCGTTCGTGTAGTATCTAAAGTTTCGAACCATGTCTACCCAGCGAACATTGCCGCCGTCACACCCGTTTTTCCATCTCCAGATCGGTGACGGCAAAGCCGGCCTTCTCGTAGACGTGCCGGGCCCGGTGGTTGCGGCCGAACACGTGCAGGCCGATGTGCCGAACGCCGCGAGCCGCGGCCGCCTCGTCCAAAAGCCGCAGCGCCGCCGTACCGATGCCTTGGTCCTGGCTGGCCGCATCCAGCTTGATGTCGTAGATGAAAAAGCGCCGCTGGTCTTGGTCCCAGCTGACCCACAGGCTGCCGACGCCAGCGCCGTCAACCGCGATGGTCCACAGCAAGGCGTCGGGCGTGGCCAGCCCCTGCGGCAGTAGGCTGGCGAAGTCGCGCTGCGCGTTGGCCAAGGCGACCGCCGCAGGCCAGGTGCCGGCCACGATTTTGTCTTGGGCATACTCCGGCACGGCCTGGGCGAGCCAGGCCGCATACGCCGGCTCAGTCATCGGCATCAGTGTGACATTGGGCATCACGGTTCCTCCTTTGGGCCGGCCGGGCTGCAAAAGCCCGGTGCGGTGCGGTCGACCGCCTGGCCAAGTGCGGCGTCAACCCGGCACCCGGCCCGAATCCAGTTGTTGCCTCAGTCCGTGAGCGCCGCGATGCTTTGGTCGACCACCACGACGTCGGAAGGCCAAGGCGTGTCGACGCCGCGAACCTTCTGGTAGGTATCGGCCCCTTTGCCGCCGACCACCAGCACGGCGCCGTCCGGATTGGCGGCCAGCGCTTCTTCGATTGCGGTGCGGCGATCGAGCACCTTGTGAACCGTCACGCGGTCGTGGTCGATGCCGGCGTCGATCTGATCGACGATGGCGGCCGGATCCTCGAAGCCGGGATCATCGGTGGTCAGATACACCGTCGCCACGCTTTCGTTGATCACCTGCGCGAAGTCGGCGCGACGCGAGACGCCCTTGTCGCCGGGAGCCCCGAGCACTAGGTTAATCGGGGCCTTCGGGTACTCCTTGTTGATGAAGTGGAACAAGGCGGCGAGGCTACCGTAGTTGTGGGCAAAATCGATGAAGACTGTCCCGTGGCCAGCGACCTGGCGGAACTCCATGCGGCCCGGGATCATCACGTTGGCGACGCCCGGCACCGCGTTAGTCGCGTCGACGCCGGCCAGGCCGGCGGCGATGGCGGCGGCCGTCGCATTGCTTTCGTTAAAGTCACCGATCAGCCGCAGCCCGTAAGTGTTGCCGAGGTTCAGGGCGGCCGCCTTGTCGGTCACCGGCACCAACTTGAAGCGGCTTTCGGAGGTGTCGGCCTCCAGGTTCTCGAAGCGAAAATCGATGTCAAGCTTCGGGTCGGCCGGCTTGAACTCGGCGCTGGCGTAAAGGTAGATGCTGTCTGGGTTGGTGGTGGTGGTCGCCGCCGCGTAGACCGCGTCGAAGTGCTCGGTCTCCGCGTTCAGCACCACCTTGCGGGAGTTGACCAGCAGCTGCAGCTTGTTGTGCAGGTAGTTGGCAAAGTCCGGGTGCTCGTTGGGGCCGATGTGATCCGGCGTGATGTTCAAGAACACGCCGACGTCGTAGGTCAGCCCGAACACCCGGCTCTTCAGGTAGGCCTGGCTTGAGACCTCCATCACCATGTGGGTCATGCCGTTGTCGACCGCCTCGCGCATGTCGCGGAACAAGTCGATGGACTCGGGCGTCGTCAGGTGCGATTTTTGCCGCTGGTCCGGGCTGGGGCCCAGCACCCGCTCGATGGTCGACGACAGGGCGACGCGCTTGGGATGCGCCTGCTCGAGGATGCCGCGGGTGAAGTAGGCGCCGGTGGTCTTGCCCTTGGTGCCGGTGAAGGCGATCACGAACAGATCGTCTTGGGGAAAATCAAAGAACGCCGCCGCCAGAATCGCCATCGCCTTCTCGACGTTGACGACGATCAGCGCGTTCATGCCGTTGCCCTCGACGTAAGGCTTCTCGGCCACGTAGGTCGTCGCCCCGTTGTCTCGCGCCATCGACAGGTAGATCGGCCGGAAATGCGCCCCCTTGCAGAAAAACAGTGTGGGGCCGGAGACCTTGCGCGAGTCGAGGCTGATCCCCGTCATCTCAACGCCGATTGAGTTTTGAACCGCGCTGCTTTTCAGCAGGTGGTGCTCCTTGAGTAGCAAAATGCATGCGTTCAACGATAATGACATTGTCTTTCCTCGTTTCGATCCAGTCTAGTTGCTCTATTATAACATGGAATCGGCCACCCGCGTGATGACCACCGGGTAGACCCCGGCCGGCGCGGCCACCGTCACGCGGTCGCCGACGCGGTGGTGCAGCAGCGCCTGGCCCAAAGGCGAGTCGCTGGCGAGGTTTTCAGGTGCCATGCTGGCCTCATGCCGCCCGACCAGCCGGTAGGTCGCAAGGTCCTCGGGGGCCGTCACTGCCAGCACCGCGGCGACGCGAGCGGCGGCTTCGGCGGCGGCAGTGGAAGCCGCATCGGCACCGGCGGCGGCCTTGGCCGAAGCGGCGGTGGTCGCGTTCGCGTCGTCTGCCGCGGTGGTCGTCACATCCCCGCCGGTGGTCGCGCCGGCACCGCGGCCTTGGTCCGCTTCCACGAAGGCGACGGTCACCACCTTACCGATTGCGACCGCATCCCCGGCCGGCGTTGCGACGACCTGGGCGTAGCGAATCAGCTTGTCCAGGTAGCGCAGCCGGCTTTCCAGGTGGCGTAGGTCGCGCTTGGCCGCGCTGTAATCCGCGTTTTCGGACAGGTCACCCAGGGCCCGGGCCGCCTGCAAAACCGCGATGCGGTGCGGCCGCTGCTGTTGCAGGGCCGCGACCTCCGCGTGAAGCTTCGCCAATCCTTCTGCCGTGATGTCGTAGAATTCCATTGTGCCACCCCCGCCTTCACTATAACGCACCGGGGCCGCACCTGACGAGTGCGGCCCCGAGCTTGTATAATTAAGTTAATGTAAGGAGGCGTCCTAATGAACAACGTTGTGACCATTCACCTCGATCCGGAGACCCAGGCCCAAGTCGACCGCTACCTGGCGCTGCACGGCGTCTCTTTGAACGTCTTCGCCGCCTGGGCGATGCGCCAGGCAATTGAGGCGGCCGAATCCAGCGACCCCGGGAACCGGGACCATTGTAAGCGCCGGGGCGACCGCGAGAGCCAGGGCGACGGCGCCACCGGCCCGACCACCGCTCACCCGAACGCGACCGCCGCGGATCACGCGGCGCTTGAGGCGGCCCAGCGCGAGGCCGCGGCCGCCCGGGCGGCCTTGGACAGCGCGGCCACCGCGCTAGCCCAGGTTCGGGCGCAGTACGGCGTGTAGAACGGCGACCGCAGCGCAACCACGGCCGCCCTTACACGCGGACCGCATCCGCCAGCGACCGCTACTCCCGCTTCGCCCAGTCGTAGGGCTGAACGGCGGCCTCGAGCGGCGCGTTTTTGTGCTGGGCGTAAAGATAGTTGAAGTCCAGCTTCAGCAACCACTGGGCGCTCAACCCGGTTGCCGCTTCAATCTGCCGAGCCACGGGCGCCGACATGAAGGCCTTGCGATTGAGGATGAAGGACAGCTGCTTTTGTGAGATGGCGATGTGCTGGGCAAAATCCGTCTGGGTCAGGTGATGAAACGCCATCAACGCCCTTAGCGCATCGGCGGCTGAGGTGCTGGCGACAATGGGTGCAGCGACCCCCTTGTTAAAATCATAATCCTGCATGAGACCCTCCTAATGGTAATCCTCGATTCCAACAATCAGGACCTTCGTCGTCTCGGCATCGTCAGTTGTTCGGCTGCCATAATCATTGGCACCGGCGAAAATGAGCCGCCAATTCGCAGTCACATCTACCGCCCAAAGTCCTGCCCGATCTCCGAGCAAGCCATGAAGTCGTGCCGGCGGAAAGCGCGAAATCTCTCGCAAAGTCGCGGCGGCCGCTAACTCATCCAACCGTTCTGCCAAGCGATTGGCCCTTACCCAGCCAAAAGCACGAACGCGTTGCCGCTGCTCACGCAGCTGCCGACCGAGCTTTCTACTCACAAACCTGATTTCCATTTTTGATCACCTCATCTTACCACAGAGGAATATTCCCGTCTAGTAAACGGCAAAGGTCGAACCTCGCTATAATGAGATTACCGAAAAGCGGCTGCATCACCCACTACCAACCCAAAAAGCGGCCGGCCCTCCCGCTTTCTGGGAAGGACCGGCCGCTTCGCGTGGTCCGTTAGAACAGGTTGGAGAAGAACTCGCCGATGCCGCGGAACAGCAGGACGAAGAAGTTGGCCTTCTCCGCCGCCTTGGCGGTTTGGACGGTGACCTTGACGCCGGTTTGGCCGCTCAGGTAGCCTAGGTCGTCGCCCTTGGCCGCGATGTTGGCCGTCGCGACCGTGGTACCGTTGTTGACCGGGGCCTCAATGGTGTTGGCCTTCACCAGCTTCTTGACCTTGTAGTTGTAGGCGAGGTCCTTGGTCGTGGTACCGGTCGGGACCCAGATGCTGACGGTTTTGGTCGCCGCCAGCGGCACCGTCGCGGTTTTGCCCTTGTCGACCTTGACCGCGGCGTGGCCGGCCAGCGGCTGACCGGCGGTGGTGACCTTCATCAGCTTCCAGCTGCTCAGGGTGGCACGCATCAGCTTGGCCGTCTGGTCGAAGCGGCGGGTCTTGGCGGTGCCGTTGGCGTGGAGAACGACGGTGATGATGCGCATCCCGTTCTTTTCAACGGTGCCGGTGAAGCAGTCGCCGGCCTTGTCCGTCGTGCCGGTTTTGAGGCCGTCGACGGGCAGGTCCTTTTGCGCCGCGACCAGGCCCGGCAGCATCCAGTCGTAATTGTCCATCTTGGTCGCGTCGCTGGTGCCGGCGCGGAAGGTCGCGGTTTTAATCGTCGTGGTGTCGAGCACTTCGGGAAAATCAGCCAGCAGGTGCCGGGCGACCACGGCGACGTCCTTGGCGGTCATGGTGTTCTCGTCGTCTGCGCTGCTGCCGGGGTAGCGGTCGACGGTCAGCGAGCTGTTCGGCAGCCCGGTGGCGTTGACGATGTGGGCGTCTTTGATGCCCCATTTTTCCAGCTGGGCGGACATCAGGTCGACGAACTTGCTTTGACTGCCGGCCACCGCGTTGCCCAAAAGCATCATCGCGGCGTTGGCCGAGTAGACGAAGCTGGCCTGGTAAAGCTCCTTGACCGAGTACGTCCCGTCGACGCGCAACGGCACGTTGGACAGCGCCGTGTCCTGGGAGATTTTGTAAATCGCCTGGTCCGGCGCCACCTTGTCGCTCCAGCTGAGCTTGCCGGACTTGATTGCGTCAAGCACCAGGTACAAGGACAGCATCTTCGTCATCGACGCGATGGGCAGCTGCTTGTCGGCGTTCTTGGCGAAAAGGATCTTGCCGGTCTTCGCCTCGACGGCCAGCGCCGCTGAGGCATCGATGCTGACGGTGCTGGCCGCGGTTGCGGCCTGAACGCCGGCGACCGGCGCCACGCCGGCCCAAACGCTGAGGGTTGCGACCATTACAATGAGGCCGCGCCAAAATTTCTTCATGTCATAATCTCCTAAGCTAATTCGGTAAGTGCTGAACAATTCGGTGGGGCCGGCGAGTCGTGGGGCTGGCGGCCGCAGCCTCCGGGCCGCGGGGAGGCCGAGCTGCGCGGCCGGTCTCCGCACGGCTCCGACCTAAAATCAAAGCCCCCGTCGCCTGCGGCTCCTTTGGGGTCTTTGATTTTGCCGGGATTAGGTGGCGAGAGCCTGCACAACCCGCAGTCTCTCGTCGCCTAATCCTTTCGCGGCCCGGCCTCCCCGCGACCCTCCGGTTGCTCGATAGAACGTCGTCATCCCATTCCCATCGAGTGCAAGCCCGTTCGCCGCCACAGGCCAAGCAGCTTATGACAACGCAATCTGGCTCAATCTGCGTCATTATCAGGGGATAGAATCCCCAGGATCTACGAGACTTATCAAGGGTGAATCGTTTCCCACAATGTAGCGGCCACGCGGCTCGGTTGTAGCGCAGGGGCAGGGTGTAGGCGGTGAAAGTATCAGTTGTCCGTAAGACTCGCGGGTTTGGCGAGACTTACGCACAACTGATACCGGTAAAATCCAAGACGCGCATCCCCGCTGCCATGACCGGAATCGGATTCACGCGGCTTGGATTTTAGGCTGGAGCCCAACGGGCGGAAGCCGGCCGCACAGCGTACACCCTGGCCCGAAGCGGAAGCCGGGCCGCGTGGCCGCGGCCGCTCTCACGCTATCCGACCGGCTAACCCCGCGGCTTGCCACCCTCTCTTTTCAGCGTCTCCCCCACCTTCAGTGGCAGGTGGATGACGAAGCTGGTCAAAGCCGCGGTGGAGTCGGCGTAGATGTAGCCGCCGTGCAGGGCGATGATGCTCTGGGCGATGGCCAGGCCGAGGCCGGTGCCGCCGGTTTCCTGCGACCGCGACTCCTCGACACGGTAGAAGCGGTCGAAAAGCTGGTTCAAGGCGTCGTTGGGGATCGGTTGGCCGTCGTTGGAGACCTTGATCACCACCTCGGAGCCGACTTTTTGGGCGTCGAGGAAAATGTGCTTGCCGCCCTTGCCGTACTTCAAGGCGTTGACGATCAGGTTGTTGAACACGCGGCCGAGCTTTTCGGTGTCGGCCTCCATCATCAAGGGGTCGGGATCGCCCTTGACGACGATGGCCATGCCTTTTTTGGAGGACTCCATCTCGAAGCTCGCGGCCAGCTGCTCGAGCATCGCCAGCATGTCGAACTGGACGGTATTCAAAGGTGTGGTGGTCTGGCGAACCTTGGTGTATTCAAAAAGGTCCTCGACCAACACCTTCATCTGCTTGGCCTTGAGGTAAGCGGTGTGGGTGTATTTCAACAGTTCGTCTTGACTGCGGTACTGGTTGTCCTCGATCAACCCGAGGTAGCCGATGATCGAGGTCAAAGGCGTTCGGATGTCGTGGGAGACGTTGGTGATCAGCTCGTCTTTGCTCTGCTCAATTTTGCGTTCCTCGGCCATCGAGTTGACGGTCGAGTCGACCAGCGCGTTGATGCTGTTGATCACCTTTTGCAGGTCGGTGTTGACGGCCAGGCGAACGCGGTGGTCCAGGTGGCCGTCGGCGATGTAGTGCAGCTCGCGGATGACGTGGCGCATCTGCATCTGCCGGTAGCGGCGAATCAGGCGCCAGTAGATGACGGCGAGGTCGAGCAGTGCCATGGCGATGCCGAAGACGTTGCGCCAGCTCCACAGGTGAGCCCGGTTGGCGCCGAAGGTCAGCACCTGCTTGACGCTCCAGATGGAGTCTTGCAGGTTCTGATTGGCCGCGATCATCTGCTTGAGCAGCACGAAAATCGCGAAGTTCAGCATCAGCAAAAGCACCAGGGTGACCAGGCCCTCGAACCACAGCTCGGATTTCTCCTTGCCGGTCAAGTGTACCTTTTCACCCATTACGCTTCGACCTTGTAGCCGACGCCCCAGACGGTTTCGATCACCTTCTCGCCGCCGGTCGCCTCCTCAATTTTGTCGCGCAGGTGCGAGACGTGGACCATCACCGTTTTGGCGGAGACGATCGACTCTTGCTGCCAAACCCGCTCGAAGATCTCGTCGGCGGAAAAAACGCGGTTGGGGTGTGAGGCCAGCAGGTACAAAATGCCGAACTCAAGCGCCGTCAGCTGAATCTGCTTGCCGGTCAGCGTGGTGACCTCGTGGCTATCCTTCTTGATGGTCAGCGGCCCGACCTCCAGCTCGTCGGGCTCGGGGTTGGTCACGTTGTTTTGGCTGCGGCGCAGCAGGCTTTTGACCCGAGCCATCACCTCCAGCGGGTTGAACGGCTTGGTCACGTAATCATCCGCGCCGGTGATCAGCCCCTGAATCTTGTCCATGTCGCCGGTCTTGGCCGACACGATGATGATCGGGATCTGCGAGTCCTTGCGAACCTGCCGCACCACGTCGATGCCCGACATGTTGGGCATCATGATGTCGAGAATCATCAGCGCGATGTCGGGGTTGGTCGCCAGGCGGGTGATCGCCTCCTTGCCGCTGTAAGCCAGAATTGGTTCGTAGCCTTCGTTTTTCACGTAAATGCTGAGTAGTTCCACGATTTCTTTGTCGTCGTCGACAATCAGGATTTTCATACCATTCGCTCCCTTTTCACGGGTAATCACGTCGCATACATTGTACCAAACCTCACCGCCCAGCGCTTGCCGGCCGGCGCAACGACTGGAAAAACTTAATCAGTGGGCGGTCAGGTTTGCAACGCGCGGTCGCCCCCCAAAGCAAGCCAAAAAAGCGCGAGGCCGCTGCTTCACAGCGGTTCGCGCCACCTTCGCTCAAGGTCACACCAACTTCTCATGCCCCTCACCTAGGCAAAACGTCCCAGTCCTTGGTACAATTCACCGGCAGACAGAGTGATATGAGCGGTGGTCCCCATTTTCGAAAGAGGGTGATGCCCATGACGCTGAGGCGGATTGGTGGTCGGATTCTGGTAGAAAGGAGGACTTTGCAAACTCGTGATTTGGGTCATTGCCCAGATTGTGGCTTTTCTCGCAGAGGTCGAGCTGTTGTGCGTCGTGGTGACACGCGTTCTCAACCGCCTGACCACGGTGGTCATCGCGGCCACCGCGCTGAGAAAAGCACTCGGAGAATTCCGAAAATGAGCAAGCTAAAAGCCGCCCACAGTAACTTTTCCCGAGTGCTAGTGGCGGCTTCTTAGCTTCTGAACTTGGGCCACCGCTCTTAACGCGGTAGTCTGCAAGGCGGCACCCTGGCAGGGGTGCCGTTTTTTGCTGGCTTCAGTATAACATGGCCGATTCGCGGCGGTAAAGCCGCGTCACACCAACTTCTCATGCCCCTCACCTAGGCAAAACGCGCCGGTCCTTGGTACAATGCATCCGCAGACAAAGTGATATGAGCGGTGGTCCCCACTTCCGAAAGAGGGTGATGCCAATGACGCTGAGGCGTGTTGGTTATCGGATTCTGGTAGAAAGGAGGACTTTGCAAACTCGTGATTTGGGTCATTGCCCAGATTGTGGCTTTTCTCGCAGAGGTCGAGCTGTTGTGCGTCGTGGTGACACGCGTTCTCAACCGCCTGACCCAAGTGGTCATTGCGGCCACCGCGCTGAGAAAGGCACTCGGAGAATTCCGAAAATGAGCAAGCTAAAAGCCGCGCAGATAACTTTGCACAGGTTAAACGCGGCTTTCTAGCTTCCGATAACTTGGGCCACCGCTCTTAACGCGGTAGTCTGCAAGGCGGCACCCTGGCAGGGGTGCCGTTTTTTGCTGGCTTTAGTATAGCATGACCGATTCGCGGCGGTAAAGCCGCGTCACACCAACTTCTCATGCCCCTCACCTAGGCAAAACGCGCCAGCTCTTGGTACAATGCCCAGGCAGACAAAGTGATATGAGCGGTGGTCCCCACTTTTGAAAGAGGGTGATGCCCATGACGCCGAGGCGGATTGGATGTCGGATTCTGATAGAAAGGAGGACTTGGCAAACTCGTGATCCCGTCTATGACGGAGATCGTGGTGTTCCTCGGTGGTTCGACGCTTGCGACCTATGCGTTACGCAAACAGGTCGCCAGCCTGAACCGGCTGATGGCGGAGGTCGAGCAATCGATCGAAGCCATCGGCCGCCTGGTCGTTGCGATTCAGGCGCTGAGGGCAATCATCAAAAAATGAGCAAGCTAAAAGCCGCCCACATAACTTTTTGACCGAAGTTTCGGCGGCTTCTTAGCTTCTGAACTTGGGCCACCGCTCTTAGCGCGGTAGTCTGCAAGGCGGCACCCTGGCAGGGGTGCCGTTTTTTGCTGGCTTTAGTATAGCATGACCGATTCAGTACAGTAAAGCGGCGCCATAGTAATAGAACTCTCCGTTGATTTACTTCTATTGCTCACTTGTATCAATGTCTGGCAACGTTACGTTCATAGAATCAAATTGTTCAAAACTATAGGTGTTGGAATCCTCTTGAGTAACCCGATAAAGATCGCCAGTATCAGGATCATAACCATACAACTCAGAGGTTCCGTCAGCAAAAGTAGTATCATCTGTCAAGTGATCTTTATATAATTGCCAGATTTTAAAACCATTTTGGAGCGTAGTTTTAATTTTATTAGTATAACCATACCGAGGATAATCAACTTTCCGTTTATTAAAAATTCGTTGCTGAAAGTCACTCCAAACTATCCTTGTGAATTTATCTATTTTTTGACTGTCATTGAGATTACTATAATCTTCTTTTGAGTGGGGCCAATCATGTTCAGTCATACTATCCCGTGGCTGACTACTTGATTCATTAGCTTCTAAATCATCTGTGGTTTCATCGGCATCAGCTATGTCCCTCGCTTCATCATCTAGATCGTGAGGATCACGGTATAAGAGCCCCTTTCTCTTCATTTCACTTGACTTCACATAATGAAAAGAATTGATGGTATCCTTATTATTCGATATTGGTGTGAGTTTTCCTTCGTGTTTAAAATTAGTTCTCACTTCGAATGATTTTTCTTCAATGGGATATTCCTCATACTTGCTATATCTTAAACTGTAGCCAGTTACCAAGTCGGTCCCTTGATATAAATTCGATTTCGCCCCAAAAGTTAATTTCATTCTGTTGTTTCGCGCGTTGTACTCATAAGCACCATTTGCGAGTGCATATTCACCGTTGTTTTGTTTAGAATTCATCGAAATAACAAAGCCAATATTATTGAAAGCAATTTGCCAAGTTCTTCCACTTCTGTTGAGCTCATAAATACCTTTTTTCAGCTTTGCATAAGTACCCTTATAATTCTTCAAAAGTTTTTCTCGTTCAGACTTCATGTTCAAGAGTTTGGTAGATGCCGGATGTAATTTGATTGATCCTAACATAACCTTGCCAGATTCAACACTCACCGGTAAATAATCCCTAGCATCGGCTTTATTAATCTTCTGAACCCGTCCTACTTGGTACGGTGTGCCGTTCTCGAAATTCTGTTTGTCAAAGAACTTTGCTTTAAAACCTCTATTAGGGTTAAGCCGATATTTTCCTTTTCCACCAGTGTAGGTACCCTCCTCAAAGCTGAAACTTGTTCCGTTGCTAAACTGCCTCATCACATATGTTCCATCGCGTTTGAAGCTAAAGGTCAACTTGGCATCCGCCCATTGTCCATCAGCTTGTATTCCCTTTCCTTCAAATGACTCAGAAGTAGACAAGGTACTTTTAGCGGTACAGCCACATAGAAAGATACAAGCGATTAATATTCCCGTCTCGAAATACCTTTTCAGTATGTGATTCATATTTTCCTCCGTCAATTGCCGGCGTCACTCGCTGTAGTCAACCCCGGTCGGCTTGAACTGATTATCCACGCCGGCATACTCGAGCTCACCACTCGCATTCACGCGATAGACGTACTGCAACTGCTGAACCGTGTGAATCTCGTTCCACTCGTAGACGGCCACGGTGGCAAAACCATCGGTGAAACCGGGTTCCAACCCGATCTGGTTGGAGTCGTTGACCGCCGACTCGTCGACTCCACGTGCAACTAGGGCCAGCTTGACCCAGTGGAGCAGCTGCGCCTGCGTCAGGTTGTGGACATCGACCGCGCTGTCATCGGCGGATGAGGCGGATGCTGAAGAGGAACTTTCAGCGGTCGCCGTGTCGGCGGCCTTGACCGTGAGCTGCTTCACCAGCTTGGCCAGGTCCTTGCTCTTGAACTGCTTTTGCCACGCGGCGGCCAGGTCAACGTGAACTCCTTTTTGCTTCATGTAGGCATACGGCACCGCAACCTGAGACGCCACCATGTAAGCGTGATCGCCCACAATGGTGATGGTCGGCGTCTTGCCCTCAAAGCTGAGGCTCAGGTCGTAGGCGTGGCTGCCGGCTGGCACGTCAGGACCCAGGCCGGTGCTTGGGGTGGCCGTCACCTTGTCTCCGGATTCCAGCAACTGCTGGCCGCTCATCGCCTGTTTCTCCGCTCCCGGCGCCAGCAAAACCAGCGCCAGCTTCTCCGCGACCGTCGCGGCTCGCGGTGGCTTGGCCGCGGCGGCCCGGCTGGCACTGGCCGCCGCCTGGGCCTTGGCCTTGGATGCGGCCTGGGCCTTAGCCTTAGCCCGGCTGCTGACCCGAGCGGCGCTGAGGCTGGACGCGCGAGCCGCCGAGCTGGCCACCTGGTTGTGGTGCCAGAAAAGCCCCAGCGCCACGCCCAAAATCACCACCACCGCCGCCACGCCGATACCGATCAGCGCCGGTCGCGGCAACCCGCGGTGCTGCTTGGCTGAGCGGCTGACCGCAACTGGGGCGTCCTGCGCTGCAGCTGCGAAAGCAGTGGTGGCATTGGCGGTGCTACCAGCATCGGCGGTATTAGCGGCGCCAGTCGCGGCTGCGGAATCCTCGCCGACCGCGGCGTCAGCGGTGGCCGACGTTGCATCAGCGATGGCCTGATTCGACTGCTCAGGCAGCGCCTGATTGACCGCATCACCAGGCGTTTCGGTCTCGGGCTCGGGCTTGGCGCCGGTCGCCGTCTTGGCCGCCGTCTTGGTCTCGGTCTCGGGCTTGGCCGCGGTCGCCACGTTGCCCTGCAGCGCGGCCCATTCGGCCAGCAAGTCCAGGTCAAAGTCCGTGGCCTTGCCTTGTTGATACTCCGCCACGCTGGGCTCACGTCCCATCGTCGCCTCGAATCGCTTCACCCATTTTTCGTTCGGTGCCATTTTTTCCTCCATCTAAAAACCGTTGTTACTCATCATCGTCGACTGAGTCGTTCGCCTCACTGTTCAGGTATTCTTCGCTCATGCCGGGATCGCCAACGCCCTCGTCGTTGTGCATCGTCATGAGTGAGGTCAGCGCCCTGAGGTCGTGGCTCTGCCACAGACGTTGCCACTGCGCGTTCAGGTCAATGCGCATGCTATTGGCCACCAGCCAGCGATAGGTGTGAGTCTCCTCAGTCGCGTACAGATAGGCCGTGTTGCCATTGATCATCACGATGGCCGGAGCGTCGTCGGCTCTGGACGTGGTCTCCGAGAAGCGGTAAGTAAAAACACCCTCCGGAACGACACCAACAAAGTTATCCGCGTAATACACTTCCTCGGTCTGCCAGTCGTCAACGAGCGATCGACCGCTCGGTGAGTAGGCATCGGCCCCGGGCGTCAGCAGCACCAAGGCCAGCTGCTGAAGCGTGGTCGGCGCGGTCGTCGGCTTGGCCGCGGCTGCGGCCTTGCTGCTGGCCGCTGCCTTACTGCTCGCGGCTGCCTTACTACTGGCTGCCGCCTTGCTGCTCGCGACTGCCTTACTGCTGGCTGCCGCCTTACTGCTGGCCGCTGCCTTACTGCTCGCCGCCGCCTTGCTGCTGGCCGCCGCCTTGCTGCTGCTCGCAGCCTTGTTGCTGGCTCGAATGCTGGCGACCACGAGCTTGCTGGAGCTTGCGGCCGCGGCCTGCTTTTGGCCGTTGAGGTGCAGCCAGACCAGACCCATGGCGACGCCCAGAATCACCACGAAGCTGACGATGCTGCCGACGATCACCGTTCGCCGCGACCAGTGGCGGCGGTGCCTGCCGCCGTTGCCATCGGACCGCGGCGGCGTGGCGGTCGCCGCGGCCGCAGTCGTATTCTCGCTCGTGGTCGGGGCCGTTTGGTCGGCTTCAGCGGTTTGGTCTACTGCGGTCACGGCCGCAGCCGGGGCAATCTCCGGCAGCTTGCTCAGGTCGAACCCGCTCGCCTTGCCGGCCTGGTACTCCGCAATGGTCGGGTTGCGCCCGGTCAGCTCACCGAATCGCTTCACCCATTCCTCATTTGGTGTCATTGTGCGTCCTCACTCCCGATTGAATTTGCCGTAGTAATTTAGGTCTTTTGATTCGAGCACGTAAGTATCCTTGCTGTACAGGTAGAAATAGACCGGCGCGGTCTTGCCACTCCCCATGTCCCGCACCGTTGCGCCGAAAACATTGGCCCCTTCAAGTTTAAAATAGAAGGTCAACGTGCTCAGATCCAGCTCGTGCAGCGGGGCCCCGTCGTTGGGAAAATGCGCCTCCCACATCGGCTTGCCGTCCTGCTCAAAAAAGCTCGTGATCTGCGCCTGTCCGGTAACCGTCGAGGCGTCCTCCTTGAACGTCCCATCCATCTGCTGCCAGGCGGTAGCCGGATCGGTGCTGATGCCATCGCCGCCTTTTTCACCGGTGTCGTCCGTTTCACTGTCGTCATCGCTGGCAGCTTCATCCGCGTCGCTATCGTCGTCGCTGGCCGTGGTGTCCGAGGCCACCAGCTTGATCAGGCCGGTCAGCTTCTTCAGCGTTTGGTCCTGCCACAGTTTCTGCCAGGCCTTGGTCAGGTCGACGCGCAGGCCGTACTTTTTCATTGAGGCGAACGTCACCGGATCCTCCGACTTGTTCAGGTAACCCGTGTTGCCGTAGAGCATGACGAACGCCTGCCCACCCTCATCGTCAAGCGTCTGCGACAGGACGTACACCTGCGAATCGGCCGGGGCGTCCGAAACGCCGATGTCGGTGCGGGTCGCCTCCTCCATGTCGTCACCGACCGCGATGGCCTGGCCCGTGGGTGAATAGTCGCTGGCGCCGTGCGTTAGCAAAATCAGCGCGATTTTCTCTTCGGTTGTGGGTAGCGCGGTCGGCTTCGCCTGCTTGCCGCTCGCCTTGGCGGCCGACTTGGGCTTGGCCACCTTGGCCTTCTTGGCCGGCACCGGCAGTTCGGGGCTGCCGTCCATGGCAGCGGCCGCCAAGGCGAGGCCGAGGCCGATCACCGTCACCCCGACCAGCGCGATGATCAGCACCAGCCAGGGCCGCTGCCACCACTTGCGCGGCGGTCGGCGCCGCGACGTTGCCGCCTCCGCCCGGCCGGCCGCCGGGGTCACCGGGGCGGTCGGCTGCTCAGGCGCTTGGGCGGCTGATTGCTCGGCCGCCTGGTTCGCCGGCTGCTCGGCCGCCTGGTTCGCCTCGCCGGCGGCGGTGTCCAACCCCGTCAGATCAAAACCCGTCGCCTTGGCCGCCTGGTACTCGGCCACGGTCGGCTCACGCCCGTTTTGCGCGGTGAAGCGCTTGACCCATTCCTCGTTTGGTGCCATGGTTCCCTCCTGAATGACGGAAGGCGCCGGCCTGAACCGACGCCTTCCGCTTGTCTATCGTAAAACGATCCGCAACACGATCAACACCCCGACCACCACGGCGATTTTGGCCGTCAGCGACAGGTTCGTGAACCAGTTGCCGGTCGGCGCCGGCTGGCGGTAGCTCGCCTTGCGCGGCGCTTTCAGCCGAGTACCACAGCTGGGACAAACCGTGGCGGTGGCCTTCACGTAACGCTTACACCGCGGATTCGGACACCGCGTCTGCTACCCGTGTGGTGTGTAGGACGTTGGTAATTTTGTTGGCATGATGGCTTCTCCTTCCGCCGCTTAGCCCAGGCGGAAGTGCCACTGCTCATCGGCCTGCACAATGTGCTTGAGGTTTTGGACCTCTTCCTTCGGCCGGCGGGTCGGGTGGCCGGCGTAGCCCTGCTGGGTCAGGCCGACGGTGTACCAGGCATCCCCCAAGGTGTTGGTCTTGATGTAATTCATCAGGTCCACGTAGGCCTTGGAGTTGACGCCGTCTTGAATGTTGCCCGTCGCAACCAGGAAGTGAAAATGTCCCGCCTCACGAATCTGCTTGGCGATGCTCTTTTAGTTGGCCAGCAGCCGCTGCGCAATCTGGCTGGCATGGGCCTTGAGGTTCTCGCTCTTGGTCTCGACCACCGGCGTCGTGTTGACGATGATCACCTGCTTGTAGCGGTCGCCGAGGTTGGTCAGCAGCGTGTTCACCGTCATGTCGCTGTACGTCGCGTCGGCCACGCTGGGGTTCATCATCAGCACAAACAGCGTCAGCGGCTGCAGTGGATTGGGCGTGTCGATGACCAGGGCATAACGCTCTGTGGTCACGTTCGCCGGGATTGTGTGGGCCTTAAAGCCTTCTGGATAGTGGTAAACAGCCATGAATGATACCTCCAAAGATTTTTGTTCGGTGGCTGCCCCACGGCGCATAAAAAGACCGGCCGCACCGCTCCCAAGGGGGCGGTAATACGAGGATCACTCATCACGTTGCATATCTGCAGGTTTCTTGATAAGTGAAACATCTCGAAGCGATCGGCCGATCTTTTTTCGAAATATTCAGACACTGATACTGTTATTTAACAATACAAACCAGGCGCTGTCAATGCTTACAGCGACGCCGCGGCGAAGTCGGCGGCGGTGAGCCAGTCCTGGGCGATGGCGTATTGCGAGAAGGACGCGAAGTAACCGGTCGGGTAGATGACTTTGGTCGTGTTAATCACCGCGGCCAGTGCGGCCTTGTTCGCCGGCGTCTTATCCTGCACGTAATCGTACAACCGCGCCATCACGTGGTAATTGTAGGCGCCAATCGGGTTGTCGGGCATGGTCGCAAGCACCGTCGCCATCATGTCAAGCGTCTGCTTCATGATGTCAAACTCGGCGGAAAGCGCTGCGGAATTGGCCACCGTACCGCCGAATGCCAGCAGCCGCTGCTTCACGCGCAGCGTGGCCTCGCCCGGCCTGTCCATCACGCTGTCGTAGAGTGGCTTCATCCAGGTGACGCTGACGGCGGCCGGCGTGAACTCAATGGCCGCCTCAATTAAGACGCCCTCGGCGCTGCCGTACGAGGTGAGCCCCGCCGTGTAGTCGCTGATCAGCTTCGTGATGCGGGGGCTGAGTTGCTGGCGCTGCTCGTCGTGGAGGCGAATCAGCTCATCCAGCACCGCGACCACGAACCGCGTGTAGGGTGTGTCGTTGCCCGACTCGCGCTGGGCCGCAAACGACTCGCGCAACCCGCTGACGGCGGCGCGGTCCCAGGTTTCCGGGGCGATCGCCGCCCAGGCATGATCGTGGACATCCGCGACAAAGTGCCGAATGGTGAGGTCGCCAAAGTCCACCCCCAGAGGCGTCAGCGCATCGCCGATAATGTCGCTGGTCACCTCGATCTGGTTATTCTCCCACCGCGACACCGACGCCGGTGAGCGAACCCCCGCCACCGCCGTCAGCGGCACGTGCCGGGCCTCGCGAATTTGCTTGAAAAAATCCCCCATCGTCGTCACAGGAACACCCCCTTCACCTCGCCGTTGGCGGCGGCCAGCAGGCGTCGCAGGTACCCCTCGACCTGAGGCAACTGCAGGGTCGTGGTCGCCGCGAACACATCCGCCAATGGCGCAGCGTCTTCAGTTCCATCAAGCTGTCCTTGCAGGAGTTGCCGAACTGCATTGAACACCAAGGAGTCTTGGAAGTTGTAACCCTGCACCCACAGCGTTTGAAATTCGCGGCAGTAATCTGGAAACTGGGCCACTGACCCTCTCACAATCAAAACAATACCGAACTGCAACATCACATCGTTGGCGTAATGGCGGTAGCCAGGCGCCGTGTCCAGGCTTCGTTGGTGAAAGAGTCGATAGCATCGCGCCAACCTATCGTCGTCTAAGTAACCCATTACAAGCCGCAAAAGCAGGTAGTCGTACATCAGCCAGTCCGAGTTTGCCAGCAGCGTCTGCTCAATTGCCACCTGAATGGGCTCAGACAGCAAGCTCATCCGCCGTGCCTCGCTCACTGACTTGATGTAGTCGAACACCTGACGATTGAGGGCCGCAATCGGTCCAGTAGCCGATTCAGTAGCCGCTAGGTATTGTTCGACAATGGCGGCCACCTCTGTCGAGTCGGCCGCATACCGCACCGCCATCAGCGCGTCTGCCGCCGATGTGAACGGCGCATTGAAGCGCGGAAAATCGTTCGCCAAGTCAGTGTACTGAAGTCCCATCCGCCGCATTGCCTCGGTAATCAGCTGAACGGAGACCTTGTTGCCGTGCTTGAGGAACCGCGACAGCGTCGTCTCTCGTCCCGGTGCCAGGTCGGCAATCCTGATGTGCCGTGCCTTGCGGTAATCGCTGATGTACTGCCCGAAAGCCTTCTGAAAGTCACCCATGCCCTTGCCTCCCAACACACTTAATTGCAATATGATTATGCTGTGATTAGAATTTGATAAAAAATGAGAATGTGATGCATGACTGGTTTTAAGTAGGCCGTGATACAGAACGAGAACGCTGTTATGCGGATAGAAGACCTACAGATACGAGAAATGTCATCTTATACTAGATTTCCAGCATTTGATGCCTTCTATATCCGACTATATAATGGTTCTTGTAGGTTGAGTTAACCAATCTGCATGAACGTCAGCCCCGGTGTAACACGCGCATCCGGACTGGCCAATCCAGTGGTTCCTTGCGACAACCGCTGGCGACCTGCACGAGACGGCGTCGTGACCCGTCAAGTACACCAGGCATCCGCTCGCAAACGTGATGCTGGTCTCCCACTCAAGGCAGCGAAAGCCAAGGTGGACTTGATTACAAGGAGGGGTAGCCATGTATGACTATCTCGCAAGCCAGCTGGGTCTAACCGGCCAGGGCTGGTAACCGTCGTTTATGCGGCGCCGCATCATCCGTTAACCGTCACTAGAGTCTGAATTAAGGCACCCGCACGTCCCCCTTCGGTGACGTGCGGGTGCCTTTTGCGGTCTGCCGCGCTTGCCACACCCGAGGGCTACCTAACGCGAAGTCACGCGTCTTCGAGGTCTGCCGCAGTCACCCAGCCCTGCGCAATCGCATATTGGGCGAAGGATTCGAAGTACCCCGTTGGATAAATAAGCTGAGTGGTTTTGATCACCGCAGCGACTGCCTGGCGATTCGCCGCACTTTTGTCCCGGTAATAATCATCCAGACGCAACAGGATGTTGTAATTGTAGGCGGCAATCGGGTCGTCGGGCATCGTCCCTAACACATCGGCCATCATCCCAAGGACTTGCTTCAATACAGGGCGGTCTTCGGCAAGCAACGCCGCGTTGCCCACCACGCCGCCAAAGGCGAGGAGGCGCCGCTTCATGCGCAGCGAAGCCGCGTTCGGCCGTGTCATCACGCCATCGTACAGCGGCTGCATCCACAGACAAGCGGCCGCGGCCGGCGCGTATTCTATTGCAGCTTCAATCAGTACCCCTTCTGCGCTGCCGTACGACGTGACCCCTTGAGTATAAGCCGTCACAAGCGCCACGATGTCGGGACTCAGCTGCCGGCTTTGCGCATCGTGAATGCGAAGCAACTCATTCAACATGGCGATCACGAACCGAGTATACGGCGTGTCATTATCCAAGTCGCGCTGCGCCTGAAAATTATCTCGCAACGCGACCACAGCCGTGCGATCCCACCGCTCCGCCGCAACCGCGGCCCAGGAACAATCGTCAATATCGGCAACCAGGTGGCGAATGGCGAGGTCCTCAAAATCCATTCCCAGCGGCGTCAGCGCGTGGCCAATGACCTCGCTGGTGATGTCAATCAGCCCGTTCTCCCACCGCGACACCGTGGCCGGCGAACGGTCCCCAGACACTGACGTCAGCGCCACGTGACGCGCCACCCGCGTCGCCTTGAAAAAATCGCCCAACGCAGTCATACGAACACCCCCTCTGCCTCGCCGCTGGCAACGGCCAGCAGGCGGCGTAAGTAGCCCTCAATCTGCTTCAGGTGCAGCGTTGCCGTGACCTCGAACACCGCTTCAAGCTCACCGGTGCCGGTCTTTAGCCGCAGAGGGTTCTGAAAAAGCCGCCGAATCGCGTTAATCACCAGTGCGTCCTGAAAGCTGTACCCGCTGACCTGAATTTGAGCCAAATCGGTTGGGTAGGTCGCCACCAACATGGGCGTCCGTCGTGCGAGACACACAATGCCAAATTGCAGCATCGCATCATTGGCGTAGTGCTGATAACCTGGCCGCATCGTCGCCATCCGCTCCCGCAGCATTTGGTAGCAACGGCCTAGCCGCGCATCGTCTAGGTACACCATCCCCAAGCGGAGAAGGAGATAATCGTATACCAGCCAATCGGCGTTGCGCATCAGGACCTGTTCGATGGTCGCCTGGACTCCCTCGGGCAGTGGCGTCGGCCGCCGCGAGACGCTCACCTGCAGCACGTGCTGAAACACCTGCCGATTGAGCACCGCAATCGGACCATCGGCCGCCGCCGTGTCCTGCAGGTAACCCGTCGCAATCTCCCTGATCAATCGTTCGTCCGCCGCGTAACGGTTCGCATTCAAGGTGTTCACGGCCGAGGTGAACGCCGCGTCGAACCGGGGAAAATCGCTGGCCAAATCCGCGTATGACAGCCCCATTCGCCGCATCGTGTCCGTGATCATCTGCAGGGAGATATTGTTGCCGTGATTAAAGAAGCGCGATAGGGTCGTGCCTCTGCCCTGCGCTAGCGTGCCAAGCGGAATGCGACGCGCCTTGCGATAATCGTTCAGGTACTTCCCGAATGCAGTTTGAAACGTTTCCATCGGTCTACTCCTCGCATTGATGGGCGGCTTTACGAAATCTTAATTTTCGCGTCAACGGGAATTTTGGGTTTCCAGCGACGCGTCAGAGAATAATACGTTGCTTTTTTGGAGGATTAAGGCACCGGTTCTTCGCCTGACTCACGAATTTGCCATTCCATCTCGCGCGGATATAATTATCAGTGTAGATTGGTCAATCGATTATCACACTCCGCCGGCCCCAGTGTAACACGCGCATCCGGACCGGCCAATCCAGTGGTTCCTTGCGACAACCGCTGGCGACCTGTACGAGACGGCGTCGTGACCCGTCAAGTACACCAGGCATCCGGCTCGCAACCGCGATGCTGGTCAGCCACCCCAGGCAGCGAAAGCCAAGGATGGACGCAACTTCAAGGAGGGATAGCCATGCTTGACTATCTCATCAACCTGCTAGGCATCACCGGCCAGGGCTGGTAGGCGCCACGCCGGCGGCGCCGCCACCACCTATCGCCAAGCGTCACTGAAGCTAGTTTTTGGCACCGTCACCTCGCCTCCCCAAGGCTGAGGGGACGGTGTTTTTTTAATTAATCAGCGCTGCCTTCAGTTAATCCTATCTCATCATTATTGTCAATCGCTCGCCACGCAAAAAAGCGCCTCGCACCGCTGCGAGACGCCTTCATTGCTTATTGTCTGGTTATTCCACCGAGTAGTTCGGCGCTTCCTTGGTGATCTGAACATCGTGCGGGTGGCTTTCGCGCAGGCCGGCACCGGAGATCTGGATGAACTGGGCGTTGTCTTGCAGCGCCTGGATGGTCGGGGCCCCGACGTAACCCATGCCGGAACGCAGGCCGCCGTCCAGCTGGTAGATGACATCGGCCAAGGCGCCCTTGTAGGCGACGCGGCCTTCGATGCCTTCCGGAACCAGCTTCTTGGCCTCGTTCACGCCGCTTTGGAAGTAGCGGTCGGAGGAGCCATGCGCCTGCTCCATCGCACCGAGGCTGCCCATGCCGCGGTAGGTCTTGAAGCGGCGGCCTTGGTAGATTTCGAACTGGCCCGGGGCCTCGTCGGTGCCGGCCAGCATGCTGCCGAGCATGACGGCGGTGCCGCCGGCGGCCAGCGCCTTGACGATGTCGCCTGAGTACTTGATCCCGCCATCGGCGATAATCGCCTTGCCGCGGCGCCGGGCCTCGGTGGCCGCGTCGTACACGGCGGTCAGCTGCGGCACGCCGACGCCAGCGACGATGCGGGTGGTGCAGATGGAGCCGGGGCCGATGCCGACCTTGACCACGTCGACGCCGGCGTCGTACAAGGCGGCGGCGCCTTCAGCGGTGGCCACGTTGCCGGCGATCAGGGTCGCGTGTGGGAAGTGGTCGCGAATCTCCTTGATTTTGCGCAAAACGCCGGCGGAGTGGCCGTGAGCCGTGTCGATGACGATCGCGTCGGCACCGGCATCCAGCAGCGCCTGGGCGCGTTCGAAGGTGTCGGAGGTCACGCCGACCGCGGCGGCGACCAGCAGGCGACCATGGGCGTCCTTAGCGGCCTGCGGGAACTCGACCACTTTTTCGATGTCCTTGATCGTGATCAGGCCGGACAGGCGGAAGTCGGCATCCACCAGCGGCAGCTTCTCGATCTTGTGCTTTTGCAAAATGGCCTCGGCTTCCTCGAGGCTGGTGCCGGTCGGCGCGGTGATCAGGTTAGTCCGTGTCATCACGCTGCCGATGGCGATGCTGTGGTCGGCGACGTAGCGCAGGTCACGGTTGGTGATGATGCCGGTGAGCTTGCGGGAGTCCTTGGAATCGACGATTGGCACCCCGCTGATGCGGTACTTCTGCATCAGCTTGTGGGCTTCTTCGACCGGGTCGTTGGCGGTGAGGAAGAACGGGTTGAGGATGACGCCGTTCTCGGAACGCTTCACGGTCAGGACCTGGTCGGCCTGCTCCGCGATGCTCATGTTCTTGTGAATGACCCCGAGGCCGCCTTGACGCGCCATCGCAATCGCCATGTCGGCGGTCGTGACGGTGTCCATCCCGGCGGAAAGAATCGGAATATTGAGCTTCAAGTTGTCGGCCAGCTGAACGCCCAGGTCGACCTCCTGTGGCAGAACGTGACTTTCAGCAGGAATCAACAGAACATCATCAAAGGTAAACCCACGACGTGCGAACTTCGTCTCCCAATTGCTCAAGTAGATAGCCCTCTTTCAATTTTGTTGTCGTTTACAATAGCATGTTCGTGGCCAGAGGTCAACGCGCTTTCGCCAAAAAGCCGGCAAGGCCCGGTGCGACGGCGTTTGTAAATGAGAAAACGCTCATATGTGGTCAAAATTCCCGAACCATCGCGGCAAAAGCGGCGAGCTCAAAAAACATTGTTCGTGAAAACGCAAAATCGCGGCCGGAATTTTACGCTTCGGTTCGGATTCTACTCGTGATGCCGACGTTCCTTGCCGCAGGCTGTGCCGGCCGTCGTGCCACCCCACCAGCCGGCAGCCCGAACGGAACCCAACGGTGAGCTGATAAGTTGACGGCCGAGATGATAGGGCTTACACTAGCTTCAGATGATTGTCAACGGGCAGGCGAAAACGCTGCGGCCGCAGCGCTTGCAACTCTACTGCTTAGGGGGAAGGTCCGGGACATAAGCATTCCCAGTACCCCCACCCATGCCATGCCGAACCAGGCAACAACGTCGACGTTTTCGTGCAACGGCCTCCTCCGATTGGGGCCGACCACCAGGGTGTGGACCACCACCCTCCTGCCGCACAGTCCGGTGCCTACTCGCTTGCGAGGTAGCTGCGGCACCGAACTGACAGGGGGCTTGTCCCAACGTGCCGCGCAGCAATGCGATGCTCGGGGGATGACAGCACAAGAACGCAACCAACCAGCAGAATAACCGAGGCCACCACAGCGTTCTACCCTGCGGTGGCTTCGGCGCGTCCGGCCGCGGTTGCGGTTCGGACCGCAACCCCAGCCACGCGCGTCGCCCCATCGAGACACCAAAGGCCCGGCACAATGCCGGGCCTTTGCCATGCTTATTGACCGAGGAAGCCTCGGAGGTTGTACTTGCGCTTGAGGAACCAGTGGCCGCCAAAGCCCAAAACCGCCACGGCGGCGTAGGCCGGCCACGGCATCTGCTGGGTGAGCGGCGACTTGATCAAGGAGAAGGCCGACGACAGGAACGAGGCGACCATGACCAGCGCGATGCCGGCCACGAGCATTTTCCAAGTCGTGCCACGGGCCTCCTTGGGCTTTCGGCTCCAGTCGTTGTAAAAGGCGAACATGAAGCCGGCCGCGGTACCCATGACCAGAAGCGACGGCAAGCCGTTGCCGGTGGCCTTCATGTCCGGCTTCCACAGCACCATCACGCCGTAGACCGCACCGAAAATGGCGGCGAACAGCAGGCTCAGGTCCAGGCCGCTCAGCCAGACGTTGGCCTTGGGTAAGGCCTTCGGGGCGTGGATCAGGCTGTCGGCCTTTTCCGTCACCGGGCCGAACAGCTGGTTGGCCGGCTTGCCGGCGCGTTGGGCCTCGATCATCTCCGGCAGCAGCTTGGCTAGGGTGCGACGCTGCTTCTCCTCGGACCACTGGTGCTCCGTCAAGATGCGGCGCAGCTTGAAGACGTAATCGTTATTCTTGTTGGTCAACTGGCCCAAAAGCGCGTCGACGTCCACGGTTTCCTCAACCGGTTGTTGTTCCTTTTCTGCCAAAATGGTTCCCCCTAAACGTTGAAGCGGAATTCGATGATATCCCCGTCTTGCACCACGTACTCCTTGCCTTCGGACCGCAGCCGGCCGGCCTCACGCACCGCGCTGGCCGAGCCGAACTTGTCGAGGTCTGAGAAGCTCATGGTTTCGGCGCGGATGAAGCCGCGCTCGAAGTCGGAGTGGATGATGCCGGCAACCTGCGGCGCCTTCATCCCCTGCTTGAAGGTCCAAGCCCGAGTCTCCTTGCCGCCGGCCGTGAAGAACGTGGCCAGGCCCAGCAGGTGGTACGACGCCTTGATCAGCTTGTCCAGGCCGGACTCGCTGACGCCTTCCGCCTCCAGGAAGTCGGCCTTGTCGGCGTCGTCGAGCTCGGCGATTTCCTCTTCCGTCCGGGCCGACACCGCGATGGCCTCGGCGCCTTCGGTCTTGGCGTGTTCCTCGATGACGCGAACGTACTCGCAAGCCTCGGGGTCGGCCATGTCGTCTTCGGCGATGTTGGCGACGTACAGCACCGGCTTGGTGGTCAAAAGGAACAGCCCCTTGACGATTTTTTGCTCGTCGTCGGTGAAGTCGATGCTGCGAACCGCGCCGCCTTCTTCAAGCACCGGTTTGATCTTCTTGAGCACCTCGACCAAGGCCACGGCGTCCTTGTCCTTGGTCCGGGCGACCTTTTCGACCTTGGCGTAGCGCTTGTTGACCGAGTCGAGGTCGGCCAAGGCCAGCTCCAGGTTGATGGTTTCGATGTCGTCCAGCGGGTCGACGGTGCCGGTGACGCTGGTGATCTCCGAGTCATCGAAGGCGCGAACCACGTGAACGATCGCGTCGACTTGGCGGATGTTTTCGAGGAACTTGTTGCCCAGGCCCTCGCCCTTGGAGGCGCCCTTCACGATGCCGGCGATGTCGGTGAACTCGAAGGTGGTGTGGATGATTTTCTTGGCGGGGATCAGCTCGTCAATGCGAGCCAGCCGGGCATCCGGCACCTCGACCATTCCGACGTTGGGATCGATGGTTGCAAACGGGTAGTTGGCCATTTCGGCCCCCGCCTTCGTGATCGCGTTGAAAAGCGTGGACTTGCCGACGTTGGGCAAGCCGACGATACCTGCAGTTAAAGCCATGAGTGAGGTTCCTTCCTTGGTTACTGATTATTGTCTGCTGCGGTGACGATTACTTTTTTCATTTTCCGGTCAAAATCATGCCGCGACATCATGACGATGTGGCCGCAGCCCGTACACTTGATCTTGATGTCCATGCCCAGGCGAATGATCTCCCAATCATTGACCCCGCAGGCATGCGGCTTCTTCATCAGCACACGATCGTGAAGATTGTACATACCAGATGCCTCCTTGTCAGTTCCCGGCTCGCCGGTGTCGCCTCTATTGTGCCCCAACTGCGCCGGGTTGCGCAATAGCCATCGGGCCGATGCCGCCGGCTTGCGCTTGCGGCCGTGACCGGGCGAGGCCTGGCCAAGCGCCGCAGCGCCGAGGCGGGGTCGGGCCAAGCGCCAAGGCGCCGAAGCGTGGCCGAGCCAAGCGCCAAGGCGTCGGCTTGCGGCCCGAGCACCGTGGCGCCGAGGCGACCGAATCAGGCCGGTCGCCGGCGTCGAGTCCGGCCGCCTAGTCGATGTTCACGTCCAAAAGCGCCAGGAGCCGGTTGAGGTCCTGCGGGTTTTGGAAGTCGATCTCGATCTTGCCGTGACCCTTGGCGGTTTGGGCGATGCTGACCTTGGTGCCGAAGCGGTCGCCGAGCTGGTTCTCGCTGGCTCGCAGGTACGGCGACTTCGGCGTTGCGGCCTGCTTGGGCTGTGGGTTGCCGGTGTTCATCTGGGCGATCAGGTGCTCCAGCTGCCGGACGGTCAGGTTGTCGGCCACGACCTTTTTGGCCAGCGGCACCAGGCGCTTCTTGTCCTTGAGGCTGAGCAGCGTTCTGGCCTGGCCCATCGACAGCTTTTCCTGGTTCAAAAGCTGCTTGACCGGCTCCGGCAGCGTCAACAGCCGCAGGTAGTTGGCGATGTACGGGCGGCTTTTGCCCAGGCGCTTGGACACCTCGACTTGGGTCAGGTCCAGGCGGCGAATCAGGGTGTCGTAGGCCTGCGCCTCTTCCAGCGGCGTCAGGTCCTCGCGCTGCAGGTTCTCAAGCACCGCAATCTCCATCATCGCCGGGTCGTCGAAGCTGCGGATGATCGCCGGAATGCTGGTCTTGCCGGCCAGCTTGGACGCCCGGAAGCGCCGCTCGCCGGTGATGATCTCGTAGCCGCCGACGCTTTTGCGAACGATGATCGGCTGGAACACGCCGGTTTGGCGAATCGATTCCGCCAGGTCGTTCAGCGCGTCTTCCGCGAACGTCTTGCGCGGCTGGTACGGGTTGGGCCGAATCTCGTCCAGCGGCAGCTCGGTGACGGCGGCCTCCGGCACGTCGGGGCTTTCGAAGTCTTTAAAAATGGCCTCGATGCCGCGGCCCAATCCCTTGTTGTTTTTATTCGCCATGGGCCTTCAATACCTCCTGTGCTAATGCGTTGTAGACTTCCGCGCCTTTGGACCGCGGATCGTAATCCACGATCGGCATCCCGTAGCTCGGCGCCTCGGCCAGCCGCGTGATGCGCGGAATGATGGTCTCGTAGACCTTGTCGGCGAAGTACTTCTTGACCTCCGCGATGACCTGGGCCCCCAGGTTGGTGCGACGATCGTACATCGTCAACAGCACCCCTTCGATGCTCAAAGACGGGTTGAAGTGCTTTTGCACCAGCCGCACCGTGTTGAGCAGCTGGCTGAGCCCCTCCAGCGCGTAGTACTCGCTTTGCACCGGAATCAGAATCGAGTTGGCGGCGGTGAAGGCGTTGATCGACAGCTGCCCCAAAGACGGCGGGCAATCGATCAAAATGTAGTCGTACTGGTCCTTGACGGCGTCGAGCCCCAGCTTCAGCCGCATCTCCCGGGCCATCTGGTTGGTCAGCTCGATCTCCGCGCCGGCCAGCTGAATCGTCGCCGGCACAATGGCGAGCCGCTCGTGTTTGGTCTTGATGATGGCCTCATCAATTGGGTCCTCGTTGACCAGCACATCGTAAATGTCCTTGGTGACCTCCGCCTTGGAGACGCCGAGGCCGGACGTCGCGTTGCCCTGCGCATCGGCGTCGACGATCAGCACGTTCTTGCCGGCGTTGGCCAGGCAGGCGCCCAGGTTGATGGTCGTCGTTGTTTTACCCACGCCGCCTTTTTGATTGGCGACCGCGATCACATTAACCAACTGCGTTACCTCTTTTCCTTGGGAAGTTCCACGATGAAGCGGTAGGCCTCGGGCGTGTCCTCTTGCGTGACCTTGGCCTTGACACCGCTTTGTTTGATCATCGCCACCGACTTTTTCAACGTGTTGACCGCCATGCGCGTGTCCTTGGACTTGATCATCTTGCGCTTTTTGGGCTGCTTGTCGGCCGCCTCCGGTGCGGCCGCCGGCTCCGGCATCACCTCGGGCTCCGGCGTCACCACCGGCTCGGGGTTCAGCAGCGCCTCGATCGCCGCATGGGTCTCCGCGACGGTCAAGTTGTTGGCCAAAATGTCGTGGAGCAAGAGCTGCTGCTGGTAATCGTCGCAGCGCAACAGTTCGCGGCCGTGCCGCTCGGATAGCTCGCCGTTCAAAATCGCGGTTTGCACCGGCTCCGACAGCTTCAACAGCCGCAGCTTGTTGGCGACGAAGGACTGACTCTTGCCCATCTGGGCGGCCAGGCCCTGCTGCGTCAGGTTGTTGAGCTTCATCAGCTCGACGTAGGCCCGGGCCTCCTCAATCGGCGACAGGCCCTCGCGCTGCAGGTTTTCGACCAGCGCCATCGATGCGGATTCCGCGTCGGTCATGGTCTGCACGATGGCCGGCGCCTTCTCGAACTCCAGCGACTGCATCGCCCGAAAGCGCCGCTCGCCGGCGATGATCTCGTACTGCTTCGGCGCATACTCCCGCACCACGATCGGCTGCAGCAGCCCGTGGTCCTTGATCGTCGCCGCCAGTTCGGCGATGGCCGCGCTGCTGAACACCTTGCGCGGCTGGAAGCGGTTGGGAACGATGGCGCTGAGCGGCAGCTCCTGAACCACAGTCGCCGCCGGTGCAACGGGTTTTTTCTTATTAAAAAACAATGCCACGATGATGACCTACTTTCGTGAGAGAGTGTAGTGACGCGGGCTTAGCGGGACGGGTAGCCTAGCCGTGGCGCTTGGGGCATGCACTTGGCCCCAAGTGCCGCGGCGTAGCTAGCCGCTCCCGCGTTGCGGAACGGAACTCGTTTGAGAGAGTGTAAAAGCGCGGGCTTAGCGAACCGCGCAGCGTAGGGCTGGCGCGTGAAGCGGGTTTTGCTTCGCGGGACGGCCCTAGCTGGGCGTGTTCGCGTTGCGCTTTGGAACTCGTTTGAGCGCGTGAAGTGACGCGGGCTTAGCGGGACGGGTAGCCTAGCCGTGGCGCTTGGGGCATGCACTTGGCCCCAAGTGCCGCGGCGTAGCTAGCCGCTCCCGCGTTGCGGAACGGAACTCGTTTGAGAGAGTGTAACGAGGCGGGTTTAGCCGGCCGGCCAGCGTAGGGCTAGCACTTGAAGCGCTCTTTGCTTCGAGGGCTGGCCCTACGCTGGATGCGCCGGCGTTGCCTCGTGGAACTCGTTTGAGAGAGTGTAGTGACGCGGGCTTAGCGGGACGGGTAGCCTAGCCGTGGTGCTTGGGGCATGCACTTGGCCCCAAGTGCCGCGGCGTAGCTAGCCGCTCCCGCGTTGCGGAACGGAACTCGTTTGAGCGCGTGTAACGAGGCGGGTTTATGGCCGGCCGCCACCTGCCGCATTCCTTCTATATAGATGACGCTACTGGCGCGGCTGGCCCAGCGGCTGCTTGCTCGGGGTGCCGGGCTTGCGGGGAAACTGCTTGGGCGTTGACTTGACCTTGTCGATCACCAGAAGCGTCCGGGGGTCGCCCGTTTCCGGCAGCGTCAGCTCGTAGGTGGCGGCGACCTTGCCGCCGAGCTGACCGATCGCCACCTTGGCGGCCGCGAGCTCGGCTTCGCCGTGGCTGCCCTTCATCGCGACGAACTGGCCGCCGACCTTGACCAGCGGCAGGCACAGCTCGGCCAGCACGTTCAAGGGCGCCACCGCCCGGGCGGTCACGAGGTCGAAGGCCTCACGCTGCGGCGATTTTTTGCCGGCGAAGGTCTCGGCCCGGTCGTGGAAAAGGTGGACGCGGGTCAACTCGAGCCGGCCGGTCAGCCGTTCGAGAAAGGCGATGCGCTTTTGCAGCGAATCCACGATGGTCACGTCGAGAGCCGGGTACAAAATCTTGACCGGCAGCGACGGGAAGCCGGCGCCGGCGCCGACATCGCACAGCGTCAGGCCCGGCGTCGCCACCTGCGGCGCGGCCTGGGTCAGCAGCAGCGAGTCCCAAAAGTGCTTGAGGTAAACCTCGCCGCGGTCCGTGATCGCCGTCAGGTTCAACTTCTCGTTTTCGGCCACCAGGTAGTCGTAGTAGGCGGCAAACTGGCGCAGCTGCGCCGGCTCGTGGGGCAGGTCGGCCGCCGCCAGCAGCTCGGCAAATTGTGTCTCGTCCATGTGGGTGAGGCTCCTTTCAGCGGGAAGAAGCGCGATTGCACCGCGTTTCTACCCCGCTCATTGTGAAACAGCGTTCGGTTTCACGTCACTGTCTAGTTTAACGTAAAAGCGCCCGACTCACAACCGCCGACCGGGGCGTTGTTTCATGTGAAACAGGTCAATTCAGAACTTCCAGGTTATACTGGCGGCGACCCTCGTGTTTTGCCCGGCTTTCCTCTATAATTAAGGCGTAAGCGGTTTCTCAATTCGCTCAAGGATGTGATTTTGTGGGTGCCTACGACTTCGTTGCCGACCTGCCGCGGTTTGTCCCCTTGCTGGACATTCGGCGCATCGTCTCGCTGTTTTACTTCGAGTTCTCCAAGCACTACTCGTTCCCCGGCGAGCGGCACAACTTCTGGGAGCTGGTGTATGCCGACCGCGGCCAAATCGAGGTGCTGGCAACGGACACCACCTTCACCCTCAAGGAAGGCGAGCTGGTTTTCCACCAGCCCAACGAGTTTCACCGGCTGTGGTCCAACGGCCGGGTCGCCCCGAACGTGATGATTGTCACGTTCGTGTGTGAATCCCCGGCCATGGCGGCCTTCGCGGGGAAAATCATGACCACCACGCCGGCGGAACGCGCCGCCTTGGCCGCCATCATCAAGGAGGCATACGGCGTCTATCAGCCGCAGCTGGGTATGGTCTGCCACGACGCGCTGCGGCTGCCGGAGCCAACGCTCGGCGGTGAGCAGATGATCTACCTGACGCTGGCGCAGCTGCTGATCACGCTGCTGCGAGCCCAGGACCGCAACGTCGCCGCCAAGCCGCGCGACCCCTTCCTGAGCCGGCAGTATGCGGACGCCACCGTCAACCAGGTCATCTTGTACCTCAAGCAGCACATCGACGCCCCGATCACGCTCGATGTGCTCAGCGCCGCGCTTTTTCTAAGCAAAAGTAGCCTGAAGGCGCGGTTCAAGGCGGTGACCGGCCAATCCATCATGGGCTACCTCAAGGCACTGCGCATCGCCCAGGCCAAGCAGTACATTCGTGAGCAAAACGAGAGCTTCACCCAGATTGCGCTGAACCTCGGCTTCGACTCCGTGCGGTATTTCTCAACCTGCTTCAAGCAGGCCACCGGCTTCACCCCGACCCAATACGCCCGGTCGGTCGAACAAGACGCCGCGGTGCTGGCCGGCGGTGAGCCGACGCGAGACGAGACCGCCACCGCACCGCGCGACTAAAACCCGCTTCCAGTTGCGCAGCTGCATCTCCCGCCGCCAACCGCGAGCCAGAAGCGCGGCTTCGCATTGCCCCGCTTCGCCACCGTAGCACAAATAGGGTCGCAAGTTGCGCCGACACGCAAGTTGCGACCCTATTCACATTGCGGGCCTTTGCTCAGTGCGTCACCCGCACCGTGCGGCCCGTGGCGATCGACTCGTAGGCCTTCTCCGCCAGCAGCACCGAGTAGCGGCCGGCGTGGGCATCGACGGGCGACGGCAGGTTGTCATCGATCACCCGCTGGTAGGCCTGCCACATGTTCAGGTCCATGCTCGGCTCGAAGCGCAGCCACGCGTTTTCGACCGGCTTTTGCCCGTAAAACTCGGCCTGCCTGCCGAAGCCATCCGCGACGAAGCGGCCGTTGTCGGCGATCAGCTCCAGCGTCGCATCGCCCCAGCCCGGGTAGTTGTTCGGGCGGTTCCAGGACGTGTCGAGGTTGAGAATCGCGCCGCCCTTGAACGTTGCCTGAATGATGCCCGAGTCCTCGCACTCAAGCGCCGGGTCGCTTTTGGCCGCGTAAGCCGTGACCGTCTCGAGCTCCCAGCCGAACAGGTAGTTGACCAGGTCAATCATGTGAATCGAGTGGTCGAAAACGGCCCCGCCGCCGGACAGCGCTTTTTGAATGAACCAGCCGCCCGGATTCTGGCCGTGGTTGGTCGCGTTGATTGCGCGAACCGTCCCGACCGTGCCGTCTCGCACCAGCTTGCGCAAGTCGGCCATCGTGTTGGTGAACCGCACCGGATGCGCCACCATCAGCTTCACACCGGCCTGTTCGACAATCGAGATGATCTCATCGCACTCGGCGACCGAGATTGCCATCGGCTTTTCGACCACAATTGCCTTGCCGGCGGCCGCCGCGATTCGCACGTAAGGCAGGTGCCACGCGTTTTCGGCGCAGATCAAAACCGTGTCACAGTCGCTTGCGGCCACCGCCTCGGCACTCGGCAAAACCGGCGCGTGATGCGCGGCGGCCACGCCCTTGGCCAAGGCGTCGTCGCGGTCGTAGATGCCGGTGATCGGCACCCCCAGCGTATCCAAGCAGCTGGTGTAACTGTTGACGTGCATGTGGGCACACCCAATGATTCCGACTTTCATGCTTCCACCTCCTGAACCGGCGCCTGGCTGGCCAGGCTGCGCTGCACCATCGTGACCAGCGGCGACTCGAGATCGGCCGGCTCGCCGGCCGGCAGCGGTGCGTGGTACGTGTCCGACCAAAAGGCCATGTCCGCTCGCGAGTCGTAGACGTACAGTCCGGCGCTGCCGGCGACGTCGAGCTTCTTAGTGTAGCCTTCAGCGGTGAAGTCGAACACCAGGTTGATCAGGTGGCCGCTTGCCGTCTGCCCGATGATCGAGTAAATCGGCTTGGCCGGCTGCTTTTTGGCCGACAGCGACGTGATGGCGCCGAAGTTCAGCGTCGCCAAGCTGGCCGCCGTCTCACTGAGCAGCCGCGCCAGCTGCCCCTGGTCTTGCGCCGTTGCCGACAGCTGGCAGCGGTAGAACGTGACTTGCCCCAGCTGGCCGCTGGCCGCGCTGATGGCGAGTTGTTGGTTTTCTCGTAACATTGGAATCCTCCTATCGTGCGAACGCGGCCTCACACCCTGGTTCGCCGGGGCTAGTCGGTCGGTTCGTAATGCGCCCAGCGTGAGGCCAGTTTCTTCTTGAGCGCGGCCCCGTCGAGCCGGTTGAGGGCGACGCCTTGCGCCAGTGCCTCACAGCAGGCGAGCCCCGCGGCCTCACCCATGTCCTCGGCGGTGGTCTGAATCCGGATGCTCGACTGCATGACGAATGACGCCGAGATGTGGCGACCAACCGCAATGTAGTTGGCAATCTCACGGGTCACCAACGAGCGGTACGGCACCTCGTAGTACTCATGGTTCGGGTACAACGGACGGTAGGCGGGACGCGTCTTGTCTTCGACATCCGTGTGAATGTCGACGAACCAATCGCCTCGCGCGATACCGTCGGCGAACTTGGCTTGGCTGCCGTAGTCGTCGTCTCGCATCACGTAGACCCCTTGGATGCGGTACGACTCGCGAATGCCAAGCATCGTCGCGCGTTTGGCCAAAAAGGCGTGGCCGAAGCCGGGAATGCGCCGCCGCAAGAAGTCAACCAGGCGATCCTGCATGCCATGGGCGAACGCCACCGCCGCGGCCATCTGCAGCGGATCATCCGGGGCGAAGCGGTTCGGCAGCTGCGGGTTGTTGAAGGCCATCACCCCGGGCTTGCCGGGCATTGTGAAGCCTTGGATGTAACGCACATCATCCACGGTCAGCTCACCGGCGGCGACACCGGCCTGAAAAACCCGCCAGACTTCGCCAGTTCGCGCCTCTTCGGGAACCGACACGAACTCAAAGTACCGATCATCACCGGCCAGGTCCGAGAAAACATAGTGCTGGCTGCCGCACCAGGCCTTGAGCGTTGGGATGTCGACCCCACCGACCTCCATGCGCAGACTGAGGGCGGAGTGCTTGCCGTCATCTCCGCTGACGGTTGGAATGCCGACCAGCCGAGCCAGCCAGGCATCCCCCGAGGCATCGACGTAATTTTGCGCGGTCACCGCGAAGGTCTGATTGAACGCCTGAACGATCAGTGCGGTGATGACCCCGTCGGCCACCACGGCATCGATCACACGCGCATCGTAGAGAATCTCGACCCCGCGTTCCTGAAGCATCATTTCGGTCACCCGGGCGATGGCCTCGGGGTTGAACCACCGCGCCGTGCCGTCACCGACCGGGCCGGTCGGAGTGCCGACGTAGCGGTCCAGTCGATGCAACAGCTCCCGGTTGAACGAAAGCCGCTTGGCGTGTGAGGGCATCATCGGGGTCACTAACGCATTGGCCTGCGTCCCCGTCAGCAGCGTGTTTTTCTCAATCACCAAGACCCGATTGTACACGGCCGCAGCGTATGCCGCCGCCACCCCTGCCGTGCCGCCGCCAACAACAACGGTGTCGGTTGTGACCAGCACCGGTAAGACTTTATCGTGATAACGCATCGTTTGCTTCCTTTCCGGACAGGTGACGCCGCCACCTGTTTCATTATGCCGTCAAACCCGCCTGGTGAATCGTCACCGGTCGCGTTCCGGCCGAATTCGGACATTTTTGGGCCGATTCGACGCAACAAAAAACCGGTCCGCGCCCATGCGAACCGGTCACGTCTGTTAATCCCGTCTTCAGACCGCCGACAGCAGGTGACGCAAAGCCCCAATCATGCCGGCGCTGTTGCCCAGTGCGGCCCGGCGGATCACGATTGGCTTGGTGAACGATGGCTCCATCGCGGCGTTGGCTAGGTCCTCAAGCTCCGTGACCAGCGCCGGATTGCTTTCCATGATGCCGCCACCGACGATGAACAAGTCCGGATCGACGATGTAGTTGATCGTCACAATACCCTTGGCGATGCGGCCCAGCCAGGTCGTGGTCGCCTGGGCGACGCCGGCATCGCAGCCGAACCACGCCGCGACGTCGCGCCCGGTTGCCACCTGCCGATCCGTGGTCGCGTTCACCAAGTCGACCAGCGCCTGGGTACATCCCGCTTCCTGATAGGTCCGACCGTCAAAAAGCGGCAGGTAGCCGATTTCACCGGCCGAACCCTTGCCGGTGTAGAGCTGCTGACCCAACACCACTGCGCCGCCGATGCCGGTGCCGATGGTCAGGGCAAAAACATTGTTGGCTGCAACCTGACCGGCCTCCGCCAGGGCCATGCAGTTCACGTCGTTCTCGACTGCACAAGGCAGGCCGAGGCCGTCTGTGATGGCCGCCTTGAAGTCGGTGCCGGCGTAACCCGGAATCGTCGGCCCGGCCGAGCGAATGACCCCAGCTTCGGCGTCGACCACCCCGGCGCTTGAGATCGCCACCCCTTCAATCGGGCCGCTGACCCGTTCGGCCTTCACCAAGCTCACAACCTGCTCCAGGATTTGGTTTGAGGTGGCGGTTTTACGCGTGAGAACCTCTTGCCGCTCGGTCACCGGGCGTCCGTCTTGGGCAAACCGCGCCCATTTGATGGCGGTGCCGCCGATATCAATGCACAAGTAGCTCATGTTACCCCTCCTCTTCCCGCAGCCGCAGCAGTCCCGCAGGCGGCACTGCCAGCACCTGAAGCGATCCGTCTGCGGTCTGCTGCGGTTGCACGACGCCGGTGCAATCCAGGGCCGTGGCCACCCAGTGCGTCCCGCGCGGCAGCGCCAGCGTCACCCGGGCGGCACCGGTCGCGTTGATAACATCAATGTAGTCAGCGCCAACCGGCACATGCAGCACCTGATCTGGGGTGTAGGTCGCCATGATTGCCTGCTTCGAATCGCTTGCGGTAATCAGTGCGTAATTATTTTGCGGGGCCAAAAACCGTACCCCACGCCCGTACAGCAAGTCGCGGTGCCGTCCCTGATACCCCAGCCAAAAGGCCAGCATGCGCTGCTGCGCCTCGCTCAGCTCGTGCAGTCGCACCGACAGCTGGATCACCCCGAACAGCGCATTCAACAGCTGCAAGGCGTTGGTCGCAACTGGCTCCTGCAAGTTGAACATCAGTATGTCCGAATGCACGGCCGTCTCCGGGCAAACCAGCCGCAGCTCAGCAATGCCGATGCGGTTTTGAACATAGTCGTTGGGGCAATCCCCGACGCGCATCATGTTCGCGTAGCGCGTCATCTCGGGACCAAAGTAGCCCTGACGAAACTCAATCAAGAAATCGGCCTTCAGGGTCAGGCACCGCGCTTGCAGCGTCGCAAGCAGCGTATTCAGTGCATCCTCTACCGAGGTCATGTCCATGTCCGGCGTCACCGGTGCCGACATGCCAACAATCGCATCCACAAAATCGAGCTTGAGCCCATCCAGGTCGTACTGTCTGGCCAGCCCCACGAAGCGCTCGCAAAGATACTCACGCACCGCCGGGTAGCGGGGATCGAGCAGCCCTGCCTGCGACACCTCATCGATGCCCAGCAGGCGGCTCTTGAAGGTCGCCCACTCTTCGGTCTTCATGCCAATGTGCAGGGTGCTGACCCACATCATGAACTTCAGGCCTTGTGCGTGAAAGCTGGCCACCAACCCGCGTAGATCCGGAAACTTCGCCTTGGCCACCTGCCAATCTCCGGCGTAGGCGTAACCACGCGCGACATCCGGCGTCTGCCAGCCGTCATCCACGATGATGGTCTCAAGCCCGTACTGCGCGAAGGCCTGGGCCTCTTGCGCTAGCTGTTCGCCGGTCATCTGCTGATGAAACGAATACCATGTCGAATACATCGGGGCGAGCGCCGCCGCAGGAACCGGCGCCGCGACCAGCCCATTCACCTCGCGCAGCCAGGCGGCCCCGTCACGCACTGCCAGGTCGAAGGCGCGAACGACGGTGTCGAACCGAATGGTGGCCGCCGTCGTCTCAGCGGCAAAGGTGAGCGCCAACCGGAAACGGGCGTCCTCCTCACGAACCCCGATTACTGCTTCAACCGCCGTGTGAACCGTTGAGACGGCCAGCGCGACCTGACTTTCACCCCGGTCGTTGTAAAAAACATACAGCGGCATTGCATGGTTGGTTGCGCTGTGAAGCGGTGCCGCCCAGCCCACCGGAATGCCTGGCGTCTGCCGCACTCCGGGATGCCAGAAGTGGCCGATATCGACGATGGGAAACGAGAAGACAAGACGCGCCGCCCCCTTCAACTCACCGAAGTGAACCTGGTAGTCGGTCACCCCGTGGTTCACCGTAACCTGAACTCGGGCCGCACCGCAGTCCTCAAGCTGGATATCATTCATCATCCGTCACCGCCTTCAGGTAGACTTGAACACCGGCGTAGTCTTGGCTCAACGGCAGCGGCACCAAGAGGCCCTCACCCATCAGCTCATCACCGCCGACGCGTTGGCCCAAAACCGCGTAGTCGCGGTTGGCATCGAGTCCAAAGAGTCGCAACCGAATCACCGCCGGCGCCTCTTCGGCCAGCGGTCGCGCGTAGACCACCACCGCCTCCAGGCCACGGTCATCGCTGATCTGCCAAGCCGTGTCGCCGCCTTCGAAGGGGCTGAGCAGGCGCGTCAGTCGGCCGTACTGAAGCAACCGCCGATGGGCCTGGTAAAAGACAATCTGTTCGCGAACCGCCGCCTGCTCCGACTCGGTCAGCTTCGTGGCGTCCAGCTCGTAACCCAGCACCCCGGAGCTCGCCACCGCACCGCGCAGCGCCATGCTGGTCACCCGTTGGAACTGGTGGTTCGGCACGGCCGAGACATGGGCGCTGATGGTCGACAACGGGTAAAACAGGCTGGTGCCGTACTGGATTTTGAGCCGCGACACCGCATCCGTGTCGTCGCTGGTCCAAATCTGTGAGGTGTAGGCCAGCATGCCGAGGTCGAAGCGCCCGCCGCCACCCGAGCAGCCTTCGAACAAGATTTCGGGATAACGCGTTGTCAGCCGTTCCAGCATGTCGTAAAGCCCCAGCATATAGCGATGGGTCACCTCCCCTTGGGCATAAGCCGGCAAGGCGGCCGAGAAGACCTCGGACATGTTGCGGTTCATGTCCCACTTGATGAAGTCGACCTGGGTGTGGTCCAGCACCGCACACATCTGATCCAGCACTGCCTGCCGCACATCCGCCCGGGAAAAATCAAGCGTAAACTGATGCCGCCCGGCCGAGCCGGCTCGCCCGGGAATGGCGAGCCGGTAATCGGGATGGGCCGCGAACAGCTCGCTGTCTTCCGAAATCATCTCGGGCTCAAACCACAGACCGAATTGCATCCCTTGCTGGTGAATCACCTGCGCCAGATGCGCCAGCCCGGCCGGCAGCTTTTGCGCGTGGGTGACCCAATCCCCAAGCGACGAGCGGTCGTCGTCGCGGTGTCCGAACCACCCGTCATCGAGCACAAACGCCTCGACACCCAGACGCTTGGCGGCTGCGACAATCGCGAGGATTTTTGCCTCGTCGAAGTCAAAGTACGTCGCCTCCCAGTTGTTGATCACAATCGGGCGGTCGTGGTGCCGGTAGCGACCGCGAATCAGGCGGTCGTTGATCAGTCGGTGCCACGTCGCCGACAGCCCGTTGAGGCCCTGGTCGGTGTAGGTCAAAATCACCTCGGGCGTCTGGAAGCTGGCCCCTGGGGCAAGGTTCCAGGCGAAGCCGGCCGGGTTGATGCCGGCCATCACCCGCACCTGCTGGCGATCGTTTTGCTCAATCACGCACTCGTGGTTGCCGCTGTACACCAGCCCGAACCCGTAAGCCGCCCCGGCGTGTTCCGTCGTTCCCGGCGCCACCAGCGCAAAGGTCGGGTTTTGGTAGTGGCTGCTGGCCCCACGCTTGCTGTCGAGAATGCGGGTCTCCTGCGTGAGCCGCTCACGCACCAGGTGCCGCTCCTTGGCGTAAGAGCCACTCAGGTGAATCAGCTCGAAGCCCGGCGCGGTGAAATCGAGACTGGCGCTGGCCGCCTTGCGAATCGCCTTGGGCCGCGAATCTCGGTTGGTGACCACCACCGACCGGGTGATTACGGCCCGGTCGCGGAAAATGGTGTAAGCAAGCGCCACCTCCGTGCCGTTGACCGGATCACCCAACACCACCGTCAGCGTCTCGGCATCCGAGTCGTCGGTTGCGTAGGTCGCCGGCAGACCCGGCAGCGCCGGCTTGCCGGCCGTGATGCGGTGGCTTTGGTAACGCAGATCCGCGATCGCGGTGCCGTCCGGCTGAACCACCTCATGGGCGGGAACACGGTAGTCTCCGAACCCACTGCCCGGGTACTCCAGCGGCAGGTCGTTGAGGCCGAACACATCAGCACCTTGCCCAGCCGGTAGCGGCGAGAAACTGGTACTCATGTGGTGTTCTTGGCCGGTGCCGTGGTAGCGACGAACGGCCCGTCCAAAGTACAAGTGCGTCAGGTAGCCGCCAGGGGCCACGCCTAGGGCATAGGACACCAGCCCGTTGTGCAGGTGAAACACCCGGTTGGTCTCATCGTAGTCAATCATCGTCGGTTGGAAACTCATCTCGGTGCTCCTCTGCTAGATTAATCGAGGCGAACCTCGTGCTGGGTTCTGGCCGACTCGTAGATGCCGCTCAGAATCTTCATGATGGCAATGCCGTCTTCCGGCGGTGCAATGCTCGGCCGGTGCGTCTCGATACAATCGATGTAGTGATTAATTTCGTTCACGAACAGCTCCTCGAAACTCGAAGACGCGTTCATCGCGAAGTTGTAGTCCATCAGGTAGCCGTTGTTCTCCGTGAACATTTCCACCTTGGGAAAAATCGTGGCGCCGGCCTTGGTGCCGAAAATCTGCACGTTGCCGCCCTCCTGCTTCAGGTGCATGTCGTAGGAATCCTCCACCTGCATCACGGCCCCGTTGTCGAACCGCACCAGTGCGGTTGCGAAGTCCTCGACGTCGTACTTCTTTTCGATACCAGAGTCGGCCGGCTGGTAGCCGTGGGGATCCTTCAAGTACGGGCGATCACCGATGGCGTGGAAGGTCGCACCGTAAACCGACACCGGCTTAGGGTTGCCCATCAGGTACCGCGTCAGGTCGATGAAGTGAACCCCGAGGTCGATCAAGGGACCGCCGCCCGAGTAGGCCAAGTTGCTGAACCAACTGCCCGGATTACCGTTGCGCCGGTAGTATTCGGCCTTAGCGTAGTACATATCACCGAAGAAGCCTTGGTCGGCGAAGTCCTTGAGCGTCTGGCACTCACGGCTATGGCGCTTGGCAAATCCGATCATCAGAAGCTTTCCGGCCGCGTCGGCCGCGGCCTTCATCGCCTCGGCCTGCTCCGGGTTCATCGCCATCGGCTTTTCGCACAGCACGTTTTTCCCCGCGTTCAGGGCCGCGATGCTGGCCGGAGCGTGTTCGGCGTTCCAGGTGCAGACGCTGACGGCATCCAGCTCCTCGAGCTTCAGCATCTCATTGTAATCCGTGTACAGCCGCTCAACGCCGTGCAGCTTACCCTGCGCGATCAGCCGCCGTTCGTTGATATCGCACAGCGCGTAAACTTCGACGTGCGGGTTTTGCTTGTAGGCCGCCAGGTGCAACTGCGCGATGCTGCCGACGCCGATAATCCCAATTTTGATTGTCATGTTCTCGCCTCCGAGCCCTTAGCTCATGTGTGTGCGAAGGAATTGGACGGCATCCCGGATGTCTTGTTCCGGGTTGTCTCCGACTTCGCGTTCAATCGTCAGGTAGCCTGTGTAGCCAACATCGGTCAGCGCCTTGAGGTAGGCCGGCCAATCGATGTCGCCCTGGCCAAGTGGCAGCTCCGCGTAGGTCAGGCCGGTCGGGGAGTCCGGCTTGGTCAGCATGCGACCGTCCTTGGCGTGGGTGTGGACAATATAATCCTTCAGGGTGTAGACGGCCGCAACCGGGTCATCCCCGGTCACCATGCAGAAGTTGGCCGGATCCAAGTTGACGGACACCCCCTTGCTGCCGAGGCCGTCGAGGAAGTCCTTCAACACCAGCGCCGGTTCCGGACCGGTTTCAACGGCGAACCGGGCACCGGCAGCCACGGCGTAATCCGCCAGCTCCTTGCAGGCATCGTGCATCACGGCATATTCGCGGCTCAGCGGGTCGCTTGGCACCACCCCGATGTGTGTGGTCACAATATCGGTACCCAGGTCCTTGGCCAAATCGACGATGCGCTTGGACTGCGCGACGGCCTCGGGATTGCGGCTCGCATCACCAAAGCCGGTGCCCAGGTCGCCGCACAGCGCAGAAATGCCAAGCCCGTTATCGGCGATCAGCTGCTTCAGGTCGCGCCGTTTCTCCGGCGTCAGCTGCTGCGGTGTCATCTCACCGCGAACCACGTACATCTGAACGCCGTCCAGGTCGGCCGCCTTTGCCTTTTTGATTGAGTTTTCAATGGTGTCACGGTACGATTCAAGCAAAACTCCTACAGGAAAATGACTCATCTTGTTCTCCTCCATCTCGTTAGCGCTTACAATTTGTCGACAAGTGTGGCTAGGTAACGTTGGTTGGCGGCCGCATCGGCCATCTGAGTGGGTTCCGCCACGTCATGCTCAATCACGAGCCACTCAATCTCGTGTTGACTGGCGAACGCAACGCAATCCGCGAGCGGAATGACGCCGGTCCCGAGGTTCGTGCTGACCGACAGATCCGGCTTCATGTCCTTGATGTGAAATTGGCTGATGCGAGCCGCATGGGCGGTCAGCCAGGCCTTGAGGTCCCCGCCGCCGCTGGTCAAAAGTCCGACATCCACCTCGAGGCTCACATCCGGCACCGCCGCCAGCATTTCGGCCAGAATGTCGGTGTCACCGTGGAAGCAGACCTCGTTGGCGTGGTTGTGGTACATCAGCTGCATGCCGCGTTGGCGAATCTGTGGGGCCAGCGCGTTGAGCTGGGTGAAGAAGTGACGCCAGCCAGCGACATCCTCAAAGTTCATATACGGAATGATAATCCGCTTGTTGCCCAGCACCGCCTCGTAGTCCAGCGTGGCCGCCAACTGATCCGGGGCCAGCCGGTCAAAACCGATGTGGCTGCCTGCAGACACCAGCCCGATTTCGTCCATCGCGGCCTTCAGCACCGGCGCTTCGACGCCGCGGTAGCCGGCGAACTCAACGCCGTCGTAACCCATGTCCTTCAGCCGCCGCAGCGTCCCGATGAAATCCTCATCACACGCGTCTCGGACCGACCAAAGCTGTAACGCTATTTTCATCACTATTCCTCCCGTCCATCGTCCAACTGCTTACCCGCGATATACTCCTGATAGTCTCGATACACCTGTTTGGGACTCGCACCGCCGAGGTCGCACAGGCTGTCCGGTGCGTTCAGCAAGCCGGTGTACTGGTAGCCGAACACATTCTCCACGGCATCGTAAATCTCAATTTCCTTGACCAAACTATCGATGTCCTTAGGAATCAGGCCGGTGTCTTCGAACGGGTAGGCGAAAATCTCCATATCAACCCACAGGTGGGTGTTCGCCTCGTCGCAAACCGCCTGAATAGCTGCGAGGTTCAAGTGCTCCAGGTCTCTTGCAAAGGCGAACGGCAGCAGGATGTCGACGTTGGCCAGCACTTGGCGCCACGCCGGCAGGAACTGCTCAAAGCGAATGTTATTCGGGGCCAGCGCGATCGGTTTCGTCGGGGCCAACTCCTTGATGAACGCCGCTAATTCGTTGAAGAAGGTCACCACATCGTGCCACGCCGCCTTGTGAGCCGGCGCATAATCGTCGTAAAAGCTGCCCGGCAGCTCCTCAGAGATGTAAAAGGCGTAAAACGACGGATGATGCCCGTACTGCTGGTACAGCTCGGTGGCCACGCGCTTGTGCCAGCGCAGCGATTCAGCGGAGAAGTCGAACCAGGCGAACAGCCCAACCCCGACGAACACCTGCATGTGATATTGATCCGCCGCCGCTAGAATTACTTCAAGCGGGTCCTCAAGCGCCAATCCCTCGAACCGCCGCGGGTAAAGCTTGGATGGGTAAAACGCCGCGCCGCCATACGTCTCCACGGTGTCCTGATGCGCGAAGACGTAATTGCTGCTGTCGAACACGTTTTGAATCACAATGGCCTTGACCCCGATTGCGCTCATGCCGCGAATCTGGTCACGCCACTGCGCAGCCGTCAGTGTCTTCAGCTCCCGGTTGAAGTGCCGCGCCTCCTGGTCGCTCCAATGCACCAAGGAAATCCAGCAGCCGTCGAGCTGCCGGGTCGACCGCACCGGCGAGGCCACCACCTCGTAAGGAATCTCACGCCTGAAGCCGTCGCCGGTCACCGTAATGACAAGCTCGCCTCGCACCCCGCTCAGGTCCAAACTGAGGTATTGGTAAGCCGCCGAGGCCGCCAACGCATAAGCCGTTGACTTGAGTTCACGTCCTTGCTGGCTCAGCGTCACCGTCAGCCGATTGGCCGTTGGGCTGTACACCTTCAGTTGCGGTGCCACCTGCTGGGCCACCCGGAAGCCGGGCATAATGGTTAGTTCCACTGTTATTCCTCCGTTACGCTTGTCGCCGCGGTCCTTTGTGACGCTCAACGGCGACGATTTCACTCACACCCCGGACAGCTTGCTCGGGCTGATGATGCGGCCGTACTGCGCGTTGCTCAGCGCGTCGTCCTTGTAGCTGTAGCCGATGTCGTAAGGCAAAAGCGCCTCTTCAAGCTCGGGAATGGTTGTTGTCGGCTGGGCCAGCCAGCGCGTCAGCACGTCAATCACCGTGTTCGCCCGGCTGATCAGGCCCCCATAGCGAATATCCAACACTTCCCACCCGAACGGCTTGTAGTCCGCAGGCCAAAGCGCGTAATGCGCCTGCTTGAGCTGTTCCAGGGCCGGAATCAGCTGCTTCAACTGAGCAATCTGCTCACCGATTGCCGCCGTGTCACCGGCGTGATAGGCCGCGCGAATGGCCGGGCTGATCGGTGCCTTCAGTGCCAGCACGTCGGCCAGCTGGGCGTAAAATGTCAGCATCAGCGACTTATCGCGCAGTGGTGCCAGCCGCGAAGCCAAGTCGCGGTAATGCCGCGGCAGGTCCATTGTGGCGAAATTCACATCGAACATGCTCAGCAGCAGATCCTGGTACAACAAGCATTTACTTGGATTGGAGCTGCCCAGGTTGTCCTCACCGATGCCAGGCGTCTCATCGAACGCCTGAAGCATCAGGTAGTCTTCCGCTTCGTCGTCCAAGAAGACCTTGAAGTCCTGCTTGGCGTGGTCGAGAGTCGGCGCCGGGGCGAAGTCGTGCTCGGCAAACAGGGCCAGGCCGAAGTCGGCTGTGCGAATCGAGGTTTCCTGGCCATCGTCGCCCCACATCGTCGCGTAGATTTCCTGAACGCCCTTGGCCTCACAAGCCGCCAGCGCCGCTTTGGTGTCGACAATGGTTCGCCCGTAGTTCGGCGCCACCCCATTCCACGTCCAGATGCCCCCGGCAAAGGAAATGTTGTCGGACAGCTCGGCGTGTTTGGCCAGCATCGCCTCGTAGAACGCCGCGTCGTCGTGGTAGTAATCCCAGTAGGTCAGCCCGACGGCCGGAACGCTGGCACGGTCTTCCTCAGTGAAAATCACCGTGGGATCGTAGTATCCGCCCGTCTCGGACTTGGAATCAAAGAACATATCGCTCCAAATCATCGGTTCGAAGTTGTACTTGGCCGTGATCTTCAGCACCTCGCGCAGGTGTTGGGTCATGATCTCGAACTTCTCGTGGAAACCGTTTTGCTGCTGGTAGATGCCGCTGCCCAGGTTCTACGCCTCATCCATCCCCAGGTGCAGCTTGTGGCTTCGAAATGCCTGACGCAGGGTACTAATCAGGGCATCGATGAAGCGGTAGGTCTTCTCCGAGCCGACCAGCAAGAGTTCCTGGGTGTCCTTGAAGCCGTTGCTGAATCCCCACTTGAGCGGGTTGGCCAGGTGGCCCAGCGTCTGAATGGCCGGAATCAGCTCGATGTGAAGCGCCGCGGCATAGTCATCCATTGCCTTCAGCTCGGCCAGCGAGTAGCGGCCGCGCAGGTAACCAAAGTACGGGTAGGCCGGGACCTCGTAGACGTCTTCCATGTACAGCATGCAGCTGTTGAGTCCCAGCCGCGCCAGGCGCTTCAGCAGGTTCTTGACGGCCGCAACTGTCATCACCCCGTTGCGGGACATGTCGACCATCGGCCCCACGCTGTTGAACCGCACAACCTCGCGAACGGATTCGCCCGGCGCCAGGCTCAGCCAGCGCAGCAGGCCTCGCACGATGTAACTCGGTGAGTTCACGGTGATCTGATTGCGGTCACCTTTTTCGACCAGCAGCTCCCGCTCGGCCGTCTGCACCAGCGTCAAAAGCGTTCCGCCCTCGTCTGCGCGAACGCCGAGCTCCTTCAAAAAATCACGGTTGGCTTCGATGAAGTCCTCAAAACCAACAAAGTGAATGCTTTGCATGATGTGCCTCTCCTACAATTAGTGTGCAAAGGTGACGTTGCAATAAAGTTCAAACAACCGGTTCCACGGGAAGCTCAGCTCAATGTCGAACTGACCGTCAATGAACACAGTTGGCAGGTACTCCTGCGTGAGGTCGCGCAGCTCTGCCACCATCCGCGCCGTCAGCGCAGGTTGCTTGTCGTACAGGTTAAAGTAGTTGATGCCCAGGGCCTTGTTTGGCTCGTTCTTCTCGATTTGTTGAATCTCGTCGCGAATGATTGCCTGGTAGAAGACATCATCCAGCACCTCCGAGTACAGGTTCTCGCGATGCGCCTTATCCTCGCAATCCAGGGCAAAAATCGCCTCGGACAAGGTGCTGCCCAGCGTGTTGCAGTTGGTGTTCCAGCCCCGGTAGCTGAGCAGGTGACTCATCATCGTCGGGTCCTTCGCCAGCAGCTGGAACAGCTGGAAATCCGCGCCGTTGGAATACGCCGCATCACACACCGCAATGCGCTTGCCCTCGCTGGCCAGCGCCTGAATGGCGGCGACGAAGTACGGCAGGTTGCGGTTGCGGTCGTAGCTAATCTCGTGAGCGTTGAACTGATAGGCGGCCTCACCCATGCGCTTGCCGGCCGTGTTGTAGGCGAGCACGAAGTCTGCCTGGTTGATGTCGGTGGTCAACCGGCTCCCGGTGACCAGGACGTGGGACTTCAGGCTTTCGCCAAGCTCACGGTCCTCGTAACCCGGAACGATGAACGGGCCATTGATTGAGGTGAACTCAACGTAAATCTTGGGTTGGGCGAAGCGACTGCGGTTGACCGCCCGGGCCAGCAAATCATAGCCGACCTCATCGGCCCCGGGGTAAATCAGAATCTGGTCGCTCAAGTTCAGATTGCGAACCATCGGGTAAATGTCTTTTTGGTCCATCGCGGTGAAGCCAAGCTCGTGTGAGTCGTCTTGTGGAATCACCATGAAATCGATAGCACCGGCCTTCACCAGCTTGATCAGCCGCTGCGTGACCTGCTTGTTGAACTTGCGCCGCGTGGTGAAGTCTTCGATGATTTCGACCGGGACCTCCGCCTTGATTTTGGTAAATTCGGCCTGCTCCGATTCGCTGATGGTGCCACGCTGGGTGAGATCGGTGAACGCCCCGTACTGGAAGATCCGCCGGCCGTACTCCTCGTAGTAATCGGGCTCCTCCTCGGCGCTGCTGTACTGCGGCGTTCGCATAATCATGCTGGACAGGTAAACCACCAGCCGCGGGTTTTGTTGCTTCAGCGCGGCGACCCGGTCGATGAACGTGTCAATCTCGGCCTCTGCCTTGTGGTGCAGCCGCGACGGAATCAACCCGCCGTACATCAGCATTTCGGTGGAGAGAATGGCGATGTCCGACGCCGCCACATGGGCCGCCACGAACTGCCACAGCGCATCGGTGTCGGCCGGCGTCTTCTTGTGCGGGAGAATGTCCGCGGCCGGTGACACGACCCTGACGCCGTTGACTGTCTTGACGGCTCGCAGCGGATAAGCATAGTTGCACGGCCGTTCATCCAAAGGAACATACAGAATTTGCATAACGATAACCTCACCTGTTGAATTGTAGGAATAACATCTTTCCGTAAATAAGCCAGATCTTCGTCAATTGGGGGACAATTCGCGAAAATCCGGCTTATTTTGACACGCGTCCGGCGGTCTAGGCCTAGCCGAAGATTAGGGTCTCTGCCGTCAGTCCCTTATAGAACGAGACGACTTCGGCTACGATAATCCCAGGTAGGAAGAAGAGCCCGAACACGAAGTTAGCAATCGAGAATTCAAAGGACGCAACCAGAAGGACGAGGAGCAAAAGCAACTTGACCAAATGATGTGCTGTGTAGTTGGCAAAGGCCAAAACATCCATCACAAAGCTGTGGTGCGACTGGGTGCTGCCTGCAAACAACCAGTACAAAAGCGTCAGCAGAAACATCCCCAAGGCATAGGTGCGAATCACCCGTGGCGCCAGCGCAACCGCGGAGAGCCGGACGGGAACCGCCACGAAGACCAGCCAGTAGCCCAGCGTCAGCAGGTAGAGTATCTGCTGACGACGCGTCGGCCGAAACTGATCTTGACTGTCGCGAAAGGCATCGCGGAAGCGGCCGTAGCGGTGCGAAGCCACTTTCTCGTAGGCACCCACCAGCTGCATCGCGTTGGTGTAGGCGTGACGCACGAACAGTGATTTGATCAGATGAAGCCAGAAGGTCATGCTGACGCAGACCAGGAGGTAGATTTTATCAAAGCCAAGGAGCAGCAGTTCATTCAGTCTTTTCATCTATTTCAGTCCAAACTTTTGGCGATCGTCAGCGGCGAGCTTCTTCAGCGTGGCGTCGATCTTCTTGTCACTGGTCTTGTTTTGCACGAAGTTGGAAAGCTGGGTGATGTAGCCACTTTCAATTTCAGAGAAAGAGCTGATGTACGGGTTAGGTTGCACCGGGCGACCGGAGTTGATTTCGTCCATCAAGATGGTGGCGTGTTCCGGTGCGTAGTCAACCTTGGCCATGTCGTTCACATTGGACTTCAGCACGGACACCGCACCGAGCTTGTCGCCTTGAATCTTTTGACCGCGGCCATAGGTCAGCCACTTCAGCAGCTTCCAGGCCTCGGCCTTGTGCTTGGTCTGGCTGGTGATGGCAATCTGCTGCTGGTTGGCGATCAGCTTGCCGGCCTTGCCGCGTGGGAAGGTCGTGATGTCCCAGTTGAACTTCGCGTTTTCCTTGAAGTTCTTCCATTCCCAGACCCCACCGGATTGCATCGCGGTTTTCTGCGCCAGGAACGCGTTGTTGACCCCTTGCATCTGGGCAGCGCTTGGCTGGTAGTTGTACTTGTTGACCATGTCCCGGTACATCTTGACGTATTTAAGGCTTTGGGCATCGTCAAAGGTAATTTTTTCATCCATATTGACCAAATATGAGCCGGCCATCGACAGCAGCGATGCCGTTGTGTTCATATCGGTCACAGCGAATTGGACCGTCTTGCCGTTTTGAACCTTCTTGAACTTGTCGGCGATCTTCATGAAGTCGTCCCAGGTCCAGCCGGGTTTCGGATAGGCCACCCCGGCCTTATCGAACATGTCCTTGTTGTAAGTCATGAACGTGGTGGAGTAGTCGCGCGTCATCCCGTACTGCTTGCCGTCGACCTTCCCGAAGTCCATAACCCTTGGCACCAGCTTGGAGGTGTCGATGTCTTTTTTGACGTACTCGTCAAGCGGCAGCAGCAGCCCTTCGCTGACGAACTTCGAAAACGAGTTCGGCAGAATCCAGGTCAGATCAGGCAACTTCTTGCCGGCCGCCATGGTCATGAACTTTTCGTTGTACTTGTTGTAGTCGGCCGTCACCTGCTCCACCTTGATGCCGGTGTCCTTGGTGAACTCATCGAAGACCTCTTGCTCGCGCTTCGCGTTCCCTGGGTCAACGTTCCAGGTCATAATCTTCAGCGTCGGCTTAGATGCGTTCTTGGCGCCGCCCGACTTGCCGCCACTTCCGCAAGCCGTCAGCAGTAGCGCCATCGCGACCATGCCCATTCCAATCCATGCACCTTTTTTCATTATGTCTCTCTCCTTAATTGGCTTACTTACCGGTACTCCCGGTGGTTGCAATACCCTCAATAAAGTACTTCTGACCAATAAAGAACACGATGATAACTGGAACGATCACCATCAGGCTCGCCGCCATCAGCGGCCCCCAAGTGACGTTCAGACTCCCCTTCAGCTGCATGATCCCAAGCGCCAGCGTGTACTTGCTGGTGTCGTTCAAGTAGATCAACGGCGTCATGAAGTCGTTCCAAAAGCCCATAAACGATAACAGTGTGACGGTGATAATAGACGGGCGAGAAAGCGGTACCATAATGTGCCAGAAGATGCCGAACACCCCCGCCCCGTCGAGGTACGCCGATTCCTCAAGCTCACGCGGAATAGTGAGGAAGAACTGACGCATTAGGAAGATGTAGTACGCATTACCAAAGAACGAACCCAACACCAGCGGCACGAAGGTGTTGACCAGGTTCAGGTTCGAGTAGATCAGGTAAACCGGGATCATGGTCACCTGCGATGGCAGCATCATCGTCGCCAGCAGCAGGACAAACCAGACGTTTTTGCCCTTGGCCTCTAATCGCGCAAAGCCGTAAGCGACTAGGGTCGACGAGCAGACCGTCCCGATAACCCCGAGCACGGTGACAAAGACCGTGTTCTTATAGAAGGTGGCGAACTCGATCAGCTTGAACACCTCGCCGAAGTTCTTGAAGTCCCAGACCTTGGGAAAGACGCTTGGCGGGAAGGCCATGATCTCGTCTTCCGGCTTCAGTGAAGCGAAAACCATCCAGATGAACGGGAACAAGAAGACCACTGAGAGCAAGACCAGCAGCGTGTAGGTCACAATTTTGGTCACACGGGCGGTGTGCTTTTTGCTGTGCAGCTTCGCCACGTGTTCCGATTTAACATGATTAACGGTACTTTCCACGACACGACCTCCTCTCAGTCAACCTCGTAGTACACATGCTTGCCCACAACCTTGAACTGAATCAGGGTCACGATCAAGATGATGACGAACAACACCCATGCCAGCGCCGACGCGTAACCCATCTTGAAGAACGAGAAGGCGTTTTGGTAAAGGTAAACCACGAAGAACAGCGCGGAATTGTTCGGACCACCCTGCCCGTTGCCGACGATGTAGGCCGTCGTGAAGATCTGGAACGAGCCAATCATCCCCATGATCAGGTTGAAGAAGATCACGTTCGAGGTCATCGGAATGGTGATGGTGAAGAACTGACGAAACTTGCTTGCGCCATCCAGCTCGGCCGCCTCGTACAGCGCCTCGGGAACCTGCTGGAGACCGGCCAGGTAGATGATCATCCCGCCGCCGGCACCCCAGAGGCTCATGATGATCAAGGCCGGCTTCACCATCGTCTCGCTCAGCAACCAGGCAGATGGAGGCAGATGGAAGAATTCGAGAATCGAGTTGGCAATCCCGAAGTCCGGCTGAAAAATCAGCACCCAGAGCAGCGAACTGGCCACCGCCGGCACCAGCGACGGTATGTAGAAGATGGTGCGAAACAGCTTCATGAAGTGGACCTTGGCGTTCAGCAGGTAGGCCAGGAGGTACCCGACAATCAAGCCCAACGGCACCCCGAAGACCGTGTAAATCAGGGTGTTCCACAGCGCCTTCCAAAACAGCGGGTCGTGCGTCAGGGCCTTGTAGTTATCTAGCCCGACAAAAGTCGCGGTGCCAATCCCGTTGTAGTTCGTGAAGGACATGTAAAGCGAGTAGAGCATCGGCCCTACCGTGAAAATAAAGAAGCCGATCAGCCAGGGCGAAATAAACAGGTAGAAATACTTAGCTGAGTTCTTGCCTCTCATAAACTCCTCCTCCTCATTCATTCTGATGGTCGTCCAATCCGCCCGAAAGTGAAGCGCTTACTTGCGGTCGCCATCATGTTAGCAGACGAAAAAAATTATTTCAACAGTTTATTTTAGAAAATATTTTTTCGAGATGTCAAAAACAGGCGCGGTGCTAGAAGCCGCAAGGGAAGCCGGCCAAACTGCCAGACTAAAATTTCTTTTTTTGTGATTTGTCACGTATTCGATTTTGAAAATGCCCTTAATTCAGGGTTAATTCGTCGCAGTTCATGTTACTTTTTTTTCAATCTGTCAAAGAAGTGGCGAGAATTACTACGACGGTCTTGCCGCCAAGAGGTCGAAGTCGGCACCGAATCACATTTTCTCGTCCGTTTCGTGTACTTGGTTAACGGTAATTTTTGCCAAATTTTTCTAGTTGAAATAATTTTTGCCAAGTGCTATGTTTTAGTCAAATGTTGCAACTAAAGGAGAATGCAAAATGAGTGTGATGACCTTGATTCATCGCGGGCTGATTGTTTCCTGCCAGGCATTAGCCAGCGAACCCCTATTCGGATCGGAAATCATGGCAAAGATGGCGATTGCGGCCAAGCAGGCTAAGGCGGTGGGCATCCGGGCGAACACCGTCACGGACATCCGGGCGATTCAACAGGTTGTGTCACTGCCGATCATCGGCATTATCAAGCGCGACTACCCGGGCTCCAAAGTGTACATCACCGCCACCGCGAAGGAAGTCGACGCGCTGGCGGCCTGCCACGTCCCGATTATTGCCATGGACGCGACGACGCAGCCCCGCCCGGAACAGAGTCTGGCGCAGCTGGTCGCCTACACCCGCGACACGTATCCAGACGTGCTGCTGATGGCCGACACTTCAACGCTAGAAGAAGCCATCAACGCCGAGAACCTCGGCTTCGACTTCATCGGCACTACCCTGCGTGGCTACACGGATTACACCCGCGGTCAAAACATCGCCGACCACGACTTTGCCTATCTCCGCGATGTGCTCAACACGGTGCATACCCCGGTCATCGCGGAGGGTAACATCGACACCCCGGAAAAGGCCAAGCTGGTGCTATCGCTCGGCGCCTACTCAGTGGTCGTCGGTGGCGCCATCACCCGGCCCCAGCAGATTGCCGAGCGCTTCGTCAAACAGATTGAGACGCTCAAGCAAGAAGCCTAGGTCGCCGCGCCAAGGACGTCAGGTGTTTGTGAGCCCGTGGAAGCACCCAAGGTGGTATGATAAGCTGACAACTGATTTACCAAGTTCATGCCGGACCACCGGCATCTCGGGAACTTCCACATCATAAGAGGAAAAGAGGGCCACCATTGAACATCCTTGAAGAGATCGAAAAGAGCTACAATTCGTTTGCACCGAAGGAACGCACGATTGCCATGTTCATCATCCACAATCCGAAGCTCGTTCAATCCATGACCATCACGGACCTGGCCGCTCGCGCTCACTCGTCCATCGCCTCGGTCACGCGCTTTTGCAAAAAAATGAAGTGTGCCAACTACGCCGATTTCAAGATCAAGCTGGCCGTGTCGACCGCTAACGGCGATGCGGCGAAGCAAAAAGATCCCAGCCACACCACCCTGACGCAGGTCAATGAGTTCTACAAAAAAGTGGTGCAACACACTATCAGCTCCGTCGATGAGTCCGTTATTTTGCACGTCACCTCGCTGATTGCCAATGCCAAGCGCGTCTACGTGTTCGGTATTGGCAGCTCAGGGCTCACCGCCCTGGAGCTTCAGTCGCGCCTGTCACGCATGGGCATCGTCGCCTTCGCCTGCACGGACGGCGACGCGATGCGCATCGCCACCGCACTGCTGGGTCAAGACGACTTGATCATCAGCATTTCCAACTCCGGTAACACGCCCGAGATTATCCAAAGCGTCAAAATTGCGCGTAACAATCACGTGCAGATTGTGTCATTCACCAGCTTCTCTCAAAGTCCCTTGACCGAGCTCAGCGACTACACCGTACTGGTCTACAACTCCCTGTTTTTAGACAACGAGTCATTCATCAACACGCAATTTTCCCTGCTCTACGTCGTCGATGTGCTGTCGGTTTACCTGCTCGAGGATCCCCAATATTCTGAAAACATGCGCCTGACTATCGAGGCGGTGCATGAACCCAAATCACTGTAACAACGTTTATCAATCAGGAGGCAATCATGTCAATCCAGATTTTCGGTCACCGCGGGTATCCCGCCCGTTTCCCTGAAAATAGTCTGGCCGGGTTCCGCTACGCCGTGAGCCACGGCATCGACGGCGTCGAAACCGACGTTCACCGCACCGCCGATGGTGAGCTGGTGATCATGCACGACGAGTGGGTCGACCGCACCAGCTCGGGCCACGGCGCCATCAAGGACTACACCCTGGCGCAGCTGCGCGAGTTCCGTCTGGCCAACGGGGAGCCGATTCCGACGTTCAAGGAATTCCTGACGGCCGTCGCCGATTCCTCGGCCCTTTTGGACATCGAGTTCAAAACCACCCGCTACCGCTACGAAGGCCTGGAAGCCCAGGTGCAGGCGCTGGTCGAGCAGTACGGCGTCGCGGCGCGAACCGTCTACTGTTCGTTCAACCCGGACAGCCTGGTCGCCATTCACGCGATTGCGCCGCAGATGCAGCGTTGCTTCTTGACGGAAGGCACGGTGATGCCGAGCTGGGGTACCATCGGTCTGCTGACCGACGTGCTGCACCCCGACCGCTACTTCGACGACCTCGACTTGCCGCAACGCATCTGGACCATCGACGACCCGTGGCAGATGCGGCGCCTCAGCCGCCTGCCGAACGTCACTGGGCTGATCACCAACCACTTCGAGGAAGCGCAGGAAATTCTGCGCCTCGAGCAAGCCTAATGTATCGCCGACTCCCGCGACCCTCCTGCCGCGGGAGCTTTTTTGATGACAGCAAAAAGGCGCCGGATTAGATTCGGCGCCTCACCTGTCGCTACAGTGTCACGGCCGCCACCGCGCCGCCGTCATCCGCCGAGCGAACCTCGGCCTCGGCGATCTGGATGGTTGCCATGGTGGAACTCAACGGCAGCCGGTCCTGCGGGTCGCGGTCGTTTTGGACGCAGTCGATGAAGAAGCGGATCTCGTTGTAGTAGCCGTCGTTTGCGTCAAGTTCCGGCTCGAAGCTGGCGGCACCGTACGGAAAATCGGTCACCTTGCCGTTCTCGTAGCGGATGGACCCGTGCTCGAAGTCGACGCGGAAGCGCATCTCGAAGCCGTAGTCGTCGGAGTTGATGGTCCAGTTGTCCGAGGCCTGAATCACGCCGCCGGTCGGGTAAATGTAGTTGGTGCTGACGGCATCGTAGCCGCTGGTTTCGATCACGTTTTGGCCGATGGTCGCGACCTTGGCCGGAATGCCGAACAGCCAGTTGATCGTGTCGACGTCGTGAATGTGCTGGTCCAGCAGGCAGCCGCCGGCCAGCTCCTTTTGCATCATCCAATTGTTCCAAGACCACCGCGGGGTCGTGCCGCCGCGATAAAACGATGCATTGACAGCGCTACCGTAGCGGCCAGAGTCAACCGCAGCTTTCACGTAAGCGTAAGCCGGATGGAAGCGTAGGCACTGCGCGACCATCACCTTTTTACCCGTTTCCTCGGCCGCCGCAATCATTTTGGCGCAATCGGCGCTGGAAATCGCCATCGGCTTTTCGCTCAGCACGTTGACGCCGAGGTGCATCGCCTGGACCGCCAACGGGCTGTGGGTGTAAGTCGGGGTGACGAGGTCGACGTAATCGAGGTCCTCATGCGCAATCATGTCGGCCATGTCGGCGTAAAAATTGAACTGCGAAAAATCAACGTCGCCGGCCACACCGACCGGCAGATTGCCGGCGACCAGCGCCCCCTTGCGCTTCTTGGGATCCACGTCGCAAATCGCAACCAGCTTCACATCCACGCCTTCTTCTTGCAGGCGCAGGTAGTTCCTGAGGTGGCCGTTGCCCATGAAGCCCAGGCCGACCAGTCCCACTTTAATCGTCATAATGATCCTCCTTCGAGTCTGGAATACCTGTAGAATACCCGCAAAAGCGCTTGCAAAATGCCGCAATCGGCTAGGAAATGTCTGATATCGGCCACACCGTCGCGCATCCGCTTACACCGGCCCGTTGAGCGTCCATAATGGGCGTGACGGATGCCGCCAAGCCCTTGCGCCGCATCCCCGAACCAGACCCGAATAAGGAGGACTAACATGGTAACCATTGGACTAAACACGGGCTGTGCCCCGGCCGACATGCCGATGGCGACGATTTTCACCCGGGCCAAGGCGGCCGGGTACGACCACCTGGAGCTGGACATGGTGGCGGCGACACCCCAGGCCCAGGCGCTGGGGCTGTTGACGGAGGCGGTCACCGACGCGGAACTGACTCAGATGGCCGCGCTGAGTCGCGACGCGGGACTTGCGGTGTCGAGCGTCTCGACCGGGCTGCACTGGCAGGCCGTTTTGAGCAGCCCGGACGCGGCGGTTCGGGCCCGGGGCATCGCGGTGGCCAGGCGCATGATCGACGCGGCCCAGGCGGTCGGCGGCGACACGGTGCTGATCGTGCCGGCGGTGATTGAAGCCGGCACGGACTATCAGGCCGCCTACGACCGAGCCCAGGCATCGCTTGCGGCAATCGGCGACTACGCCAGCGGTACCGGCGTGGCCGTCGGGGTGGAAAACGTGTGGAACAACTTCCTGATGACGCCGCTGGCCATGCGGCAGTTCATCACCGAACTCAACCACCCGGCCATCGGTGCGTATTTCGACGTCGGCAACGTGCTGCAGTGCGGGTTCCCCGAGCAGTGGCTGCACGTGTTGGCCGAGCTGGTGCTGAAGGTGCATGTGAAGGACTTCCGCACCAGCATCGGCAACATCCAGGGCTTCGTGCCGCTGTTGGCCGGCGATGTGAACTGGCCGGCGGTGATGGCGGCGCTGAAAGACATCGGCTACAACGGCGCCGTCACGGCCGAGGTGCCGCCTTACCGCTACTGCGCCGATCAGGCGATCGACGACACCGCCAACGCGCTGCGGCGGATTCAGGCGCTTTAGCGAACGACCGACGAAAGGGTTGTGCAGCGGCACCGGGCGAACCCGCAGTAGCGTCGGGTGGTTCGATGCGGCCATTGCGCAACGCCTTTCGCCGGTGGAGAATCGTATTTCCCGGCGTAACGATTTCCCGCCGGTGCCACGCATTCTCCGGCGCCACGCTTTCCCTGGTGCCACGCATCCCTCTGGTGCCGCCCTTCCCCGGCACCACGCAACCCCACCGGTGCCACGCAGCCCCACCATTGCGATTCCGCCGCCGGTTGCCTTTCGCCCGTCGCGGCTCGCAGCCACCTGCGCCGACCCGCCCGTTGCGGCGACACCCCCCAGCTTCACCGCGCGGCCGCCACGCTTTCGTGGTAACATGGCTTTGGAAGCAGTTGCCACTCGCTGACAAATCCAGATAGATCGGAAGCGCGACATGCCTAAATACGAAGTTCACAATCAGCTCAAAAACGTTTTGCACTCGGACATCTCCCGGGAGGAGAAGTTCCGGTACCTGGCCGGCTACTACTGGAAGGCCGCCGCGGCCATCGCCGTCGCCGTGGTCTTGGCCGGCTACTTCGTCTACACGCAGGTGACGGCCAAGGGCCAGGCCTTCAACATCGGCGTGTTCGTCAACGTGGCCAACGACGACGCCCAGCCCGGCGTCAAGAAGCAGGTGGAAAAGTGGGTCACCTACGATAAGGATAAGGACAACTTGGTGGTCACCTGGGACACCATCTCCCAAAGCTCCGCCGCGATGCAGCGGCTGGTCGACGGCATCGCCGCCAGCGAAATCGACCTGGCCGTGGTGCAGCCCAAGATTTACCGCAACTACCAGAAGCAAGGCAGTGTGGCGACCCTGCCGCTGAGCAAAGCCCAGGTGGCCAAGTACCGCACCAAGCTGATTTTCAAAAACGGCAAGGCGACCGGCGTCTACGCCGGCAAGCTGCCGCTGTTCAAAAAGTACGGCCTCACCAACCAGGTCATGTTCTTCTCCGCGGCGTCCAAGCACCGCACCGTGACCCAGCAGGTGCTGGTCAAAATGCTCGCACAGTAGCCAGACCCCGACTTGTGGCGCCGCCCCCGGCTCGCCTAGGCAATGACGGTCACGTCGCGTCTGCCGTGCGGCTCACAACATAGGAGGCACGACATGACCAAACCCCGCGTCCTGCTGCTGGGCGATTCGATGCGCATGGGCTACCAAGAAGACCTGCGCCGCGAGCTCGCCCCGGTGGCCGAGACCCTTTTCTCCCCGGAAAACGGACGAGACACCACGTTTACGCTGTGGCAGGCCAACCAGCTGCTGCACGAATACGGCGACGTCGATGTGATTCACTGGAACAACGGCTACTGGGACATGAATCCAGAGCCGCCGATGCTGGAGCGGCTGCACCCGCTGCCGGAGTACCGTTACTTCCTGACCCGCCTGGCCGAGTTCCTCGGCCAACACACCAAGCACCTGGTGTTCGCCACCACGCTGCCGGTGCGTTACACCGGCCACGCCACCGACAACACCGGCATCGACATCGACATCACCTACGATGACGCGGTGGTACGAGCCTACAACGCCGCCGCGCTGCCGATCATGCAGACCCACGGCGTCGCGATCAACGACCTTTACCACTTCGCGCTGCAGGACGCCAACTACTTCAAGGGCCCGGACCGGCTGCACCTCAGCGCCGAGGGCAACCGCCAAGTCGCCGCTCACACCGCCGCCTTCTTGCGGCAGTACCTGTAAGCGCCGCGGCCCGTCCCCGCTTTAAGCCCCATTTGGCACCTTCTCAACGGCAGCCCCGCGTGGCCGCCGTTTTTTTGGTGCCTGGCCTGAGCTGAGCCGGCCTGCTGTTTTTTCCCCCATTCTGTGTTAGAATCAAGCATAATCCGTGCATGGAAAGGGAGACTGACATGGCAGACACGATTCGAATCGCGTACCTATATGAAGACCTGATGAACACGTACGGCGACAGCGGCGATGTGAAAATCCTGCGCTACTGGCTCAACCGCGCCGGTTACCCGGTGGCCGTCGACAACATCAGCCTCGGCGCCGACTTCGATGCGATGCAGTACGACTTCGTGTTTTTCGGCGGCGGCCAGGACTACGAACAAACGGTGGTCGCCAAGGACCTGCCGCGGCTGCGCGACACCTTGCGCGACTACATCGAGGCCGGCAAGCCGATGCTGGCCATCTGCGGCGGCTACCAGCTGCTCGGCAGCTACTACATGACCTCAAGCGGCACCAAGATTCCGGGGCTGAGCATTTTGCCGCTTCACACCGTGTTCAAGGCCGACGCCCGGATGATCGGCGACACCGAGTTCGAGACCGAATTCGGCACGGTTCGCGCCTTCGAGAACCACAGCGGCCGCACCTACTTCGACGACGCCGACAAGCTGCAGCCGCTGGGCACGATGGTTCAAGGTTACGGCAACAACCCGGACGACGGCGTCGAGGGCATGCGCTACAAGAACACCTTCGGCAGCTACGCTCACGGGCCGCTTTTGCGCAACGAGAACATCGCCAAGGGCATCACCCAGCTGATTTTGGCCCAACGCGCCAAAGTGCTGGCGTAAGCCCACATCAAAACAGGGACGGCTGACGACACCGGATTCGCGGTGCCATCAGCCGTCCCTGTTTTTGCGTTGCCCGAAGCTCACAGATGCGCCAGAATCGTGTACTTGGTGGCCGGTTCGGCGCCGGGGTGCGGGTCCTGGGCCGCGCCTTCGTAAAAAACGGCGAACTTGCCGTCGTCGTCCTTGCCGACCACCAGGCCCAAGTCCTTGACCGACTTGGCCTTGAAAATCTCCGCGCTGCGCCGCGCCGCCGCAAAATCGTGATCCTGCGCCACCGCATCGCCTGGGTTAAAGTAAATGATCTCATCCATAATGCTCGCTCCCTTCCTGCTGAACCGAACGCGCCGCGACCGGTCACCGGCCGCCGAAGCTCAAGCGCAAAGTGGCCCGAACAACGCCGCCAGCGCGGTAAGCCGCCGACCGCGGCACTGCGCAATCAGACCGGGCCGCCGCGCCGCTTACTGCTTGGCCGCCTGCACGTCCTTGACCTTGGCCACCACCGACTTGGTGAACTGGGCGAACGCCGGCATGTCACCTTCCGTCGCGTTTTGCTCGATTTTGACGGTGGTGGCGCCACGCACGGCCCCGCTGGCTCGCAGCGCCGCCGTGAACAGGTCCGGCGCCGTGTTGTAATCCGCGCCGTAGAACGGATCGCCGGTGCCGACCACGCCGAACACCAAGGGGCCCTGGCTGAAGTCGACCTTTTCCAGATCGGCGTAGAAGTCCTCGGACTCCTCGGGAATGGTGCCACCGGACCAGGTGTAGGTCGACAGCACAATCGCGTCGTAGTCGTTCAGCGTCGCCGCGTCGGTTTGCTGCATAGTGCCGACGGTGGTCTCGGCCCCGGCGTGTTTGAAGAACTGATCCAGAATCCGCGCCATGCCCTTGGCATTGCCCGTGATCGATGCGTACAAAATCAACACTTTCATCGCGTTCACCTCTGCCTTCATTATACTAGGCCGGGCCTAGATGTAAAAGCTTTCACGTGGCGATTGCCTGACCCGTGCAAAAACGCGGCGCGTCACAGGGACGCGCCGCGCTGACCGCATGATTTCCCGGGAAATAATCTCGGGCGTGGAAGCCATGCGTTAGTCTGCGTAATTAAAGTGGGTGAGCGGCGCCTGCTTGACGTCAGCGATGGTCTTGGTGCCGGCCAGCTGCATGGTGATCTCAAGCTCGTGGTTCAGAGCCTCAAACACGCTTTGAACCCCCTGGGCCCCACCAAGCGCCAGGCCGTACACGGCAGGCCGGCCGATAGCGACCAGGTCGGCGCCGGCCGCCAGGGCCTTGAAGACGTGGCTGCCGCGGCGAACGCCGGAGTCGAAGATGATCGGCACCCGGTGGTTGACCGCCTTGGCGATCGCCGGCAGCACGTCGAACGCCGCCGGGCCGCCGTTGAGCTGGCGACCGCCGTGGTTGGAGACGTAGATGCCGGCCGCACCGGCCCCGATCGCGAGCAAGGCGTCTTCGACGGACTCAATGCCCTTGACGATCACCGGCAGATCCGTGTGAGCCGCGATGTGCCGCACGTCATCCGGGCCGATTTTCTGAGCGGCGGCGGCGTAGATTTCGCCGATGCCCTGGCCCTTGCCGGCGCCTTCGGAGAACTTCTCGAGGTTGGCCATCGGAATCGGGAACTGGAAGTCGTTGACAATGTCGGCCTCGCGGTAACCGTCGACGGTCGCATCAACGGTCAGGAGGATGGCCTTCACGCCAGCCTTTTTCGCCTCGTCCAGCAGGGCGTAGTTGAAGGTCCAGTCCTTGCTCATGTAGAGCTGGAAGAACTGCGGGGCGCCGTTGCCGGCAGCCGCGGTGGCTGCGATGGAGGTCGAGCTGTACGTGCTTTGGCTCATCAGGCCGCCGACCGCAGCGACGCCCTTGGCCGTGTCAACCTCGCCCTTGGCATGGGCGAGCCCCTGGGCGGCCACCGGTGCCATCATAATCGGCGTCTTCAGGTCAATGCCGAACACCGTGGTCGCAGTCGATGGTTGCTCAATGTTGGACAGAGCTTTGGGCACAATCTGCGCGTGGGTGAACGCCTGCGTGTTCTGGCGCAGCGTCCAGTCGTCCTCGGCGCCACCCACGATGTAGCCGAAACCACCCTTGGGAATAATCTTTTGCGCGTCTTTTTCAAGCGCCGGCAGGTTCACGATCTTCAGCGGTCGCTCGTTGTCGCTTTGTTCATAGCCATTCACAATTGTCATAAGAATCCCTCCCAAAGTTGTTTACGAGGTCTATCTTATCACTTACTAAAGATAAGTAAAGCTAATTCACTGATTTTTGGTAAGAAAAAAGAGCCGCTGCCAGCGACTCAACCTTGTCTACTTGCCTGTTGGCTTGTGTTCCATGTAATCGCGGAGACTCGCCACGATCGACGGTTCCGGTGCCTCGCGCATTGCCTTGATGTTGTGGATGTGTTCGACGGACACGTGACTATTGAGCGCCATTTCAGTATCAGTCAGATTGTTCTTTCGCTGAAACGCGATGATCTCCTGAGAGAACGCACTTACTTGTTCCTTCTCACTCACGGTTGTAACCTCCTCGATTTGTATCCCCTTTAGTATACCGAACTTTGAGCCAAAAGAGCAGTTTATTTGCAGAGGGCGAAGACGAGCACACTTAGCGAACCGGTTAGCGTAGCGCTGGCACTTGAAGCGGTCCTTGCTTCGAGCGCCAGCGCAAGCTAAACGCGTTCGCGTTGCGAGTCGGAGCCCGTTTATCAGAGGGCGAAGACGAGCGCCTTAAGCGGGACGGCTTGCCTAGCCGTGGTGCTTGGGGCCCGGGCCTGGCCCCGAGTGACGCGGCGTAGCAAGCCGCTCCCGCGTTGCGAGCCGCAGCCCGTTTATCAGAGGGCGAAGACGAGCACACTTAGCGAACCGGTTAGCGTAGCGCTGGCACTTGAAGCGGTCCTTGCTTCGAGCGCCAGCGCAAGCTAAACGCGTTCGCGTTGCGAGTCGGAGCCCGTTTAATGGCGCCGACGGCCACGTTCCCGATTTCTTTGCCACTAAACTTGCGTAAGCGAACGTTTGTTTGTATAATAGACTTAGAGCATGAGACTAGGGAGGGATTAGCCATGGATCATTTTGCCTACCTCAACGACCTGGCCGCGGCGCAGCACACCAAGCTGCGGGTGCGGCGCTTCGAGAACAAGAACGTGATCATCCGGCGCAACCTCGCCAACAACAACGGGCTGACCACCGCGGTGTGGGACGCCTGGCTGCGCCGCGAGCTGCGCGGCTTCGGCGGCTTCGAACCGGTGATCGAGATCGACAACCTCGGCGAGCACCAGGACATCCGCTTCTTTTCGGAGCGGCAGCTGGCCGACGCCGTCCATTACATCCTCAACGTCGACCACGCGGTGCTGGTCGGCTGACGCAAAAGCACGGACCCCCAATTTGGGAGCCCGTGCTTTTGCGTTACTCGTCTTCGCCCAGCGGCAGGACCTTGATCACGGTTTCGTTGGGAACGCGGATCAGGTCGAAGCGCTGCGCCTGGTGGCCGATGTGCATGCCCAGGCCGTTCAGGAACGTCGACTTATACGTGGCTCGCAGCGACGCCACCCAGGCCTTTTCCGCCGTGCGGTCCAAGGCGGCCAGGGCCGTGGTGTCCCACGGGTAGGCGGAGGCCTTGAGCGTCAGTGCGTTGGTCGCGCTGGCGATGTCGGCGTTGCGGCTGGTGATCTCGGTCTTGGCGCCTTCCGTCCAGTACGTGTAGTAACGCACCGCGGCGGCATCGGCGCCGGTGCCCGTTTTGACCGTCACGTAGTACGAGCGCGTCGCGTCCGGCTGGATGATCAGCTTGTGGTAGGTGTAGTGCAGCCGGATGCTAGCGGTGTCGGTGTAATCAACCGGCCGCAGCCAGGTCACCCAGCTCATGCCGTAGACGGCGGCGACCAGCACCACCACCTCGATCAGGTCGACCAAAAGCGTGAGCCCGGCGCGGTTCTTGCGGTGCAGCACCAGCATGCGCAGGTGGCGGTGACGGATGTTCAGCACGATGAAAATCAGGTAGCAGATCACAAGCACCCAGGCCGCGACCCCGATCAGGTTCCACATAATAGTCCTCCTATTGCGCTTGGTCTGCCTGCGCGACGGCGGCTTGGCCCAGCAGGTTCAGGTAGTTCCACGGCTTGTTGTAATGCGGGTTGAACAGCATGTCCACGTAGGCCAAGTCGTCAATCGTGTTGCGGTTTTGAATCATCACCGACAGCAGGTTGGCCGACTGCACGATGTCGTACTTGCTGTACAGCTGGGCCCCCAGGATGCCGCGGGTCTCGGTGTTGTAAACCAGCCGCATCGTGATCGGTGCGGTGGTCGGCATGAACTCCGGGCGGTAGTTCTCCTTCAGGGTGACCGCGGCGGCCGGCAGCTTCAGCTTCAGCGCGTGGTCCAGGGTCAGGCCGGTGCAGGCCAGCGTGTGGTTGTACACGCGCATCGCGCTGGTCGACTGGGTCCCCATGTACTTCACGCGGTTGCCCAGCACGTTGATGCCGGCGAGCTTGCCCTGCCGCACCGCGTTGGTGGCCAGCGGTGCGTAGGCGTCCTTACCCGTGGGGTTAAAATGCACCGCCACGGCATCCCCGGCGGCGTAAATATCGGGATCCGAGGTCTGCATGTAGTCATTGACGTGAATCGAGCCATCCGCGTTGGTCTTCACCTGGCCGTCGACCAGCTCGGTCATCGGCTGAAACCCAACGCACACCACCGCAAAATCGGCGGTGTGTTCCGTTTTGTCCGTGCGAATGTAGGCGTGGGACTCATCGGAGTCGAACTGCAGCGCGACTTCATTGAGGTGCGTGTCGACGCCATGCGCGTTGAGCTCGGCCTCGATCAGATCGCCGATCGGCGCGTCGACGTAGTGGCTGAGCAGCCGGTGAACGCCGTTGATGAACAGCACGTGGTGACCGGTGCGACTGTAGGCCTCGGCCAGCTCGACGCCGATGTAGCCACCGCCGACGATGGCGATGGTCTCGGCATCCTTGGCGGTTTCCTTAATCGCCTTGGCGTCGTCTGCGTTCTTGCACATCAGGATGCGCGGCAGGCTGATGCCCTGAAGCGGCGGCACCACCGGGTACGAGCCGGTGGTGACGATCAGCTTGTCGTAGTCCTGGGTGAAGGACTCGCCGGTCGCCATGTTTTGGACCTCGAAGCGGTGGAACCGCGCGTCCAGCGCCGTGACGTCGTGGCGCAGATGAACGTGAACGTTCGGCCCCAGTGACTCCAGGCCGGCGGGGGAATCATAGAACATCGATTCGAGCTTGGGCACCATGCCCTCCAAGTACAAGGCGATGCCGCAGGACAAAAAGCTGATGTCCGCGCGACGTTCAAAAATATCGACTTGGGCGTCCGGCTGCTTCGCCAGGATCTCGTGAACGGCCGCAGTACCCGCATGGGTGCAGCCGACGACAGCAATTTTCATGAATGCCGCTTCCTCCGTTAGTGTGATAGTAGGCCGTATACATTATGCCACAAGTTTGGCCAAATCAGAAGCCGCCGCTGCCGGCCATTTTTCCCACGGTGACAGCGCGTCGTTATGGTATGATGAGTGAAGAAAATCGTCAGTAGGAGATGAAGGCGTGTTCCCGTATGACAAGTTGCGGACCCTGAACGGCCTCGAGTCGGCCGTTTACACCTATATCAACCAGCACCAGGCCAGCGTGGAGAAGATGACCATCCGTGAGCTGGCGGAAAAGGCCCATGTCAGCACCACCACGATTCTGCGCTTCGCCAACAAAATGGGCTTTGAGGGCTACTCCGAGCTCCGCTACGCCCTCAAGCAGCACCGCGCCAAGCTCGCCGCCGCCCAGCCCCAAACCGGCTACGACATCTCCATTCCCGTCGCCGAGTTCTTCGAAAGCGTGAACTCCCCGGACTTCACGCAGCTGATCGACCGGGCTTTGACCCACATTCAACCGGCGCCGATGGTCCTACTTTGCGGCATCGGCACCGGCCAGGCCCTCGCCGAGTACGGGGCGCGGTACTGGTCCAACGTCGGCAAGTTCAGCCTGGCCATCACCGACACTGATTACCCGTTCCCGGTTCAAAACCCGGTGCTGCAAGACACCGTGATGATCGCGCTGTCCGTGTCCGGCGAAAGCCAGCAGGTGATCGAAATGGCCTCCCGGGCCCAGCAAAACGGCGTGTTCGTCATCGCCCTGACCAACCGTTCGGACTCGACGCTGGCCCACATGTCCGACCTGGTCTTGGCCTACTACATGCCCGAAATCAAGCACGGCGACCTGAACCTCACCACCCAGGTGCCGATCATCTACCTGATCGAGCTGTTGGCCCACAAGCTGGCCGACGCCCAGGCCGCAGAGACGCTTTAACCCCAAGTCCCCATCCCCCACCCGACTGCCGCCGGGTGGGTTTTTTGGCGTGGCCGGCCGCCGTCCTAACGGGTTGGGGCTGGCGGCCGCCGTTCCAAGCAATCGTCGCACCGGCTGTCAACTCCGGCGGCCAGGCGGCGATCGGCGACCGCAGCGCTACAATTGCCCGGGAAATACGCCGGCCGGGTCGTGACAAGTTCCATTGCGACAAATATTGTCCAGGCAGTGGCTAACCGTCACCATAACCGCCCGGTGCCGCCACAAGACCGGTTTCGCGCCGACATGCGGTGCCACCGCCGCGTCGTCCCTTCGCGCCGGCGCTCGGCGGCCAAATAATTAACCACCATATCTAATTATTGTACATGGGGTTGGTCAATCGGTTACGCTTAGATTGTGGCAGGAACGCCACCGAATTCTGGCCAGGATTCCATTTTTGCACCGCACTCCCACCACCGGGCCCAGCCCGGCTTGACGCGCCGCTTGCCGGCGCCTAAGTTAGGAGGAACACTCTATGGAAGCTTTGATGAATTGGCTTGAAAAATACGTCGTGCCCGTCGCGGCGAAAATCGGCTCGATTCGCTGGCTCGTGGCGCTGCGCGACGCCTTCATCGCCACCATGCCGATCACCATGGCCGGTTCCCTGGCCACCCTTTTTAACGCCCTTTTAGGTACCTACCCCGCGCAATGGGGCTGGAACGGCTTCGTTGACTTCGTGCAGCCGTTCATCGCGGTGAACTCCACCATCGGCACCGCGTCCTTGACCATTTTCGGGGTCTTCTTCGCCGCCATGTGGGGCTACCACCTGTCCAGCCAGTACGACGTGGATGGCGTGGCCGGTGCCTTGGTGTCTTTGGCCGCCTTCTTCATGGGGATCAACGGCACCGCCAGCATTGTCTTGGGCAATAACCTGTCCAAGGCCGCAACCAAAATCCTGACGGACGCCGGCGTCGTGGTCGGTGACAAGGCGCTGACCATCAACTCCGCCTTCTCCACCTCGAACCTCGGCTCCACCAGCCTGTTCACCGCCATGCTCTTCGGGGCCTTGGCCTCGGTGATCTACATCTGGCTGATGCGCAAAGACATCACGATCAAGATGCCCGACAGTGTGCCGCCGGCCGTCGCCAAGGCCTTCACGTCCCTGATTCCGGGGATTGCGGCGCTGTACGTCGTGTCGATTGTCAACCACATTTTCACCAGCGTCACCGGCCACGTGTTCGGGGACTGGCTCTCCGCCACGATTCAGGCGCCGCTGCTCCACGCCGGGCAAGGCGCCGGCATGGTGATCCTGGTCACGCTGTTGGTTCAGGTGTTCTGGTTCTTCGGGATTCACGGGCCGAACGTGTTGGCCCCGGTCCTGGAGTCCATCTGGGGGACCTCCCAAATCCAAAACATCCAGGCCCTGGCCGCCGGCGATGCGCTGCCGTTCAAGTGGGTGCGTGGCTCCTTTGACGCCTACGTGTGGTTCGGCGGCTCCGGTGGGACCATCGTGCTTTTGATCGCCCTACTGATTTTCTCCAAACGGGCCGACGAAAAGGCCGTGGCCAAGCTGGCCCTGGCCCCTGGCCTGTTCAACATCAACGAACCCGTGATGTTCGGGCTGCCGATCGTGTTGAACGCCATCTACTTCATCCCGTTCCTCCTAGCCCCGGTGGTCAACGTGACCGTCGCCTACTTCGTGACCGCGGCCGGCTGGGTGAACCCGGTGCAGATTGCGGTGCCTTGGATCACGCCGCCAGTGCTGAACGCCGTGATGGCGACCAACTTCGACTGGCGAGCCGGTGCCTTGGCCATCTTCAACATGATTGTCGCCTTCGCCATCTGGGTGCCGTTCGTCATGGCCTCCAGCCGGGTGCAAGAAGCCCAGCCGCAGGAATAAGCCGAACGCAACGCCTACCGAAAATGTCGGGCCGCCGCCCGGCATTTTTGCGTTGCCGCGGTCGCGGTGACCGGTGTCGCGACGGTCGCGACACCGGAATATTTCCCGTCGTGAATGCGGTTGCCCAACCGGTCGGTGAACCGGCGAACCGCGTGAAATCGGGTACACCGGCCACCAGCGGCCGGGAAAACGCTGCCGAATTTGGGACTTGTTCCAAATATAAAACTTGTTTTATAAATGTTTCCACGTTTTTTTGTACGCTTAAATCCTATACTTTTGAGGTGCAACCGGTTACACTTGGCATTGTGGCCGTGCGGGTCACATCGATTTCGGCCGAAATCGGGAGCTGTCACTGGTCCTATCCGGGGGGGTTGGATCAGTTAGCCGTCATCATCAGACGTGATGGCCGGCGGCGAATGCGGCTCATCGAATCATTGTTTGTACACACTAGTCCATACATGTCCCCACCAATGCGTGACATGTCATGAATTCGACCAGCGGGTACGCAAGGGTTTGCTCAAATCTTAGGGAGGTTAGATATATGCAAGCAATTATGAATTGGCTTGAAAAGTACGTCGTGCCTGTTGCGGCGAAAATCGGCTCAATTCGGTGGTTGGTTGCGCTGCGTGATGCCTTTATCGCCACGCTGCCAATCACCATGGCTGGTTCTTTGTCCACCTTGCTGAACGCGCTGCTTCAAACCTACCCAACTCAATGGGGTTGGGACGGCTTCGTTCAGGCGGTTCAGCCGATCATCACGATCGACAACACGGTAGGGACGGCATCGCTGACGATCTTCGCGATCTTCTTCGCCGCAATGTGGGGCTACAACCTGTCCAGCCAGTACGACGTTGACGGCGTTGCCGGGACCTTGATTTCCCTGGCTGCGTTCTTCATGGGTATCAACGGGACGACCACGTTCGCCATCGATACCGCCAAGTTCGGTAAGCTCGGTGCTGCCGCAGTTAAGACCCTGACCGACGCTGGTGCTCCGGCGACCAGCTCTTCCGTCACCGTCAACTCTGCGTTCTCCACGGCTAACTTAGGCTCTGCAAGTCTGTTTACTGCCATGATTTTCGGTGCTTTGGCGCTGGTTGTATACATTTTCCTGATGAAGAAGGATATCTCCATCAAGATGCCAGACACCGTCCCACCTGCAGTTTCTAAGGCCTTCACGTCCCTGATCCCAGGGATCGCGGCCCTGTACCTGGTTGCCATCATCAACTACTTCTTCACCACCTTCACCGGCAAAGTGTTCGGGGACTGGCTGTCTGCCACGATCCAGGCACCGCTGCTGCACGCGGGTCAGAGTGGTTGGATGGTTATCCTGGTTTCCCTGCTCGTTCAGGTCTTCTGGTTCTTCGGGATCCATGGTCCTAACGTGCTCGGCCCGGTTCTGGAATCCATCTGGGGGACTTCCCAGATTCAAAACATCCAGGCCCTGGCCAACCACCAGCCACTTCCGTTCCAGTGGGTACGCGGATCCTTCGATGCCTACGTTTGGTTCGGCGGTTCAGGTGGTACCATTGTTCTGCTGATCGCTATCTTGATCTTCTCCAAGCGTGCTGATGAACGCACCGTCGCAAAGCTGGCCTTTGCCCCTGGCCTGTTCAACATCAACGAGCCTGTTATGTTCGGTCTGCCAATCGTTTTGAACGCGGTTTACTTCATTCCGTTCATCGTGGCTCCTGTTGTTAACACCATCATCGCTTACCTTGTCACCATCGCTGGCTGGGTCAACCCAGTTCAGATCGCGGTGCCTTGGATTACCCCACCGGTTCTGAACGCCTTCATGGCGACGAACTTCGACTTCCGTGCTGCGCTGCTCGCGCTGTTCAACATGATTGTCGCCTTCGTCATCTGGATGCCGTTCGTCCTGGCCTCCAGCAAGGTTCAGGAAGAATCCGTCGAGGACTAGGCAAAAGCCCAAAGCAGGCGGCACAACGCGTTGGCGTTGTGCCGCCTGTTCGTTTCTTGGGGACAACCCCGGGCTTTGCGGCGACCTGCTGGTTGCGCTTACCCGGACCAAAGGCTTATCATGTAGTTGTACCCACCAATAATCAAAGGAGCCAATCTCATGATTTTTATTAACGCACCGATTTCCGCCGACAAGATGATCGAAACCCTCAACGCTTACAACGAAAACGGCGTCACGTTCAAGTTCGTCAAGAAGTCCGGCATGAAGCTGCTGTTCGAAACCAACATGGAAGACCTCGATGCCGCCGCCAAGCTGGCAAAGGCAACGATCAAGGCGCAACGCTGGGCGTCTGTTCTCTACTTCCAAGTTGGCGTCGAGAAGTAAGTGAAAAAGAGCTACGGCTCCGCCGGGTTGCTGTTCCTGGCTATCGGGTTTTACCTGATTATGTACTCGCCAGCGGGCCCTGGGGTCAGCAATCCGCGTCCCGTTCCCTTGACCATCGGCGTCGCGTTCGCGCTGCTCGGCTTTTGGCTGATCACGCGTCGCAGCAAGAAGCACAAGGCCGCGTCTTCGGAATCGGATAAGCAGACACATTAAAGAATCGGCCTCGTCGCATTGCGGCGGGGCCGATTTTGCCAGCGTCGGGACCGGCCAGCGTCGCGGCATCAAAAAAGCCGCCGCGAGGGGCGGCGGCTCGGGGTTACGCGTTGCCGAGGAGGGTTTGGATGCACATCCAGATCAGGTAGATGGTCACCGGCACGATCAAAACGGTCATGCAGCCGATCATCGCCCGGGCCTGGAGGGTGGTGTTGCTGGCGATGTTTTCGAAGCCGTTGTTGCGGGTCACGTGCTCGGTGACTTCGATGTCTTGCATCCCCGGGATGGTCAGGAGGTTGCGCTTGAACTGCTCACCGTTGAGCTTCGTCAAGCTCTCGGTGAACACGTTGCCGTCGCTGGTCTGAAAATCCAGCACGTACCACATGCGGTTCTCGCGCTGCCAGGTCTTCTGGGCGTTGACCAGGCCCCCGTCGGCCGAGCCGGTCGCCTGGGCGATGCTGTCGACCAAACCGCGCCGGCGCGGCTTGGCCGCGGCCGCCGCTTGGTCAGTGGCATCGGTCGCTTCGGCATCGGGGCCCGGGTTGGACTCGTCTTCAGCCGCCCCTAGTTCGACCGCCGCGGCGCCGGCCACCGGTGCCTGCGCGGACTTATCATCCGCCGCAGTTCCCGCCGCGGTGTTTTTGCCCGCAGTCCCTGGCATCTTGAGCTGCGTATTCACCGGTTTTTGGGTCAGGTAGTTCATCGACCGCTCCGCCAGCTGGAGCTTCTTGATGTGGTCGTAGGGGTACGAGAAGTAGGCGTCGTCGCGGTCCAGGAACTCGATGACGGTGAAAAACAGGATGCGGGTGGTGGTGAACACCATCAGGCGGTTACCACGCAGGCTGTCTTGCGCCTTCAGGTACTGCTTGGTGTCTTCGGTCTTGGGCGCGTACATACCCATCACGCCGTCGGTTGCCATCGCGGAGTTCTCCTCGTTGGTCATCGGCATCATGTTGACGATGCGCTCGCCGGGCGCAAGCATGGCCGTGACCTTGGCCAGCACCTGCTGCATTGTGATGTACAAGGACGCCTTCCGCGCGTTGTAGCGCTGCTGCAGGTAGTCGCTCAGGCCGACCGGGCGCGTCTTGATCCCGTTCATGCCGTTGACGACCTCGACGAATGGATTACTCAAGATAGGCATTCAGGCCACCTCCTTGGCGCAGTTTCTTGCGCCCTCGCGACAGGTGCTGATACACGGTACTGCGGCGCATGTGCAGGGCCCGGGCGATCTGCGCCGGGGTCTGGTCCTGGTTGAAAAAACGTTCGAACACCGCCCGTTCGTCGTCGCTCAACGCGGAAAATAACGCGGTCGTGTCCAGCGGCGCCGCTGGTTCTGGGGCCGGCTCGACCAGGTTCACCGTGTCGATGTCCAGAAACTGGAAGCTGGCGGCCAGCCCCCGCTGGTAGTCGCGCGTTTGGTTCTGGGCGATCGCCCCCAGCCAATTCTTGAAGCTGCCCTTGGCCGGGTCGAACTGCGCGATTTTGGTCCAGACCTTGTAGTACGTGCGATTCTCGATGTCGTTGGTGTAGCCGCGTTCGTAGGCGCTGGTCATGTTGTGCCAGACCACCTGCCGGACGAACGCGCCGTATGTCTCGATCAGGGCCAGCATCGCCTGGTCGTCGTGCAGCCTCAGCGCCGCCACCAATGCCTCATCGTCCATGTCCTCACCTCATTTCCTCTCCTCACCCTATAATACGGCGGCACCACCCGATTTCTGACAGCGGTCGCATAATTATTTTGCTAGACGCCAAAAAGGCCGCCGACGAATCGGCGACCTCTCGCACATCCAGCGGTCACGCTTAGTACCGCAGCACCGCGCAGACCGGCTCGGCCAACAGCTCGGCCGGCAGCACCCGCACCTGGCCGCCACGGGCCAGCGCGTAGTCGGCCAGGTCGTTGAGCAGGTTATTATGCACCGCCCGAGGCGACTCGCGGTCGAGGGTGAAGTCCGGGTTCAACAGCGCGTTGATCCGGGCCCCTTGCTGGATCACCAGCGTCGCCACGGCGCCGTCGGCCACGGAAGCGGCGATGGTCGCCAGATCATCCGAGAACCGGGCGCTGCCCCGGGCGTAGTCGATTTCCGCCAGCGTTTTTTGGTGGTCGCGCAGGCTGTGATCCAGCCGCAGCGCGTCGACTTGGACGTCGAGCTCCTGCAAGCTGAGGTCGTAGGCGTTGAGCTCCAGCTGCATCGAGCCGCTCAGGTGCGGGTTCTTGCTGATTTGGCGGAAAACGGCGAGGTTTTGCCGAAGCCCCGCCGGAATCAGCCGCCGGCCAAACGGCTTGGAGTAGTGATCGGCGATGTAGGCATCGACGGCCTGGTAGTAGCGGCGGCGGTCAACCTCCGCCACGGCGGCCTTTTCGTTGTGGCCGTGGTAGCCGACGTGGCCGGCGCCGCGCGACACGCTGTTGAGGCCGCCGCCGCGCAGCTCGGTGCCAAGCGCGGCCTCAAGCGTCACCGGCGCGTCTTCAGGCAGCGCCACCTGCGTCAGGTGGTCGCCGTCGTTGCGGTACAGCGCGATGCGGTCGGTCGCAAGCGTCAGCAGGTCAAAGTCAAACTGGCGCTGCACGTCCAAGATCAGCGGCAGCACCTGCGGCAGCGCGGTCACCATCGCGGTTTCCTGAACCGGGTAGGCCAGGGTGCGGGTGTACCGGGCCCCGCTTGCGACGATCACGCACAGGCCGGCGCCGTCAAGCCGGGCGAGCTGGGCGGCATCCAGCAGGTCGCCGCCCAGCTGCGAGCCAAAATCGGCCCAGTCGCTGGTCGGCCAGGTCTCGGCCATCACCGCCTGGGCGTGGTCGGTCAGGTGGCGCATTTTCAGCCGCAGCTTGTCACCATCGTGGGTGGTCAGCGGCAGGTACAGGGTCACGAACGGGCCGTCCGAGGCGGCTAGGAATTGTTGCAGTGTCAGTTCGGTTTGCGTCAGCATTGCGGTCTCTCCCTTCGTTCTGGGCAACGGGTCACAACCTCAGAATATCAGAATGGTAATATCTGACACAAAGAATTAGCTCACACCGCTCGCGGCCGCAAAAAAAACCGCCGCAACGATTGGTTGCGGCGGCCGCGCCGAAGCCACCGGACTCACACTGTCCGGTGGCCTTGGCCTGATTCGGTTAGGATTCTGTCTTCGTCTTACCAGCTTCGTGGTGCGGGTGGTACACCAGTCGTCCCTGTGACCGCACGGCTACCCCACGCGGTGGGTGGCGGTCGCAGGACTGCAACGGCTGGGTGGAAGTCCTTCCCCCTGGTTTCTCCTAGGATCAGGAGTTGCACTAAAGCTCTCGAGTTTAAAGTCGTGTGGCAATACACTGCGACTTGGCATGGGTATGGTACTGGAGGCGCTTGCGCTCCGGACCGTTCCCGCGCGGTGGCTACTACGGCGACCGTGGCTTTGAGTCGTCGCCCCGCGCTAAAATAATCATCTGCTGGTAGCTTAACACCAGACCAATTTCCCGTCAACTCATTTGACTCGCCACTGTCAAAGCGGTGTCAGGCCGCAGTGTTGGCGCCTTTGCCAGCGGCTTCGGGCGGTCGCCCTGCTCGGCCCAACCAATGCGTGGTAGCCCCGGCGGCCGCACCGCCCTATTTTTGGTTCGCCGGCTCGAGCCTGTACAGGCCGTACGTCCAGGCCTTGCTGGTGGCGGGGTGCCGGTAGCGAACCACGACGCACCGGGCGTGGCCGGGATTGGGGAACGAGACGTTGCGATAGCTGATCCGGCTGGCCTGCGAGGGCCGCGTCATAACGGTGAAGGCCGCAGGCGCCTGGGACCGCGCCTGCACCCCCAAGACCAGCGCGACGCCGAGCAACACGCCGGCCAGCACCCCGAGGCCGAACTTGAACCATTTTTTCATTAATCTTCCTCCTCCAAAAACGTGGCGTATTCAGAATTCGGAATAAGCCTAGCGCTTCCGGCAAAAAAATCAAGCGCTTTCATTCCGCAATCGTGGCCCCGCCGCCACACGAAAAGGCCGAGCGCGTCTTGCGACGTACCCGGCCTTTTCGTGTCCGGAGCAGAGCGGTGTTACTTGATGTCGGTCCACGTCCAGTCGAGGACTTCTTGGATGTCCTCGCCGTGTTCGCGGATGTAATCGTGGTGGTACTGCAGGGTGTCGTCCATCTTCTGGATGAAGGCACCGGCCTTTTCGGCGTAACCCGGGACATGCGCGATGATGTCCTTGGCCAGGTGGAAGCGGTCGAGCTCGTTAAGCACCCGCATGTCGAACGGCGTGGTGATCGCGCCTTCCTCGCGGTAACCGTGAACGAAGACGTTGCGGTTGTGACGGTCGAAGAAGATGTCGCGGATCAGGTCCTCGAAGCCGTGGAACTGGAAGAAGACCGGCTTGTCGGTGGTGAAGTAGCGATCGAATTCTTCGTCGGTCAACCCGCGGGGGTCGCGCTCAGGCGAGCGCAAACGTAAGAGGTCGACCACGTTGATGAAGCGGAACTTCAGGTCTGGGAAGTTGGCATGGAGCAGGTCGATGGCGGCCAGGCTCTCCATGTTCGGCTCGGTACCGGCCGCGGCGATGATGACGTCCGGTTCAACGCCGTCGTCGTTGGACGCCCAGTCGATGCGCTTGAGGCCGTTGTTGGCCAGGAACTGCGCCTCTTCGATGGAGTAGAACTGCGGCCGCGGCTGCTTGGAGGTGATCAGCAGGTTGATCGTGTTTTGGCTCTCGAAGACCTTAGGCGACACAGCCAAAAGCGAGTTGGCGTCGGCCGGCAGGTACTCGCGGATGAACTCACCCTTTTTCTCGGCCAGGTGGGTCAAAATGCCCGGATCCTGGTGGGTGTAGCCGTTGTGATCCTGCTGGAAGGACGTGGAGGTCGACACCACGTTCAGGGACGGGTACGGCTTGTGCCAAGGCTGCTCGGAGGCCTCACGCATCCACTTGAAGTGCTGGGTGAGCATGGAGTCCACGACGCGCAGGAACGCCTCGTAGGAGGTGAAAAGCCCGTGGCGACCGGTCAGCGTGTAGCCTTCGTTGAAGCCTTCCGCCTGGTGTTCGGACAGCTGCGAGTCGATGATGCGGCCGCTTGGGGCCATCTTCTCGTCGCAACCCTTCTGGTCGATCGGCTCTAACCACTGGCGGTCGGTGGCCTCAAACAGGCCGTACAGCCGGTTGCTCATGGTTTCATCAGGGCCGAAGACGCGGAAGTTGTCCGGGTTCAGCTTGATCAGGTCGCGCAGGTAGTCGGACCAGATGATCATGTCCTGCTTCACGTTTTGGCCGCGCTTGGTGTTGTCCAGCGCGTAGTCCTTGAAGTCCGGCAGCACCAGCGGCTTGGTGTTGTAGCCCATGTTGGTGATCGGGTTGGCCGCCATGCGGTGCGTGCCTTTGGGCGTCAGCGCCTTCAACTCCGGCTTCAAAACGCCGTTGTCGTCGAAGAGTTCCTCCGGCTTGTAGGATTTGAGCCAGCCTTCCAAGGAGTCGGCGTGGGTCATATCGTCGCGCTTGACCGGAATCGGAATCTGGTGGGCACGGAAGGAGCCTTCGATCGGCTCGCCGTCCCAAGTCTTCGGGCCGGTCCAGCCCTTTGGGGTGCGGACGATCAGCACCGGCCAGTGCGGCATCGTGGTGTCGCCGGTTTCACGGGCGTGCTTTTGGATCGCCTTGATTTTCTCAATCACGGTGTCCATGGTCTCGGCCATGATCGGGTTGAGCTTATCGGCGTCGTCACCTTCGACGAAGTACGGATCCCAGCCCATGCCCTCGAAGTACTTGCGCAGGTCGTCGTCGGACTTGCGGGACAGGATGGTCGGGTTGGAAATCTTGAAGCCGTTCATGTGAACGATCGGCAGCACCGCGCCATCGGTGATCGGGTTGATGAAGGTGTTAGAGAACCAGCTGGTGGCCAGCGGCCCGGTTTCGGTCTCGCCGTCGCCGGTGACCGCCGCGACGATCACATCCGGGTTGTCGAGGATCGCGCCGGTGGCGTGGCTCAGGGCGTAACCCAGCTCGCCGCCTTCGTGAATCGAACCTGGAATCTGCGCGTTGGCGTGGCTCGCCGCACCACCTGGGAAGGAGAAGCGCTTGAAGAGAATCTTCATGCCCTTCTCGTCTTGGGTGATGTTCGGGTAGGTCTCCGTGTAGGTGCCGTCCAGGTAAGCGTTGGAGATCATGACCTGGCCGCCGTGACCGGGACCTTCAATGTAGAACATGTTCAGGTTGTACTTGTTGATGACCCGGTTGAGGTGCGTGTAGATGTAGTTTTGGCCGGCAATCGTACCCCAGTGGCCGATCGGGTAGAACTTCACGTCATCGGATTCCAGTGGCCGGCGCAAAAGCGGGTTGTCGGCGAGGTAAAGCTGACCCACGGACACGTAATTGACCGCACGCCAGTAAGCCGTCATCTTGTCGAAGTAGTCCTTGGAAGAATAATCAACTGCTGTCGTCATGAACGACACCATCCTTTTCTAAGTTGTTGACCCCAGTATACCACGAAAAACGGAAAAATCACTTAGTTTCGCTTAATATTGCTTAAAAAGCAGAGAGAGTGGAACGCGGCGGGTTTAGCGGACCGCATAGCCGAGCGCTAGCGTTGAGGCGGGCTTGGCCTCGGCGCTAGCGCGACGCTATGCGCGTCCGCGTTGCCGCGTGGAACTCGTTTAGAGGGCGGAACCGAGCGGACTTAGCCGACCGGAGCTACCTAGCACTGACGCTTGGAGCCCGGGCTTGGCTCCAGGCGTCAGTGCGTAGCAGACCGCGCCCGCGTTGCGCTTCGGAACTCGTTTAGAGGGTGGACCCGAGCGGGAAGCGGCCTTGACATCCCCTTCTCCTATTGTAAGCCCTCGCCGCGTCAGCCGCCTTTTTCCGGCTCGTCTCAGTTGAATTGAAAAACCATTCACAAACTTGAATGGAAGGTGATATAATGAAAGCGGAATCAAGCGGTCGCACCGCTCGGCCGCCATCGCGCGTCTAAAGGAGTGAGTCTTATGTCAATGAACACCTTTGATTGGATCGTTTTGGGCGTGGCCGCCTTCGCCTTTGCCGCCTTGCTCGCCGTGCATGCCGTCGTCGCCGCGGTCATCACCGCCTTACTCATGATCGGCGTCGTGGTCTTAGACACGCACCCGGACCTGCACTTCCGGCTGTAGCCGCACCAACTAGACACTGACAAACACGCGTTGGCCCCCACTCGGTGGCGCCAACGCGTGTTTTGCTGTCGCGGCAACACTAATTCGCTCACCCGCCGCCTCACCACTCGCCTCACCCCCGGTCGCCTCACCGCGCCGGGGGTTTTTGCGCGTTTTTGGGCACAATCTACATTTTGTAGGTTGTGAGCTTCAATGAATCCCTTTATATTTACATCTTGTAATATTTATTGGGTGAAATCAATTGAGGAGGGACAACCATGGGGGGACACCGCAGGCTTGACCACGCGCAGGTGCTGGCGGAAGCGCAGGCGCTGGTGCGTGAGGACGGCTTCCAGACGCTGAGTTTTCAGCACCTGGCCAAGCGGCTGGGCATTCGTTCGCAGTCGCTGTACAACTACTACGACAACGTGGAGGCCGTGATCGAGGACCTCGGCACGACCTTCATGGCCGACCTTTACACGCAGCTTTTGGAGGCGGCGACCGGCCTGTCCGGTCGCGCGGCCCTGGCCGCCTACACCGCCACGGCGCATCAGTTCTTCGACCAAAACGGCGCGTTGGTGCAGCTTTTCTACTACGTGCATCGCTACCCGCAAGACAGCCCGTTCGTGGCCGCAACGGCCAAGGTGCTGGACCTCTTGCGGCGGCTGATCACGCACACCAAGCTGCGCCACATGTCCCCGCAGGCCTTCGAGCAGGCGCTGATTGCCAGCGTCCTAGGCTTTTCCGTGCTGGAAATCATGGGCTTCATGCCCCACGGTCAAAACGGAAATTACGCCCAGCTGGTCAGCCTTTACCTCAATGAAGTCATCGCATAAGGAGGCACAACGATATTGATAAAAGATGAATTCGGGTTCATCAAGCGCAACAAGCTGATCCTGCTGTCCGTGACGGTCATCATGATCATCCCGTTCCTGTACAGCATCTTCTTCCTGAAGTCCGTCTGGGACCCGTACGGCGACACCCAGGACTTGCCCGTCGCCGTGGTCAACAACGACCGCGCCGTCACCTACAACGGCACCAAGCTGAACGTCGGCGAGCAGACGGTCAAGAAGCTGCGCAAGAACAAGCAGCTGGGCTGGCACTTCGTCAGCGCCAAGCAGGCCGCCAAGGGATTACGGAATAACAAGTACTACACCGTCGTCACCATTCCTTCGAACTTCTCGAAGAACGCGGCGACCGTGCTGGACGCCAACCCCAAGAAGATGCGTCTGACCTACCAGACCAACGACTCGCTGAACTACCTCAGCTCGGTGATCTCGGGCATCGGCGTCGACAAGCTCGACAAGGAGATTCGCGCCAACGTCACCAACGCCTACGCCAGCGCCGTTTTCGACCAGATCAAAACGGTTGGCTCAGGCATGCACAAGGCGGCCAAGGGGGCGACGCAGCTCTCCGACGGCCTCGCCACGCTGGATGACGGCGTCTCCCAGTACGTCGTCGGCGTCTCCAAGGTCAACGACGGCGTCCAGACCCTGAGCGTCAAGGTTAAGCCGCTGAGCAGCGGCGTCAACCAGCTGGCCACCGGGGCCAAAACCCTGAACGCGGGGCTCGACCAGTACGTCACCGGCGCCGACACCCTGGCCGCCGGGATCAACACCCTGGCCGGCAAGGTCGGGCCACTGGCCGCCGGCACCCAAAAGCTCGCCAGCGGTGCCAACACGCTGGCCGGCGGCACCAAGCAGCTCAACGCCAAGGTTGGCCCACTGGCAACCGGCACCAAGAAGCTCGCCGATGGCGCCAAGACCCTGAACACCGGCATCGGCGACTACACCGATGGCGTCTCCCAGGTCGCTAAAGGCGTCTCCGCCATGAAGACGCAGACGGCCGCACTTGACGCCGCCAGCCTCAAGAAGCTGGCCGATGGCAGCGCCACGCTCAACAGCAGCACCGGCGAGTACGTCGCCGGTGTCACCACGCTGTCCGACAACCTGACCAAGCTCAACGCGGCGGCGCAGACGTTGCCGAGCAACATGAAGACGCTGCAGGGCAACATCGACAAGATGGCCGCCGGCGTCACCAAGATCAAGGCGGAGGTCACCGCCACCAGCGCCCTGGCCAAGACCAAGGCGACCAAGGTCGTGATCGACTACGCGACCGCCAAGGCTCAGCTGACCGCGGCCGGCGTGGCCAAGGACTCGACCGCCGCCCAGTCGCTGGACAAAATGTACGCGGACTTCATGGATTTTGCCACCACGCAGCAAAAAGCGACCGGTACCGCCGCCGATACGGCCGACACCGCGACCTTGATGGGCGGCCTGACCCAGCTTGAGGAAGGCGCCAAGGCGCTGTCAGCCGCGCTGGACACGCAGCTGACCTCAACCGGCGACATCACCAAGCTCGCGTCAAGCCTCACCCAGCTGCAAGCCGGGGCGAAGGTTTTGGCCACCAAGGGCACGGCCTTGACCCAGGGCTCTGCCACGCTGAACGCCAGCGTGGCGCAGCTGACCGCCGGGCTGCCGGCGCTGCTTGACGGCATCGACCAGCTCGACCAAGGCGTCGGGCTCGTCACCGCCAACAGCCTCAAGCTGAAGCTCGGCGCGGCCACCCTGACCGGCGGCCTCAACACCATGAACGGCCAGATCCCGGCCCTGACATCCGGTGTCTCCCAGCTCAACGGCGGGGCCCAGCAACTCGCAGGCGGCCTCAACACCATGAACGGCCAGATCCCGGCCCTGACGTCCGGCATCTCCCAGCTCAACAACGGCGGCCAACAGCTTGCGGCCAACGGCGGCAAGCTGACCGCCGGTTCCAAGCAGCTGGCAAGCGGCCTCGGTCAGATGCAGGCACAGTTGCCGCAGCTGACCGAAGGCGTCACGCAGCTGGCTTCGGGCACCAAGCAGCTTGACGACAAGTCAAAGGACCTGACTTCCGGCACCGGCAAGCTCGGCGACGGGGCCAAGACCCTGTCGACCAGCCTCGGCGCTGGCGCCAAGCAGGTCAACGGCATTAAGTTGAGCGACAAGACGGCCAAAATGTTCGCGGCCCCGACCAAGCTGCACCACGGCTACTACAGCAAGGTCGATAACTACGGCCACGCCCTGGCGCCTTACGTGCTTTCCCTGGCGCTTTACGTCGGCGCGTTGGTCTTCAACTTCGCCTACCCAATCCGCAAGGTTTCCAAGAAGGACGGCACGGCGACGCAGTGGTTCGCCTCCAAGATCGTGCTCGGTGGCTTGGTCGCCACCGGCATGGCCCTGGTCGAGGCCACGCTGATCATCGCGGCCGGCCTGACCGTCGACCACGTCGGTCTCTTCTACCTTTTTGCCGAGCTCTTCGCCCTCGCGTCCATGTACCTAGTCATGTTCTTGTCGATGTGGCTGGACAACCCGGGCCGCTTCGTCGCGATGGTACTCTTGATGCTGCAGCTGGGCGGTGCCGGCGGGACGTTCCCGCTTGAGATCACCAACCACTTCTACAACGTCATCCACCCGTTCCTGCCGATGAGCTACTCGATCATGGGCTTCCGTCAGGCCATCACCTCGGGCATCGCCTCCGGTACGGTCGCCCAGGCGGTCGTCGTCTTGATCGGCGTCGCCCTCGGTTCCCTGGCCCTCCTCTGGCTGGTCATGCAACACCTGCAAAAGAAGCACCTGATGGGCGTTTCCCAGCTGGACGACAACCAGAAGCTGCAGGAAGTGGAAAAGTAACCCAGAGCCGAGTACGGTGGGGTTAGCGGGAAATATTTCATTCAACACTACGCAAATAGGCAGATACAATGCGGCTTACGCTGCATTGTATCTGCCTATTTTTGCGTGACCGTAACGTGTCTCCCCCGAATTTTGTCATCCCGCCAGTGGCATGCAAACACTAACCTACACCGCACGAGTTCTCAGAGGCATCAGTCCAAGCTAGGCTAGCGATTTCGATTAGATCGGCGCTCCTGACGAACAACAAACATAATAAGACAGACAAGTCCAATCACTACCGCGGCGAAAATGACCAAAAACACGATAACAGGTAACATGAAAGCGATAAAACCGCCGAGCGTCTGAATGTTCAACCAAAGATCTCGCATGACAAAGCTCCCTTTCCTCAGGACTTCATAAAGTGGAGCTAAAGTAATCTGCCCTGCTAGCAAGAGATTCTCGCCGCAGGCTACGTCCAATCTAGAAGGTATTTAGTAGAGAATGTGACAGAATATTCATTCCTTCATCGACGGTTACGCTGCTACTATGCTTCGAGGTCATCTTGACGTAACTCACCAAGTAGAAGGTTGTTGAATAACCGACAGAAGTTGAAGCACTAGCAACAACTGCTGATACGCCGAGATTAATTGATATCGAAGATTTTAACATGCACACGCCGTTGATGTCATATCCAACCTTTTCAGCACGTTTATCCTCTGCCTCTTTATATTCTACTCCTTCAGAGAAACAACCCACGTAGTCAGTCACAATATAAAAATTTGCTGAGGTGAGCGTTAAACCTGTCGTACCAACTCGATAATGCGTGTAAAAATCAAAGGCAATAATACCAGGGAGCTTAACATATGCATCGTAACGTCTTGCTCCAAAGGCCTTCGTTACACCATTCTTTTTGGCGAAAAAACCGCTTCGCTCTTCTGGAATCACACGTCCCGTCTCATCAGTAGCATGATCACTTGATGTGACCTGCACCTCAACGCCATTCGTAGCAGTTATTTCCTGTGTATCATCTGGTAAAATCTGCGACTGTGTTGTTTCTAAAGCTGAGAACGCCGAACCAATCACCTGTGTTAGAATAAGTCGTGGCGTTGCGTCCGCCAAGGCCTTGAAGGCGTCATCTTGATTCTCCTTAGGAAGTGTAAGAATCCGGTTTTGCGCGGAAACATAATCTTGAACCGATAAAATGTGGTACTCAACAACAGAGGATGATGCAACCGTGTCCTCTACCTCCGTCGCAGAGACAGACTGCCGATTAGACAGACTAAAACAAAGTAGCCCCCCAAAAAATAGCGTAAGCAAAAGCTTTTTTCTCATAACGAAACCCTCCTCGACAATGCTTCAGCAAAGCAGCGTAACAGACTGACTGTCGATAGTGTCACTTGTCATCTCTCATCCCGAGACACGACTAGCAGTCCAGCATATGCCACTCGCTTCTCCGACTTAAACATTCCATCACTGCGTTACCTCTGACCAAAGAACTGTCCGGTGACTGACCGCAAAACTGTCACCGCCATCTGTCTCGTCGGAGATGATAATGATACCAGCAACTGAAAAAATCATAATCATCGCACACAAGATTTTCCACCAAGGTTTTCTCATTTTGCGCCTCCTTTCGCTCACATCTTATCCTGTTAAATTCGCCATTCCAATCAGTATCATCTTGTTGTCCCATTATCGGGAAAAGTGAGGCTATCCTAATGAATTCAACGGTCAATCAGCTCGGTGAACTCCTTTTTGCCATGCGTTCACGGCGCGGTCTGACACTCGCGGCAGTTGGCGTCGGCAGTAGTAAAAGCGCGGTATCTCGCTTCGAAAACGGTAGCGGAGTTCCCTCCGTCGTTAACGCAATTCAGATGTTTCATAATGCCCATGGGTCATTGACCGAGGCATTGAGCCTATGTGACGAGCCAAATCGTTCTTCTCGGACCTGGCGGTTGCTGGCAAGTGTCGCCGCCTCAGAAGATGGCAAACAGCTCGATTCCGAAGTTGCCTTTTACGAAGCAAGTTCTGACTATGTTAACAATCTGATTGGTCATTTGTTGCGTGGTTATCAATTCTTCTACAAAAAGCAAAGCGAATTGGCGGCCGCTGAGATTGAACCGGTAGCAGCCTATCTCCTTAAGAATGAGCGTTGGTTTCGACTTGAGTTCGTCTTGTTCGGCAACATCGTCTATCTTGTCTCCAACGAACAGCTGACACCATTATTGGCACGAAGTATCCTTGAATTCACTACTTCTGGTCAATCAAAAACACTGGTTACAACTCTCTCAAACGATTTTTTCAACGCGAGTGTACGAGCTGTTGAAAAGCATAATGCTCAGTTAGGAAAATATCTGCTCGATTGCTTACCCCGGCTTGATAATCAGAACAACAGTCTCCTGCTTAAATACCGTACTCGCCTCGTTGATCTCGCTCTTCACTACGAATTCGATTCGGCCAACCGCGAAACAACACTGGCCAGCCTGCATGTTCTGATTTCTTTTCTGCGTGAGATTGATGCAACCGCGCTGTTGGCCTCAGATGTCGAGTGGCTCCAGCAGATGGGTGTTCCAGTCGCCGCCTTGTAACGAAAACGGGACGTCCTTCAGCTCAAGGCTGAGGGACGTCCCGTTCATGTTCATGGGCGACATCGGTGATTTAGTCGTCGAGACCGCCGTCGTGTTCCCGGTGCCACGCCTGAATCTGCGCCAGCCGCTGAGCGACCTTGGCCTCGCTGCCTTGCGTGGTCGGGTGGTAGTAGTGGTGGCCGACCAGGTTGTCCGGCATCGTCTGCATCGTCGTCAGCTTGTCTTTGGTGTCGTGAGCGTATTCGTAACCCTTGCCATAGCCGACTTCGTCCATCAAGTCGGTGACGGCGTTGCGAATCTGCAGCGGTACCGGCTCCGCGAGCGTTTCCGTCGCGTCCTTTTTGGCCGCCGAGTAGGCCGTATACAGGGCGTTGCTCTTCGGCGCCAGGCTCAGGTACACCACCGCGTGGGTCAGGTGAACGGTGCATTCCGGCATCCCGATGAACTGACAGGCCTGAAAAACGCTGGTGCAGATTTCCAGGGCCCGGGAGTCGGCCATGCCGATGTCCTCGGAGGCGAACCGCACCAGCCGCCGCGCAACGTACAGCGGGTCCTCGCCGGCCTCGAGCATCCGCGCCAGCCAGTAAACCGCCGCGTCGACGTCGGAGTTGCGCATCGACTTGTGCAAGGCCGAGATCAGGTTGTAATGCTCCTCGCCGTTCTTGTCGTAGAGCAGCGCCTTTTTGGACAGCAGCTGGCCGACCGCCTGCTTCGTGACGTGAATCACCTCACCAGGCTTGCCGCCGGCGTCGGTCACCGCCATCTCCAGCGTGTTCAGCGCGATCCGCGCATCCCCGTTGGCAAAAGCGGCGATGCGCTGCAACAGGTCCGGTTCAATCTCAACTTTTTCCAGGCCGTAGCCGCGCGGATCGCGTAAGGCGCGTCGCAACAGCCCCACCAGATCGGCGGTGGTCAGCGGCTTCATCACGAACACCCGGGTGCGAGACAGCAGCGCCGCGTTGACCTCGAACGACGGATTCTCGGTGGTCGCGCCGATCAGCGTGATCGAGCCGCGTTCGACATAGGGCAAAAAGGCGTCCTGTTGGGCCTTGTTGAAGCGGTGGATTTCGTCGACGAAGACGATGGTTTTTTGCCCCAGCTTGCGGTTGGTCTCGGCCTCTTCCATCACCTTCTTAATCTCCTTGATGCCGCTGGTGACGGCGGAAAAGTTCACAAAGGCCGCCTTGGTCTGCCGCGCGATGATCTGCGCCAGCGTGGTTTTCCCCACACCCGGCGGCCCCCAGAAAATCATCGAGGGGATCTCGTCTTGCGTGATCAGCTTGGTCAAAACGGCGTCGGGCCCGACCAGCTGGGCCTGCCCGGCGAACTCGGCCAGGCTTTGCGGCCGCATGCGGCTGGCCAGCGGTTGCAGCGCCTGGCCGGCGGATTCGAATAAGTCCATGAAGGTGCCTTCTTTCACAATGCGTGGGAACTGGAACGGCTGTGCAATATCTAGTGTAACGTTGCGCCATCGTGCCAGCGGAATGTCCCGGTCTCGCCCAGTTGAGACAACGCTAAGTCGCTGGCCTACTGTGTAGCAGCCGCAGGGGCCCGGGCGGGGTGGACCGTGAAAGGATGAGCGGCTTTCGCGCCACTCATCCCGGCAGATTTAGAGACGGGGCAGCCGCAACGCGGCTCCGGCTCTAAATCTAGGTCGGAGCCCGTTTCGGGCGGAGACCGGCCGCACAGCCCGACCCGCCCGGGACCCGGAGGCCGCAACCCGACCCACTAACTGCGCTCGGCTCCACCCTCTCCATAAACGGGTTCCGCCAGCCAACGCGAGCTCGAATAGCTACGCCGCGTCGCTTGGGCCAAGCCCGGGCCCATGTGACACGGCTAGGCTATTCGCCTCGCTAAACCCGGCTTGCTCCACCCTCTACCTAAACGGGTTCCCCCGAGCAACGCGGGTGCGGCTTGCGACGCCCGAGCGCCGAGGCAAAGACCGCCTCACCGCTCGGGCTAGGCAACCCAACCCGCTAACTGCGCTCGGCTCCACCCTCTCCATTATACGTGATATACTTAGTGAAACCATTGAAAAGAGGTCCCGGCAATGCCTGCCTTTGAATCCAAGTTTCCCGGCGGCGAGTTCGCCGCGTTTTCCACTGCCAAGATGTCGTACTTTTTGCCGGTGCGTGAGAACATCGACCGCGCGGCCATCGACACCTTCTTCGGCGACGACGCCAAGTTCGTCGCGCTGACGCCGCTGCCGTCGGTTGAGCTGCACGTGCCCAACTCCGACGCGCAGATTGCCACGCCCGGCGACCTGATCGCGAAGTTCGCCAACGGCAAGTACAAGGTAATGAACGAGGCCTACTACCACAAGAACTTCAACGATCCGATCACCGACCCGCAGGACAACGGCATCTTCTAGGAGGCGCGACATGGCCCATTTTGAAAAATACCACCCGCTGCTGTCGGCGCATTACCAGCTCGACTGGCTGACGCTGTTTCGCCTCAAGGACGTCCACGCCCTTCGCGCCGACGCCGTGCAGGCCGCGCTGTCCGGGCGTGAGGTCGACGCGACCATCGAGGCCACCGCGCGGTACGTCAACCGCTCGATGCAGCTGGTGATGGGCGACCAGGCCCTGCTGTACGGCATCGGCGACCGCACCACCGGCGCCTTTCTCGGCAGCATCTGCCTGTGGAACTTCGATGAAGCGAAAACCACGGCGCAGTTGCGCTTCGAGGCGCTAGCGACCACGCCGGCTGCCGTGATGGCCGAGGTGTTGCCGCGGGTGACGGGGTTCGCGTTCTTCGAGCTCGGCCTGCAATCGCTGTTCGTGGTGGTGCCGGAAGAGGCCGCCGCGGCCCGGGCACTGCTGGCCGCCAACCACTTCACGGCAGACACGAACGGCCGGCTGGTGCTGACCGCGGCCAACGTGGCCGAAGACCCGGCCTTCCAATTCTAAAATTAAATCGGCGTAAAAATGAGGGGCGGCGCCTCTCATTTTTTTGTGCAATTGTGTACAAACCCCGCCGGCTCACGTAGACTGGATGAGTGTTGGCAACGCTTCGCTGCCGCGACGGGAGGATTCGCATGCACGAGACAACGCCTTACAACAAGCTCACCTTGCCCCTATTCCTGCAGCTGATTCGGCTGCCGGTCAAGCTGGCCTCGGTGATGCCCTTCGCCCTGGGGACGCTTTACGCCTGGTACGACCAGCGCGGCTTCAACTGGGTGAACACGCTGATCTACTTTGTGGGTCAGATGAGCATTGCCTGCTTTGTCACCGGCTTCAACAATGTGCAGGATTTCTACAAGTCCCACGACGAAGATTACCGGCAAAACGGCAACATCATCGGCACCGCTCACCTGAACCCCCGGCGCATCATGGCGCTGATGCTGACGCTTTTGGGCGTGGCCATCTGCGCCGGGCTGGTGCTGGTGGTTCGCACCGACCTCGTGCTGCTGGTCATCGGGGCGACGGCCATCGCCATCGCGATTTTCTACACCTTCGGGCCGATGCCGATTTCGCGGCTGCCGATCGGCGAGCTGGTCTCCAGCATGACCGAGGGCTTCGGGACCTTTTTCATCGCCTACTTCGTCAACGTCCCGCACCGGCCGCTGGGGCTTGACCTGAGCTGGCGAGCGTTCGCCTTGCACGGCGACATTCCGACCATCGCCAAGCTGCTGTTGGTCGCCGCGCCGATCATCGTGCTGGAGGCCAACATCATGTTCGCCAACAACATCGGCGACATTCAAGAAGACATCACCAACCACCGGGCGACCCTGGCCGTGTACCTCGGCCACGACCGGTCGCTGGCGATTTACCGCTGGGTGCCGGTGGCCGCCTACGTCGCGATTGTGGCGGCCGTGGCGCTTGGGCTGATGCCTTGGCCGACGCTTTTGGTGCTGGGGCTTTGGCCGGTGATTCACAAGAACATCCGGCGCTTTTTAGCCGTGCAAGTGCGGCGGCTCACATTCAAAACCGCCGTCAACAACCTGCTGCTGACCGCCGGCGCCGAGGTCTTGGTGCTGATTGGTTGGACCATCTGGAAACTTTTTTAGGAGGAGATTCGAATGAAGAAACTTGGGTTGGGGCTGGGTACCCTGCTGATTGCAACGCTGCTGGTCGCCTGTGCCCCCAAGGAAAGCAGCCTGAAAGAGTCGGCGAGCAAGACACCGACCGCCAAAACGGCGAAGACGGTCGACCTGACCCTCGGCACGATGTCGGCGCCGGAGTCGATTCCCTTGTACCTGGCGCAGAAGAAGGGCTACTTCAAGGCCCAGCACCTCAACGTCACGCTGCAGAACTTCAAGTCGCCCAAGGAGCGTGACGCCGCGGTGGCCAGCGGCCAGCTCGACGGCGCCGTGACCGACGTCGTGACCCTGGCCGCCTACCAAAACGGCAAGCTGGGCTGGAAAATCGCCACGGGTCTGAACGGCTCCTTCGGCATCCTGACCAACCAGCCGAGCATCAAGACCGTGGCCGACCTGAAGGGGAAAACGGTCGCGACCATGCCCCACCAGACCCCGACCTTCTACCTTGATCAGGAGCTCGCAAAAGTCGGCCTGAGTGAAAAAGACGTCAAACTCAGCGAGGTCGCCCAGATTCCCGCCCGCATCCAGCTGTGCCTGGACCGCAAAATCGACGCGATGATCGTTCCCGACCCGTTCATGGCGATTGCCAAGGCCAAGGGGGCCCGGGTGATTGCGCAAAGCGACCCGGTCGCCTACCAAACCACGATCCTGGCCGTCGCCCCGGGCCTCGCCAAGAACAAGCCGGTCGCCAGGCGCGTTTTGGCCGCCTACAACCGGGCGGTCCAGACGCTCAACGCCGGCCAGGCCGCCGACTTCCAGGGCATTTTGACCCAAGACATCGGCTACCCCGCCGCCTTGGCGCCTAAGGTTGAACTGGTCCACTACACGAAGGCGCATGCCGTCAAGCCGGCGGTGCTCAAGGCCGCCTTCGCCTACGCTAAGTCCGAAGGGGTCACCGCCACCACCTTGGACCCCGCGGCCGTCTCGCTGAGCGGCGTGACCGAATGAAACTGACCGTCTCCGCTCTCACCGTCGATCGCGGCGCCACACGGGTGCTGGATGCGCTGAGCTTCACCGTCGCCGACCGCGGCATTTTGGCGGTGCTGGGCCCCAGCGGCACGGGCAAAACGACGCTGATCGACGCCCTCACCCGCCAGGTGACGGCCACCGGCACGGTGCTGCTTGATGGGACGCCAATCGACCCGCGGCAGCACCACCTGGCCGTGGTGCCGCAGGACTACGGGCTGCTGCCCTGGGCCACGGTCGGCCAAAACGTGACCCTCGCCCGGCGCCTCAACCAGCACCGCCGCCTGGATGCGGCCCAAAGCGCCGCGGCGAACCAGGTGATGGCGGCGCTTGGCATCGCCGACCTGGCGGCTCGCTACCCCGCCGCGTTGAGCGGCGGCCAGCGCCAGCGCGTGGCGCTGGCCCGGGCGTTCGCCCAGGCACCGGACCTGTTGATGCTCGACGAGGCCTTTGCCGCCTTGGACCCGGTGGTCAAGGCCAAGGCCTACCGCCTGTTTGCGGCCCAGTTGCAGGCGCGACCGGTGACCACGCTGTTGATCACCCACGACCTCGAGGAGGCGCTGTTGCTGGGCGATTCGCTGCTGCTCTTGAACCACGGCCAGGGCCAGTGCCGGGCCAATCCGCTGGCGGCGGTGCCACCAGTGTCCCGGCCGCAGCGGCCGGACTACTACCAGGCGGTGGCGGCGCTGCGCCAGGAGGTGGAAGCGACATGGCAGGACTGAAAACCAAGCGTGACGAGACAACGAACGACCCGACACCTGAACCCGCGGCGCGTGGGACGGCGGCCGGCCCGGCAAGCGAGGGTGCGGCCGCCGGTGTGATCCCCGGTACGAACCCCGCTGCCGGTCGCGGTGCGGCCGCCGGCGTGACCCCCGGCAGCGAACCCGGCGGCTGGCGCCGGGCCGGCCAGTCCCTGGGGGCGCTGCTCGGGCTGCACGTGCTGTGGCTGATCGCGGCCTGGCTGATCAACAAGCCGGTGCTGCCAACTCCCATCACCGTTTACGCCGCGCTGCCGCAGCTGGCGACCCACCAGATCGGCTGGCACCTGTATTTTTCGCTGTACCGGCTGGGCTGGAGCCTGGGCTGGGCGGCGCTGATCGGGGTACCTTTGGGCATCGCCATCGTGCGGCTGCCGCGACTCGGCGCCTGGCTCGACCCGGTGGTGTACATGACCTACCCGCTGCCCAAGATTGCGCTGTTGCCGGTGGTGATGCTGCTGGCCGGCCTGGGTGACGCGGCCAAAATCATCATGATCGCGCTGATCACGGTATTTCAGATCATCATCTCGGTGCGAGACGCGGTGCGGCAGGTGCCGGACAGCCTGTACAAACAGCTGCGGGTGGCCGGCGCGACGCGGCTTGAGCTGTTTCGCTTTGCGACCTGGCCGGCCAGCTTGGCCGGGGTGCTGTCGGCCCTGCGCATCGCGCTGGGCACCGCGATCGCCACGCTGTTTTTCACCGAGGTTTACGGGACGAACTACGGGCTGGGCTACTTCATCATGGACGAGTGGAACCGCCTGGATTACCCGCTGATGTACGCCGGCATCGTGGTGCTGGCGGCGGTGGCCTTCGCGCTGTTCGCCGGCCTCAACGCGGTGGAGCGGTACGTGCTGCGGTGGCAGCGCGGCTGATCATCATAACATAAAGCGCATTCATTGCCTTAACAAAAACTAATTCATGCGTTACACTAATCCATGAAGGCAGCACGACTGCCCGAATGGAGGCATTGTCATGAAAAATATTAAGTTCCTGATTTGCGGTGTAATTCTCGCCGCCGGACTGCTGACGCTTCCAACGACCGTTCACGCGGCGGATCAAACGCAAAATTCCAACGTTAACATCGACATCACCGGCAACAAGGACGGGGCCTTGACCCTGGACCAGGTGCCGGACCTCGACTTCACCAGCACGGCCGACAAGCTGAACGAGCGGCTGCACGGCACGGCCACGCAACCGGTCAAGGTCTCCGACACCCGCGGCACCGGCGCCGGCTGGCAGCTGGCGGCGACGCTCGGCGCAGTCACCAAGCCAAGCGGTGTCACGCTTGACCTGCAGTTCAACTCCAACAAGCTGACCGGCGACGCCAGCGTCTTCGGCGGGGCCGCTGCGGTCGGCAGCGCCGCCGGGATGCCAACCGGCACCGCGTCGCAGCTGATTGTGGCCGCCCCCGGCACCGGCATGGGCACCACCCAGCTGGACTTCAACAACCTGACGCTCGGGGTCACTAACCTACCGGCAACGGCCGGGACCTACAGCGCCCCGATCACCTGGACGCTCAGTGATACGCAGACCTCAAGCTCAAGTAATTAATTTTCAGTAAAAAGGCCCTGGTGGCCTTTTTATTTTTCAACAAAGGAGAAGCCCATGAAGCACCTGCTTATGATTGCCGCTGTTCTGCTCGGCACCGCGCTGCTGGCGCCGGTCCAACCCACCCACGCGCTGGTCAACGACTTCAGCGCCAAGGCGGTGCTGCCGGCCGACAACGCCGCCGGCAAGTCCTACCTGGCGCTGACGTTGACCCCGAGCCGCACTCGGACCCTCACCGTGGCGGTCACCAACACTGCCACCACCGCCCAGCGGCTGCAGGTGGCCGCGGCCAACGCCGTCACCAACCCCACCGGCATGATCACCTACGATCAAGGCACCGCACAGACGGCGCCCAGCCACCTCAGCTTCACCCAGATGCTCGGCCCCGACCGCACCCAAACCGTGCGGGTGGGACCCGGTGCGACCCGCCGCGTCAGCTTCACGCTGACCGTCCCGCGGCGCCGCTTCGCCGGGCTGGTGCTCGGCGCCTTCAACGTCACCTCCCGCACCGCGGCGGCCAAGGCCAAGCATCAGGCCGGGTTCGCCAACCTCGCCAATTACGTCATCGGCGTGTCGCTGCAGGAGGTCGCCAAAATGCCGGTCCCACGGCTTTCGCTGAACCGCGTTCGCTACCACTACAGCGGTTCACCGGCGCTTGCGCTGACCTTCACCAACGCCGCGCCGGTGATCATCGGCAACGCCACGATGCGGCTGCGGCTCACGTCGGTCGGCAAGCGTCCCACCACGGTGCGGCGCCGCCAGCTGGCCTTCGCCCCCAGCAACCGTTTCACCCTGAAGCAGCCGCTGGCCACGGCCGGGCTGGCGGCCGGCCGCTACCGCCTGGTCGCCACCGTCGTTGGCGACAACGGCCGCTGGCGCTTCACCCGTGGCTTCACCGTGTCGGCCAAGGCCGGCCGCCAGGCGACTGTCAAGCGCGTTCGCGCAGCCTGGCGCAGCCACTGGTCAACCTACCTGATGCGGCTAATCGACCTGCTGGCCGTGCTGATCGTAGCCGGCTACCTGCTGCGCAAGCTGCTGAAGTGGCGGCGCAAGCGCTGAGTCGGGACGGAGAACGACCCGCACGTACCTCGACGCTTGGTAGTCCAAATCTGCAACACCGCTAGGACTCAAGTGACCTTGAACCACTCACACTAAAAAATCGCCAGCTTCCAAATAACCTGGAAGCTGGCGATTTTGCGTCACCACGTCAACACGGCTTCAATCGCCGCTGCAACATCCTGACGATTGTCCAACACGCGCAACACCCGAATCTGCGTCTCATCTATCGCCAGCAGAAACGTGTTTCGCTGAGTGCGGTAGAAGTATCCCGGAACCGCAACGGAAAGATTCAGCACCGAAAACGGTCGCGCTAGGCCGGGAAATTGAGCCAGTTTGTTCAAGGACTGCACGAGTTCGTTAATCACGCGTTGTCTGACTTGGCGACCAAATTGCCGATCAAGCGCCTGCTGGAGTGCCAGCAAATCCAGTTCAGCACCAGCCGCGACTGTTAAGGCCATCATCACTTGGCCTGCAACTCTGCGATAAAATCGGCAAGCGGTCGCGTCGGCTCCTGAAGTGCTTGGGTCATCATCCGGTTCAACTCAGCCCCCAGCGCCTGGCGCATTAAGCGCTGATACTCGGAGAGGTCCATCACCACGTACTTACCGTAGCCATTCTTGGTCAACGTGATTGCATGGTCAGGGGTCACGTCGGCCAGCAGTTCATTGTACCGCCGTAACTCCGACACCGGTCGAATATCTTGATCTGCGGCCTGCAAGATGTCACCCCCTTTTCGATAAAAGGTACCACGTTTGCTGTAAATTTACAACAAATAAGCAGCACCGTGACCACGAAAAAAGGGCCGTCGCCCTTTTAGGTCCTAGTCGCGCTTGCCTCGCACGTACAGCAGCAGGCCACCGACCACGGCGCCGGCCACGGCAACCACCAGCAGCATGGTCTGGGCCAGCGTGATGTTGCCGATCAGGCCGCGCAGCATGTCGGTGTACTTGCTCAGGCTGCCAAGTGCCGAGTTGTTCAGCCAGTCCGTGCTGGTTTGCGCGGTTTTGAGCAGCTGGCCGACCGAGTAGCTGGTGTTGGGCAGCATCGTGTGTGACAGCTGGAACTTGATGCCGACGTACAGCAAAATGCCGACGGCGGCCGCCCCGAGATCGGTGGTGATCAGCCCAAGCGCCGCCTTCGCGCGGTTTTGCGGCCGAAACCACACCAGCACCCCGACGGCGGCGACGACGATGGCGATCAGCATCATCAACGTGCCGAGGGCCCCGATGCCGTTGGTGATGCCGCTGAGGCCGAGCGACTCGGTGTTGACCCCGGCGTCAAAGGCGATGGTGTTCAGCAGGGTGCTGACGCCGGTGACCACGCGGTGCAAGGCGTTGCCACCGATGAACCACCCGAGCCCGATTAAGACGGTCAAAACCGCCCCGACGCGGGGGTCTTGCGCCACCGCACAGAGCTTCACCCACCAGGCTGGCGCGGCCGCCGGCTGGGTCGCGCTGGCCGGCCGCGTTGCGCTGACTGACTGCGTTGCGCTGGCTGACTGCGTTACGCTGGCCGGCTGCGTTGCGCTGGCTGGCTGCGTTGCGCTCGCCGGGACCGGTGCGTCTGCCGCAGTCGCCGGCGCGGCCGGGGATTCGACCGCATCCGTCGGTTCTGCTGGGGCGGCCGATTCGGTCGAGTCTGGGGCCACCGGCGCCGCTGGGGCGGCCGCTTCGGCCGAGTCTGAGGTCGCCGGCGCCGCCGGGGCGGCCGGTACTGCCGAGTCTGGGGTTGTCGGCGTTGCCGGGGTCGCGCCGCGTTGGGCGTCACCCACCGCCGTAGCGGCGGCTGCTGCCGCCTGCGCCACCTTGGCGCCGCAGCGGGTGCAGAACTTCGCACCGGGCGTCAGCGGGGCGCCGCAATTCGCACAAAATTTAGGGACTGTCATACTATTACCTCCCGAGGCGCCGCACAGGGACCGGCGGCGATTTAACCGTATCATGCCGCATTTTTCCCGGCACGTCAATGTTTCGTCCGACCGCCACGCCAAAAAAGGCAGGCCACCGCGCTTGCGGGGACCTGCCTTCGATGAAATCTGGTGCTAAGCCTGCTTGGCCAACGCCTGCTCCTGTTTGAGCGCCGCCGCGTCGCCGGCCCGGAAGAACGGGTACCACAGCACGGTGTCAAGCACCAGCAGCCCGAGCTGGAACACGCCCAGCTTCCAGCTGCCTTCCATTAAGCCGGCGAAGAAAATCGGCAGTGGCATGCCGAGGATCGTCGCGCCGCTTGGGGCCGGCATCACGCCGACCTTGATCAGCAGGTAGCCGACGATCAGGTTCAGCACCGGCACGAAAATGTACGGAATCGCGTAGATGACGTTGAACACCAGCGGCACCCCGTAGGTCAAAGGCTCGTTGATGCCGAACAGCCCGGCCGGCAGCGCGAGCTTGCCGAGGGCCCCGTACTGCTCGCTTTTGGCGCGAAAGGCCATCAGGAAGTTGAAGCCAAGCGTCGCGCCGCCACCCCCGATGGAGGTGCAAAGGATCCACAGCGCCACCGTCACGATGTTGGGCAGCGGCTGGCCGGCGTTGAAGGCGGCCAGGTTCTGCAGGTCAAGCGGCAGGAACACGGTCAGAAGAATCGGCATCACGACCAGCATGCCGTGGATCCCGATGAACCAGAACAGCCGGGCGACGAAGGTGACCAACAGCAGCGCCCAAATCGAGTTGCCGACGTGGGTAAAAGGCTGCTGAATCAGCGTGTAAACCACGTTGTGAATGGTCTCGAGGCTGGTCAAAGAGAAGACGAAGCGAACCAAAAGCGCGACCAGCAGGATGATGGTGGTCGGCACGATGCTGCCGATCGACTTGGCGACCATCGGCGGCACCTGGTCCGGCAGCCGGAAGGTCCAGTTGTGCTTGATCATGTAGGAGTAGCTGGCCCCAACCGCCAGGCCCAGCAGGATGCCGACGAAGAATCCGGGGGCACCGAGCCAGTCAAAGGCGATGAACGAGGCCTTTTTCTCCACGTGCAGCGGGGTAATCATCAGGAATGCGACCAGGGCCACCAGCGTCGGAATAATGGCATCGAGCTTGTCGCGCGTCACGCGGGTGTAGGTGATGGAAAGGCAGGCGATGATGGCGATAATATTGGTGGTGAACTGGCCCCCGAGTGCGAGAAACGACTTCAGGCCGGCCGCGACCAGCCAATTTTGATACGCGGTGACGGGGAAGTTCGCGATCAGAGACAAAATGGCGCCGACGATGATCAGCGGCAGGACGCCGACCAACCCGTTGGTGATCGTTCGCAGCGTCTTGAGGTTGCTCAACTTTTCGTTGGCCTTCTCAAGCCCCTGGATGAAGCGACTGTTTTCTTTCACTTTGTTGTCCTCCAAGATTGAGTTTGTAACCTGTACGTACAACATCGTAAATCTAACACGGAGGTCCCGCTCTGTCAACGCTTACACCCAAAATAATTTTGGAGTTGCCTGTTCGTACAAGTTGCGGTACCCTTGACGGTGGAACGGCGACCTGTCGGCTTTGCGGCCGCCATTTAGCCACAGGTTAACACGATTGCGAGGTCAGTTTATGAAACCAAATATTGTGATGATTATCTCCCACGACTCCGGGCAGCTGTTCGAACCTTACGGCTACGGCGTCGCCACCCCGGCTTTGGACAAGCTCGCTGACGAAGGGGTCTTGTTCGATCAGTACTTCGCCACGGCGCCGCAGTGCAGCCCCAGCCGCAGCAGCATCCTGACCGGCTGTTACCCGCACACCAATGGCCTGATGGGGCTGGCTCACCTGGGGTTTGCCATCGACAGCCGCTTCACGACGCTGCCCAAGGCGCTGCACGACTTTGGCTACACCAGCACCTTGATCGGCCTCAGCCACGAGACCATCGGCACCCCGCCGCCGGTCGAAGACCGCGTGTTCACCTCTGGCACCGCCTTGGGTTACGACCAGTACATCCCCACGCCGGGGGACCGCACCCCGGACGTCGTCGCCGCGGCGGCCACCTTTTTGGCCAAGCAGTCGCCGAGCCAACCCTTTTACCTCAACCTCGGGTTGTTTGAGACCCACCTACCTTACGACGAATACGCGGCCAAGGGCGACGACCCAAGCGGCGTTCAGGTGCCGCTCGGGCTGCCGGACGACGCGGTGGTGCGAACGGAGGTCTCGCATTACACCGGTGCCGCGCATGTGCTGGACGAAGGCGTCGGCGCCGTCTACGACCTGCTCGAGCAGCACGGGCTGCTTGAGAACACCATTGTGATTTTCACCAACGACCACGGGGCCCCGTTCCCCGGTCACAAGGGGACGCTGCGCCGCACCGGCCTGGCGACTAGCCTGATCGTGCGGCTGCCCGAGCGGCCGGACCTGGCCGGCAAGCGCGAACACGCGCTGTTGAGCAACACCGACCTGCTGCCGACGCTGCTGGACCTGGTCCAAGCCCCCGCCGTACCCGGCATCGCCGGCCGCAGCTTCGCGGCCAGCTTCGATAGCGCGACGGCGGCGCCGGACGGCCACGACTTCGTGTTTGGCGAGCTGACCTGGCACGACGCCTACCACCCGATGCGCAGCATTCGCTCCAAGGACTACAGCTTCGTCAAAAACTTCGCGGATGGGCCGGCGACCTACATGCCCGTCGACATCCACCTGACCGGCCCCGGCGCCGAGATGCGCGAGCAGTTCTACGTTCCCAACGCCCCCGAGGAGCTGTACGACCTGGCCACCGACCCGCTCGAGCAGCACAACCTGGTCGCCAATCCGGCCTACGCCAAGGTCTACCACGACCTTCGCCACCGGCTGCACCAGTGGCTGCTTGAGACTCACGACCCGATTTTGACCCGCACCGTCGCCGGCACTCCGTCCAAGCGCTGGGCCAACGAGATCGCGGCCGGTCGCGCCTACCAGTCGCGCGAGGCCTACGCCTCGGCGCATCACGTCGCGGTCGCGCCTTTCACCACCGACTGGGGCAACGATTAGGAGGCTCACATGGCAAAATTCAACCTGGTTTACCACGACATCAAGACCAAAATCGACGAAGGCATCTACAAGACCAACGCCCTGCTGCCCAGCGAAAACGCGCTGGCCCAGCTCTACGGCGCCTCCCGCGACACGATTCGCCGGGCCCTGGCCCGGCTGCGCGACGAGGGCTTCATCCAGTCGCAGCGCGGCAAGGGCTCGGTGGTCATCAACCAGCAGCAGTACACGTTCCCGGTGTCCGGCGTGGTGTCTTACCACGAGCTGGCCGCGCGGCTGAACCTGAACGCCAAGACCACGCTGATTGAGAAAACCAAGACCAAGCTGCCGGCCAAGGTTTTTGCCTCCATCGACGCCGGCGCCAAGGCGATTCCCGTCACCAAGCTGGTGCGGGTTCGCACGGTCAACGACGAGCCGGTGATCATCGACACCGACTACCTCGACGCCACCGTCATCCCGGACATTCCGGACCAGGCGGCGACCAATTCGATCTACGCGTATTTTGAAGACGAGCTGAAGCTGTCCATCGCCTACTCCAAAAAGGAGATCACGGTGGAAAAGGCGACGCCGCGCGATCAGGAGCTGCTGCACCTGACGGCCAGCGACCCGATTGTCGTGATCCGAAGCGTCTCAAGCCTCGAGGACACGACCCAGTTTCAGTACACGGAATCGCGCCACCGCGCCGACCGCTTCCGCTTCCAGGAGTTCGCCCGGCGCAGCTGACCGTCACCGGACCAGAAAGGAACTGCAATGAGTTTGGCAGACAAAGTCATCTATCAGCTTTACCCCAAGTCGTTTTACGACAGCGACGGCGACGGCATCGGCGACCTGCGCGGCATCATCCAAAAGATCGACTACCTGCGCCGCCTCAACGTCGACATGGTGTGGTTCAATCCCTTCTTCGTCTCGCCGCAGCACGACAACGGCTACGACATCGCCGATTACTACCGCATCGACCCGCGCTTCGGCACGATGCAGGACTTCACCGACCTGGTCGCCGCCCTGCACGAGACCGGCATCGGCGTGATGCTGGACATGGTCTTGAACCACACCAGCACCGCCCATGCCTGGTTCCAAAAGGCCCTGGCCGGCGACCCCTACTACCAGGCATTCTACCTGATTCGCGACCCCAAGCCGGACGGCAGCCTGCCGACCAACTGGGAGTCCAAGTTCGGCGGTCCGGCCTGGGCCCCGTTCGGCGACACCGGCAAGTACTACCTGCACCTGTACGACGTCAGCCAAGCCGACCTCGACTGGCGCAACCCCAACGTTCGCAAGGCCGCGGCCGCCATCGTGAACTTCTGGCGAGAAAAGGGCGTCCAAGGTTTTCGCTTCGACGTCTTGAACGTGATCGGCAAGGACCCCTTGCTCCAAGATGCGCCGCCCGGTGTGGAAAGCAAGACGCTTTACACCGACAAGCCGATCGTGCAGACCTATATCAAGGCGCTGGCCGAAAGCAGCTTCGGCCAAGACGCCGACGCGGTGACGGTCGGTGAGATGAGCTCGACGACGCTGCCCAACGCGGTGGCCTACACCCGCCCGGCCAACCACGAGCTGAGCATGGTGTTTCAGTTCCACCACCTCAAAACCGACTACCAAAACGGCAGCAAGTGGACCCTGATGCGCTACGACTTCGACCAGCTCCGGATCGTTTTGCACCACTGGGGCGCGGGGCTGGCCAAGGCCGGCGGCTGGCAGGCGCTGTTTTGGAACAACCACGACCAGCCGCGAGCCCTCAACCGCTTCGGCGACGTCACCCGCTACCGGGTGCGGTCGGCGCAGCTTCTGGCCGCCAGCATCCACCTGTCCCGCGGTACCCCGTACATCTACATGGGCGAGGAGATCGGCATGTGCGACCCCGACTACCGCAGCATCGATGACTACGTGGATGTCGAAACCGTCAACGCCTACCACCTGCTGGTGCAGGCCGGCAAGACGCCGGCGGAGGCCTTCGCCATCGTCAAGGCCAAAAACCGCGACAACAGCCGCACCCCGATGCAGTGGACCGCCGGCGCCAACGCCGGCTTCACCACCGGCACCCCGTGGCTGCGGCCGACCAACCAGGCGACGATCAACGTCGAGGCCGAGCTCGCTCACGGCCAGATTTTCCCGTTCTACCAGCGGCTGATTCACCTGCGCAAAACCCAGCCGGTGATCCAAACCGGCGACTACCGCCCCTTCGGCACCACCATCGCCTGGCTTTACGCCTACCAACGCACCACCGCGACCCAGGCGCTTTTGGTCCTCAACAACTTCGCCGACCACCCGATCACGGTGCCGCTGCCGGCTGCCTGGCTGGCCTCGGACTGCCGGGTCCTGATTCAAAACGTCGCCCCGAGCTGGCACCAGGCGGCGGTGACCCTGCCGGCCTTCGCCACCCTGGCGCTGCTGCGCGACGCAACGGCGGCCGACAAGGCGACGACCGGCGACACGGTGAAGGCCGCCGATGAGGCGAAGGCTGCCGATGGGGCGAAGAATGCCGAGGAGGCGAAGACCAGAGACGGGGCGGAGGCCGCTGTTGAGCCGAAGACTGCCGACGGGGCGAAGACTGCCGATGGGGCGACGACCGGAGACGGGGCCGCTGATGAAGCGAAGACGCCCGGTGACCGCCCATGAGCCGGCTGCTGCTTGAAGGCGACGACTTTGGCCTGACGCCGGCGGTTTCGGCCACCCTGCTTGCGCTTTTGGCGGCCGGTCAGCTGACCGCCACCAACTGCATGCCGACCATGCCGGAATTTCCGGCGGCCGCCGCAGCGGCCAAGGCGGCCGGCATCACCGCGATGGGCATCCACTTCATCCTGGACCGCCACCGCCCGGCCAGCGACCCGGCCACCATCCCGTCTCTGGTCGATGCCCGCGGCCTGCTTTTGCCCTGGGCCCAGGTTCAGGCCAAGGCGGCGGCCGGGTCGCTGGTGCCGGCGGAGGTCCAAAAGGAGCTGCTCGCCCAGCTGCGCCTGGCTCGGCAGGCCGGGCTGGCCATCGATCACATCACCACCCACCACGCCTTCGTCAACGCCAGCCCGATGCTGGCCGCCACCGTCGCAACCATTGCGAGAACGGAGCGGCTGCCGATGCGTAACAACTTCGCGGCGCCGCTTCAAGGCATCGCGATGCCCGACCACCACGCCAACCTCGCCCACGACGCCGGTGCCGCGGCGGCCTTGATGGCCACGATAGCGGCGCTGCCGGCGACCGCGACGCTTGAGGTGGTCTGCCACCCCGGCCGCGTGACCCCGGCGCTTCTCGAACGCTCCAGCCTGACCACCGGACGCGAGGCCGATGCCCGGGTGTTGCAAAGTCCCGCACTGGCCGCCTTGATCGCGGCCCAGCCTGGGCTGACGCTGATCGGCTGGGCGGCCGTCACCGCCTGACGCCACCACCGCACCGCCCTGCTCACCGTGAAGCTCCGCGCAACCGGGCAAAAGCCCCCTTGCGCGACGCTGGCGGCGAGCAGGGCGGTTTTTGGGCTGGTTGTCGTTTTGCAAACGTTTTCGCGTTATAATCAAGGGAGATTATCCTTGGAGGCGATGACATGACACTTAGCACCCTGAATTTTCACGCCGCAAGCCTTGGCATGCAGACCCGCGTCAACGTGCTGCTGCCCGACCACCCGGCGACCGCCAACGTGCTACTGCTGCTTCACGGCCACTCCGACGACGAGAACGCCTGGCTGCAGCGGTCGCGCGTTTTGGCTTACGCCGACGGGCAAAACACGGTGGTGATCATGCCCCGGGTCGACCGCAGTTTTTACGCCGATCAGCCCAGCGGCATCCACTACTACCAGTACGTCAGCCAAGAGCTGCTATCGCGCTGCCGCGACTGGTTCAACCTGGCGCTTGATCCCACTCGCACCTTCGTCGGCGGCCTGTCGATGGGCGGCTACGGCGCGTTGAAGCTCGGCCTGAACCACCCGGAGCAGTTCGCCGGCATCTACGCGATGTCGAGCGTCCCCGACCTGCTGACCCGCTGGGACCGTGAAAACGATCCGACGATTGGCCCGCTGTTTGCCGCCAACTTCGGCAGCCGCGAGCAGCTTCGTGGCAGCGCCTCCGACGTCCCGTTTTTGACGACGCACTGGCAGGCCGCGCGGCGGCCGTTCATCCGCATGCGCTGCGGCACCGAAGACGGCCTGTACCCGGAAAACCGCGCCTACGCCGACTTGGCCAGCCACAACGGCTTTGACTGCACCCTAACCAGCGTCCCCGGCACCCACGAATGGGCGGTGTGGGACCAAGGCGTTGCGGCGGTCCTGGCCGACATCGCGGCGCGTGATGCGGCCGCCGGCAACTGAATGGCACGGCAACTGAATGGCACGGCAAAAGCGGCGAACTCCAACGAGCTCGCCGCTTTTTACATCGTCCTAGTGCTAGCACTTCTAGCCACCGATCATGTCTTGTGCTGGCACTGACCGCAAGACCACCGCTCCTTTGAACACTGACCCTCCGGCCACTAGCGTCCAAAGCTCATTCGGTAGTCGGCACTCAGCAGCCGGCACTCACACAGCCAGTGGCCAGCCACTCGTACGACGTGCTGCACCCGCACGTCAACCCGGTCGCCAACGCCTAAACGCAGCGTCGCGTCCTCACGTGGTAGGCTGACCGCCACCCCACGTCCTGCGACAAAACCAACTGTATTGGCATCGACGCTCGGATCGCGCACCTCAAATCGGACGCGCTGCTTTGGCGGCCCGGCTTTCAAGGACGTCGCAAATCTCGCAGTCTGTCGTGGGGTCAACACCAAGATGGCGGCCGGCGATTGCATCGCTTTTTGAAGCGTCAGCAGGCTACCACTGAGCAAGGTAAGAATCGTCACGCCCAGCAGCAATGCCCCAACCAGCCTGTGCCGGTGGGTCAACCACAGCCACGCGGCAAGACCCACAAAACCCGTCGCTGCTAAACTGATCAGCCAGACCATACTGACCACCTCCATACGGTCAGTATGAGGCTTATGAGAATGCTTTCAATCTGAGCAGGAGCGTCCTTACATTTTTTTAACTCTTTTGGGTACACAAAGGACACCGCAGGCTACCCCACAGTGTCCCCGATTGCTATTGAATTGACGAACCGCCCCACCGGCAGGGCAGACTGCCCCCGCCGACGGGTAGAACCGATTCAGTTGGTGTTACGCACTGTGGGGGAGCCGGCAGTTGCGGATCATTGGAGTCAAACCAGGGCTGTTTTCTTTTACGCGAATTTCTTCGTCGCTAGACACTCACGCCGCGGACGTGGTCGACATAGGTCGACGTTCATCAGATGAGAATGATAGTCACCGTAGACTGCCTTGAGCTGCGTCGACGGCCGTGCGAGCCGAAGGACGCTGTCGAATTCTACGCTGATAGGATAACACCAGACGGCCGCTTTTGCCAAGCGATTCGACTCGCCTCAGTGTAAATGTTTGGTAAATATTATGTAAATAAATAACGCTTTTTCGATACAAAAAGACCTGTTCCCACCGCCACGCGGCAGGAACAGGTCTTTCGTCAAATCAGGGATTCAAGCGCCGCCGGCAGCTGGGCCAGCGCCGTAATCGTGGCGGCCGGCCGCTGCAGGTCGCCGCTTGGTGCGTGCGGGTAGCGCGGCGACCAGTCGTACCAGACGCTGGCGACGCCGAACGCATTGGCGCCTTGGACGTCACGGGCGAGGTTGTTGCCCACCATGACGGTGCGGCGCAGGTCGGCAGCACTCAGGTGCATCGCCGCCTGGGCCGCCGCAAACATCGCGGCCGCCGGTTTTTCCTGCCCCACGGCCTCGGAAATCGTCCGGGTCTCAAACAGCGGGGCGAGCCCGGTGCTTGCCAAGATGTTTGCAAACGACCGGACGCGGCCGTCCGCGACCAGCCCCAGGCGCCAGCCGGCCGCTTGAAGCGCCGTCAGCACCGCAAGCGCGTCGGGCAAAAGCGTCGCGGTCAGCACGTTGCCGGCGTCATCGAAGACTTGGCTGCCTTCGTCGACCAGGGTGTCGCCGCAGTCCAGCCAGAGGATGCCGGGCCGCACCGCAGCGCCGTCGCCGGTCACGCCCGGTTGCGCCGCCGTGATCGGTTGCGCCACGGGTTGGCCGCTGACAGGCGCGGCTTGTGCGGCTGCCGCGGTTCGAGCGGCGTCGGCCGACCGAGTGGCCCCGGCGGCCCGGGTGGTTGTCACGCCACCGGCGGATGGCTCGTGCCGCGTTGCCATCAGCGCGTGAAGGCCAGGGTCACAACTTGGTACGGGGTGACCTTGATCGCCAGCTTGCCGTCGACGGCCTCAAGCGGTTCTGGGTGGGTCTCATCCAACCGCACCTTGGCGACGGACTTGTAGTCGAAGGTTGGCGTCACGTTGATCACCGTGTTTTCACCGGTGTATTCGTGGAAGCGCAGGATCACCTGGTCGCCGTCTTCGCTGTGCTTGATGGCGTCGACTTCGACCGGCTGCGTGGCCGCGAAGGTGAACAGCGGCTTGGCGGCGTCCTTAGCCGCGCCGGCGACGACGGTCAGGCCGTGGTTGAGGGCCATGGCGATCGGCTCCACGTTGCCTTCGACGAAGTCACCGCGGTGGCCGAGCAGGCTGTACGTGAAGTCGTGAGCGCCTTGGTCGGCCTCTGGATCGGGCTCAATCCCCGACTTCAGCAGGGACATGGACAGATGCGCGTCCTTGATGCTGTAGCCGTACTTGGAATCGTTGAGCAAGGCGATGCCGTAGTCGCGCTGCGACAGGTCGGCCCACTTGTGGGCGACCGTCTCGAACTTCGCGGTGTCCCACGAGGTGTTGTTGCTGGTCGGACGCGACACGTTGCCGTACTGCACGTCGAAGGTCGCGTGGTCGGCCAAAATGGTGGTGTCAAACGCGGTGCGAAGCAGGAACTGGTGCTCGTGCCAGTCGATGTGCGTCTTGAAGTCGATGCGCCGCGAGTGGCTGTACAAAATCACCGTCTGGGCAACCGTGGAGTCGCGGAAGGTGTAGTGGAACTCGATTTGCTGCGACAGCGGCCCGGCCTCATGCACGGTGATCGCGTCGGCGGCCAGGGTGATGGCCTTTTCCGGGTAGTCTTCGTCGATGTTCCAGGCGTCGTACTGCAGCGGCCGGTCCTCGTAGACGGTCAGCACGTTGCCGAACTTGCCGGCGGCCAACAGTTCGCGGTCGTTGTCCTTATCGTAGATCTCGGTCAGCTGGCCGTTTTGGGCCCAAGCCAGGCGGTAGTGGGCGGATTCGACCGTGTTGCCGGTGATTTCACCGGCCATCTTGACCGGCGTGGTCTGCGGCGTGAAGGTCAGGCTGCTTTCGCTGAACGCCGGGGCTTCGGCCGCCACCAGGTAGTGGTCGCCGTGCTTTTCGGCGGCCAGCACCTGGCCCCGCGCGTCCGTGAACTGCCCGTCGCGGGTTTCCGGCACCGCCACCAGGTCCTGCAGGCTCCACGCGTTGAGGTTGCGAACGGTGTAGGCGTCGGCCTTAGGCGTCAGCGCCGCGTCATCCAAGGCGGCGTTGAGCTTGGCGATCCGCGCGAACAGCTGCTGGTACTCGACCTTGTTGTCCTCGTAGACCTCGTGAATCGAGCTGCCAGGCAAAATGTCGTGGAACTGGTTGGTCAGAATGTGTTCCCAGATGTCTTGAATCTCCGCCGCCGGGTAGGCCACGCCGTTCTCGACGCCGGCCTGGACGTACCGGGCCTCGAGGTCGCGCATCGCGAACTCGAGCTGGCGGTTTTGCTTCTTGACCCGCGCCTGGGAGGTGTAGGTGCCGCGGTGGAACTCCAGGTAGAGCTCGCCGTTCCACTCGGCGATCGGCTGATCGGAGTCGTCGATGGTCTCGTTGAGCTTTTCGAAGTAGTCGTCGACGCGGGTGTTTTCGATGGTCGGCAGGCCCGGCAGCTGGTTGATCATGTCGATGTTTTCGATCATCTCGCGCTGCGGACCGCCGCCGCCGTCGCCGAACCCGTAGGCCAACAGCAGGTCGTTGTTCAGGGCCTTATCGGCGTAGACGTCGTAGGAGCCCAGCACCGTGTGAGGGGTGACCAGGCCGTTGTAGGTGTAGAAGTAGTAGCCATCCGCGGTCTTCTTGTAGTCGTACTCCTGGCCGATGGTGGTGATGAAGTGCGTCAGGACCTCGGAGCCGTCGATGCCCTTCCACATGAACGTGTCATGCGGCATGCGGTTGGTTTCGTTCCAGGAAATCTTGGTGGTCATGAAGTTGTTGATGCCAAAACCATTCATGATCTGCGGCAGGGCCCAAGAGTAACCGAAGACATCCGGCAGCCACAGCACGTTTTGCTTGGCGTCGAATTCCTTTTTGAAAAAGCGCGTCCCGTACAGGAACTGGCGCGTCAAAGACTCGCCGGACGGCAGGTTGGTGTCGGGTTCAAGCCAGGTCGCGCCTTCGGGTTCGAAGCGCCCTTCCTTGACGCGTTCCTTGATCTTGGCGTAAAGCTCCGGGTAGTCCTCCTTGACGAACTTCCAGACCTGCGGGGTCGAGTGCATGAACTTGTATTCCGGGTACTCGTCCATCAAAGACAGCACGGTGGAGAAGGTGCGAGCGGACTTTTCGCGCGTGTGACGCAGGCGCCACAGCCAGGCCACGTCGATGTGGGAGTGGCCGATGGCGGAAATCTTGAACTGCTTGTTTTGGCCCTTGTGAGCCGCGAGGAAGGCCTGAACGTCCTTGAGCCCCAGCTCCGCGGTCGCGGTGATGTCTTCAAGCGTCTGGTTGCCCCAGACGAAGCGGCGCAAGACGCGGTCCAACAGCTTCTGGTACTCGTACAACAGCGGCTCGTCGCGGTCCAGCTCGCGGGTGGTCTGGTCGATCATGTCCAGCCACCGCGCCAGGTCGCGGATCGGCGCGATCAGCTTGCCGGCCTTGGCCTCCTGCAAAATGTAGTGCTGAATGCGCTGTAACCCGCCGCCTTCGTGGCCGGTCCACATGCAGATGGCGACGTCGACCGTCGAATCAGAGAAGCGGTGGTCGAGCACCACGTCCTTGTGGTTGCGGTCGACGGCCTGGCGTGGGTGGCCGTTCAGGTGAACCAGCCCCTCGAAGGCGCCGTTGTTGCCGTTGCGGTCCAAATCCAGGTGAGCGACGTACTTCTCACCGGCGGCAAGCGCCGGCACGGTCAGCGTGAAGCGCAGCCAGTAGTAGTCGTCGCGGCCGGACCAGGTGTCCCCGATCGCGATTGGCGAAAACTCGGCGTTGGTCGGCGGCAGCGGCTTGTGATCCTCGCGGTCGTCGTGCCAAATGCCCATGCCGGTGATCGGCTGGAAGTTGGCATAAATGTAGCTGTTCAGGGTGTGGAGCTGCTGCGTGACTTTTTCTTTTGAATACATGTCTAGTCCCCTTCCCAAAGGTCCCGGGCATCATCGGCCCGGTTAGTAAGATTACCTGCTTATCATAACGCATTGGGCCCCTTTTGCGTGTCTCTGACGCGCAGTTTGCACCAAGAGCTGGAATAGGTGGATAAGCCAACTGACCCTTACCCCCAAAGTTTTGTTCCAACTTTGGGGGTAAGGGTCAGAGTCGTGTCTCAGGGATGTTTAGGTCGATTCATTGCCTGCGCCATTGGACTATCGGGAGCCGCAGGCATTTTATCTCCTACTCCGTCAGCGTGACCCAGGCCCCGCTGCGGCTGCTTTGATAAATTCCGTTCAAAAGCGTCAGCGGCACCAGCGCATCCGCCCCGGCCAGGTAGCCGACCAGCGGATCGGCGGCGCCTGTGAGCCGATGCACGAACGCCGCGAACAGGCGCTGGTGGCCGTCGCCCCACGCGGCCTTTTGGTCCTTGGCCACCGCAATCGTTCGCGCCGCCTGAACCACGCCGTCCAGCCACAGCCCGGCGTTGGTCACCGTCAGCTCACCGCCGCTGCAGGCGAAGGTCAGCGTGGCCGGGTCGTCTCGGGCGTAATCGTTGGTGGCAAAAATCACCGCCGGCACCCCACCGGGCAAAACGGCCGTGGCCATCGCGGCGTCCTCGACCTCTACGGCGCCGGCCAAAAGCGCGGTCATCACATGGCCCCGCACCCGCTGGGGGCGGCCACCCAGCCAGCACAGCGCGTCCAGCGTGTGGATTGCCTGGTTGATCAGCACCCCGCCGCCTTCCGTCGCCCACCGCCCCTTCCAGGCCGCCGCCTGGTAGTAGGCCGCATCGCGGTGCCAGGTCAGCGTCGCCTTGACGCCAGTCACCTGACCCAACCGGCCCGAGGCCAGCAGGCGCTTGGCCGCAACCAGCGAAGGGGCGAAGCGATTTTGAAAAATCACCGCGTATTTCCCGGGAAATTTGGCCGCCACGGCCAGCACCGCGCGGCCCTCCGCCGGCGTCATCGCCAGCGGTTTTTCGCACAACACCGCCTTGCCGGCCTGAAGCGCCGCGATGCTCATCGTCGCGTGGAGGAAGTGCGGCGTCGCGATGGTCACGACGTCCAGGTTGCTGGCCAAAAGCTCGTGGTAATCCGAGTAAAAGGCTACCGCCCCGGCCGCCTTGGCGAATGCCCGCCCCTTGACCACGTCGCAGTCGCAACAGGCCGCAAGCGTCGCGTCTGGCAGTGCCGCAATCGCCGCGGCATGGGCGTGGGCGATCGCGCCGCAGCCGATAATCCCGAATCGTAGCGCCATCAGTAGCTCCCTTCGGTGTCCAACACCCGTCCCGCTTGACCCGGCCGGTAGCGCGACGTCTCCCGCCGCCGGTTCAGCGCCTTCAAAAAGGCCGCCCCGTCGATCGGCAGCGCGACCCACCGCTGCTCCCAGGCCGACAGGTAAATTGCGTTGCTGATGGCAAGGCCCCGCAACCCTTCGCTAGCCGGCGACATCAGCGGGGTTCCGGTGAGAATTTGTGAAACAAAATTCTTCACGATCTTCTGGTGGCCGGAATCACCGTCGAACGCGACATCAACCGGCACCTCGCGGCATTCCGGCTGACCGAAGCCGCCTTGGTAGGTGCGGTTGAAGTCGGCCTCGTCCTGCGAGTTGACCCACAGCCGCAGCCGCTGGTCCTCGATCACGAGCTTGCCGCGCGAACCGACGATTTCGAACCGGTTGGTGCCGGGCGTTTCGGTCGTCGTGGTGACGAACACCCCGGTCGCGCCGTTTTCGTACTCGACGTAGGCCGTCGCCTCGGTTTCGACCTCGACGTCTCGGCGCTTGCCGTTGTACGTGAAGCCCATCACGCGGCTGGGCATCCCGCAGATCCACTGCCACAGGTCCAGCTGGTGCGGGTCCTGGTTCAGCAGCACCCCGCCGCCTTCACCGGCCCAGGTCGCCCGCCAGCCGCCCGAGTTGTAGTAGCTTTGCGACCGGTACCAGTCGGTGATGATCCAATTGGTGCGGCGCAGCTCGCCCAACGTGCCGTTTTGCACCAGCTCCCGTGCCTTTTGGTAGGCCGGATTCATCCGCTGGTTGTACATCAAGGAGTAGGTCAAATCCGGATGCTGCGCCGCCACGGCCAGGGCGTCTGCCACCGCCTGGGTGTAGACGCCGGCCGGCTTCTCCGACAGCACGTGCTTCCCCGCCGCCAGCGCCTGAGCCGCGATCAGCGGGTGAAAATAATGCGGCGTGGCGATAATCACCGCGTCGATGGCCGGATCGGCAATCAGGGTCGCCGCGGTCGGGTAGCAGGTCAGCTCGCCGAACCGCGCGGTCGCCGCGGCCAGCCGCGCCGGGTCGATGTCGGCAATCGCCGAAAGCTCGGCCTGCGGAATCTCGCCGGCGGTCAGGTAGCTGGCGTGAAGGGTGCCGATGTTGCCGACGCCGATGATGCCAATGTGAAGTGTTGCCATTAATCCCACCTCTGATCAAGTTTACACAACAAGTCGCGCAGCGCCGCCGCCGCAATGTTGAACAGCACCTCGCCGTCGCCGCGGCGCGTGGTCGCCTCGCCTGCCGGCTGCGAGGACGTTGCCTGGGCCTCGGTCGCCGCCTGCGTCGCGGTCGCAGTTTCGGTGCTGACGACCGGCGCCGCACCCACCGCGGCCAGACCGGCCGGCGCCGGGTGACGCACCGTGCTTCGCGCCTCCAGCTCCCGGAAGCCGGGGAAAACGCTCAGGTGCGGTTCGATGCTCAAGAATCCCGCGTAACCGCGCTTTTGCAGCGCCGCGAGCACCGCGGCCACGTGGCCATCGCCCTGCCCCGCCGGCGTCACCGTGCCGCTTGCGGTCAAGGCGTCCTTGATGTGAACGTAGGCGATGTGCGGCGCCAGTAGGTCGAAGGCCTCCGGGTAAACACTTGCGCCGCACTGCACGAAGTTGGCCGGATCAAAGGCCAGGCGCAGCTGCGGATTCGCGAGCGTTGTCACAAGGTCCAGGCAGCGTTCCGGCGAGTCGCCGTAGATGCCCTTCTCGTTTTCGTGCAGCAGCGTCACCTCGGGGTAGGCCTTGGCCACCTCAAGCATCGCCTGCATCCGCTGCAGCACCTGCGGTCGGTAGTCCTCGGCCGCCCCCGCCGGCACGTAAAAGCTGAAGCAGCGCAGGTACGGGGCCTTGAAAATGCGAGCCAGCGTCAGCGTGTGGTCGAGCTTGGCCAGGTGCGGCGCGAAAGGATCGGCGATGCCGATTTTGCCGATCGGCGAGCCGATGCTGGATACCGCGATGCCGGTCGCCGCCAGCTGCCGCGCGTAATCCGCGGCCTGAGCCAGCGTGAAGTCACTCACAGATTGGCCCCCGATGCCTCGCAGCTCCATGTGATGAATGTTATTTGCCTGCAGCACCCGAATCTGGGTCGCCAGGTCCGGGCTGATCTCATCCGCAAAAGCGGACAGCGTCATCGTCGTCATTGTCCCCCTCCAATCAGGGCGTTCAGCGCCTGCTCGAACCGCGGCAGCCACAGCTCTCGGTAGCCCAGCCGCGTCGGGTGGGCATCGTCGGCCATCGCCGCCGGCAACGCCTTGGTCGCGTCGTGCAGCGCCGCGTCACCGTACAGGTCGAGAACCGCGAAGTGCCACTTCGCCTGCAACTCGCGCAACCGCGCCACCAGCGCCGCGTAGTCGCGGTCGGCCGGCTCGCGCAGACAGGTGTAGACCAGCACCGGGCAGCCCCACCGCGCCGCCACCGTGGCCAAAATGTGCTCGATGGCCCCAGTGGTGGTGTCGACATCGTAGGCGGCGGCCGTTGGCATCGTGCCGTTCGTTGCCTCGGCAGGAAAATCGGTGGCCGCAGGTGGTTCGGTGGCCAGCGTCGCCGCGGCCGGTAAGGTGGCCCCATCCAGCGCCGCCGCGGCCGCAGCTGGCATGACTGCGGCCCCGGTCGGCCCAGTTGCAGGCGTCACCACGCCCAGCGCCTTGCCCTGCCGGCTGTCATTGGTGGAAAGCTGCAGGACAAAGGCGTCAAGCGCCGACACCGCCGCAAAGTCGCTGGCCAGCCGCGAGACATAGGTATCCGCCGCCGTGCCGGCTAAGGTCGTGCCGCTAATCGCCGACTCGACCGGCACCACGCCGTCCTTGGCCGCCAGGAACTGCACGAACGACTCACCGAGAGACGCCGCCCCGACGGTGATCGAGGAGCCCAAGAACCCGATGGTGGTGCCGCGCAGCGGCGAGGTTGGGTCAGGTGGTAGGGTCGCCGCCGCGTACTGCGGGGCGTTGCCGAACAGGTTATCAGTTGTCATGTCATTCCTCCTCACGATAGGCGCCGGTGGCGTCATCGAACACTAGCACGCGGCTGCCCCGTGCCGTTTCTATCGTCAGCCGCGCGTACACCGGCACGTCCAAGCTGCGGTGGCTCAGCGTCACCGTCGCTTGCTCCGCAGTCACCGCAACCTCGTAGCGGTTATACGCGCCGTTTTCATAGGCAAAACTTTCCCCGTCGTCTTGGTAGTGTTGGTAAGTCCCTTGTTGGCCCCACAGTTTGAAGGTCAGTGCGTGTTCGCGCGGCACATCCACGTGCATGGTTGCCGGCCGCAGCGGCAGCACCGCCCCCGCCTTGACGAACAGCGGCAGGGTGGCCAGATCCGCGGCAACCACCACCGTGCGGCCCCCGGTCACTAAGTCGCCAGTCCAGTAATCGAACCAGTCGCCGGCCGGTAAGTAGACCAGTCGCTCGTACCCCCCGGGTGAAAGAATCGGGGCGACCAAAAGCGCGTCACCGACCATGAACTCGGTGTTCAGGTTAGCCACCGCCGCATCCGCAGGGTAGTTCAGCACCAGCGGCCGCATGACCGGCAGTCCGGTCCGGGTCCCCGCCTCGAACAGGTCGTACAGGTAATCCAGCAGCCGGTAGCGCAGCTCGAGGTAACGCCGGTAAATCGCGAGCGTCGGCTCCCCGAAGCGCCACGGCTCCTGCATCCGCGTTCCGGCACAGCTGTGGTTGCGGAACAACGGGCTGAACACGGCGGCCTCAACCCACCGCGTCAAAAGCTCCGCGGTGGTGTCGCCGAGAAATCCACCGATGTCCGTACCGGCAAAACCAAACCCGCTCATCCCCAGGTTGCACAGCTGCGGAATCATCATCCGCAGGTGTTCCCAGGAGCTGCGGTTGTCGCCGGTCCAGACCGTGCTGTAACGTTGCGTCCCGGCAAACACCGCCCGTGAAATCACGAATGGCCGCTTTTTGGTCAGCGCTTTCAGCCCATCGTAAGTCGCCTTGGCCATGTTGTGCCCGTAAAGATTGTGCATCCGCTGGATGGTCGCCGGTGCGTCCTCGTCGTGAAACACCGTGTCGGGCGGCATCGGGCCGTCGAAGCCAGCCGGCTCGTTCATGTCGTTCCAGACCCCGCTGACGCCGTAGTCAACCAGGAAGCGTTGATTGTCCCCCCACCATCGGCGCGTCGCGGCCTGGCCAAAATCCGGATAGGCCGCCTTGCCGGGCCATACCGTGTTCAGGTACGTCGCACCGGCCGCCGTGGTGGCAAAAAGACGCTGCCTCAGTCCTTCCTCGTAGACCCGGTACCCGGGTTCCGCCTTCACCCCGGGATCGATGATGGTCACCACCTTGACGCCTTGCTGCGCCAGCCCCGCCGTCAGTGCCTTGAGATCGGGGAACTTGTGCGAATTGACGGTGAACACGCGGTACCCATCCATGTAGTCGATGTCGAGGTGAATCGCATCCAGCGGCAGGCGTTTTTGGGCAAACGCGCTTACGATGTCGCGAACGGTCGGGGCGTCCGGGTAGCTGAAGCGCGACTGCTGGTAACCCAACGTCCACTTCTGCGGCAGCGGGGTGCGGCCGGTCAGCCCCGTGTAGGCGGTCACGACTGCGGCCGGCGTGGTGCCGGCGATCAGGTAGTAGTCCAAGACCCCGCCCGTTGCCGTGACGAAGAAATAGTCGGGGCTCTCCATGCCCAGATCAAAGTGGCTCTTGTACGAGTTGTCGAGGAAAAGCCCGAACGCGCCGCTTGGCGTGTGGCCGATCACGAAGGGCACGCTTTTGTACAGCGCCTTGGTCTCCTCAATCTGCTCCGGCTGGTCGGTGTTCCAGTTATCGTAGGCGTAACCCCGCTTGTCCAGGAAGCCGGTCTTGTCGCCGAGTCCATAAAAATGGGCCGCTGCAGGCATCTGCTTCACAATCTCGACCGGCGCCTGCTCACCCGGCGCCTGCACCGTGTGGCCCTCGGCCTCAACCAGTGCCTGCGTCGCCGCACTGATGTCTCGCAGCAGCGGCCGGCGTGGCTGACGGTAATCGCAGACCAGCGGTACCCCGGCCGGCGTCAACACATCGATGTGGCCGTCAGCATCCACTTGCACCTGCATCGCGGCGGTGGTCAACGTCACGCCCGTGGCCTGCTGCGTCTCGCTCACCGCAACCGGCTGCGGCGTGGCCGTGACCACACCGGTTCCCGCCGCCTGCACCGCCCCGCGGGTCACGCGGATTACCGCAGGCGTCACTAGCTGCACCGTCGTCGCCCCAACCGTCACCGATTGGGTTTTGGCATCGTAATTCAACACTTTGCTCATTGTGACCTCCCAAAAACATCATTACACTCAAAAACATTCAAAATGTTAAGCACACCTTTTAAGTGCTTTGCGTGATAAACTAGCTAAGACAGCTTAAATCTGTATAAACATATTGAATAATCCAAGTCACCTCGAAAGGACAACCCGATGTCTAAAACACCCATGTACTATTCGATCTACAAGCAGCTGCAAGGCGAAATCCAGGATGGCACCTATCCAGTTGGCACCAACCTGCCCACCGATAAGGGCCTGGCCGAGCGCTTCGGCGTCAGCGTCATCACCATCAAGAAGGCGATGGAGCTGCTTTCGACCGACGGCTACATCACCCGCAAGCCGCGCAAGGGAACCACTGTGCGGGAGGCCAACCCAACCAAGCTGAACGCGATGGACACCTCTCACCGCATTTTTGGCCTGGTGCTCACCAACTTCACGGATTTCTTCGGGGCATCGATTCTGCGCAGCATTCTCTCCACCGCCCAGAGCTCGACTGATTTTATCGTCAAGATGAGCTACGGCGACCGGGAACTCGAGAATCAGGCCATCCACGACCTGGTCGCGCTGGGAATTCAGGGCCTAATTCTACTTCCCACCTCATCAGAATACGCTTCCCCGGAGCTGTTGAACCTTGTCGCCAAAAATTTCCCGGTGGTCGTCATCGATCGCCTGATGGGCGAGCTGCCGCTTTCAACCATCAAAACCGACAGCGTGGCGGCCTCCCGTGCCGCCGTTGAGAACTTATTCGCCAATGGCCACACCCGCATCGGCATGCTGACCTCCGACGCCTCGGCCTCGACCATCGACGATCGCATCACGGGCTTCATCACCGCTCACATCGATGCCCAGCAGCCGTTCTCGCGCCAGCAGATTGTGTCGACTATCGACTCCGTGGTGCCAAACTCCAAACGCGCGATCACCGATGACATCGCCGTGCTTAAGACCTTTTTCAAGCAGAATCCCGACTTGACCGCCGTCGTCACCTCCGAGTACAACATCGCCTTGCTGGCGACCAGCGCGTTGGAGGCCTTGGGCAAGCGGGTCCCGGAAGATGTGTCGATCATCAGCTTCGACGCCCCCGCAATGAACCCCTACGAGCCTCACCCCGTCCGGTTCACCCACATCGAGCAAAACGAGGCCGAAATCGGCAAGCAGGCCGTCTTGCTGCTCAAAAAGCAAATCACGACGCCGAGCTTCTTCAAGAAGGTCAACCTGCCCTTCAAACTCATCAACGGCAACACGGTTCGCAAGCGCTAACCGCGCGAGTCAACCACGTCAGCGCAACGCCCTTGAACCCGACCGCAACCGGTCAGGCTCAAGGGCGTTGTCCTATTCTGGCAGTGGTTGCGCCACCTAAAACCGCTGCAACGCCTTGAGCAGCGGCATGAAGACGCCGCCGATCACGGTCCGGTTGCGGAAGGAGACCCACTCGCCGGACACGGTGTCGTACCAGTCGGAGAACGGAACCCGCGTCGGGGTCTCGTTCAGGTAACGGGCAACCGGCGCGATCAGTTGCGCCAGCTGCGCCTTGTCTTGACTCATCGTCGCGACCCACAGCAGCCAGTCCACCTTGGTGTAGGTTGCACGGTTGTCCAAAGGCGCCCCGTAGCGGTTGCTTTCACGCTGGTAACGGGCGAGCTCGCGCTGGCCAACGCCTTCATCGAACAAGTTGAGCTTCAAAACCTCGTCCCACACCAGGTTGTACTTCAGTGCCCAGGTGTTCGCCTGATCAAAGGCCAGGCGGGTGTCGGTTTCGGACCGGGCCGAATCGCGCCAGATGGCCGCCATCTTCTGCGCGGTGGCCGACAGCTCGCGGCCTTCCTGCGCGAATTCGGCATGCGTTGCTAGCGCCTTGCCCAACGCCCCCAAGGCGACGATGGCCTTCAAAGACAGGTTGACGTTATGCGCCAAGTGGCCGGCGAAGTCGTCGGTACAAAGCTGGTTGTCCGGATCTTGCCCGTTGCGAATCAGAAATTGGCTCCACGCAATCAGCTGGTCGTGGTGCGTGACGAGGAAGTCGTCGTGCAACAGCAGATCCACGGTGCTGGCCATGATGATCATGTCCCCGCACTCTTCGACCGGCATCTGGTAGCGCAAATCATAGGCGTTCGTCTCGGCCGGATACTGGTACAACAGCGCGGCCGTGTCGCCTTGTTCCTGACGCGTCCCGTCGTCCAGGCCGGCCGTCGTGTCCAGCCCGTAGACCTGCCCGGTGGCGTACGGGTAGCGGCCGACATCGTGCGGCGCGAAGTCGAAGTGCCAGACCGGCAAAGCGGCGAAGCGCATGATTGGCCGCATCATGCCCTCCACCAGGACCGGGTTGAAGGCCAGAAACAGCGGAATGGACGGGTAGCTGACGTCGACCGTGCCGATGCAGCCGTTGGAGTTGTTCTCCTTGGACAGGAACACCGGCTCGCCGTTCTCATCGCGAATCAGCTTGTGGGCGGCGATGGCCTGGCGGTAGGCTGTCGCGCAGATCAGCTGGTAGTCGGCCCCGCCGACGCTTCCCGCAAGGTCGAGAATCTTGGCATCCAGCCGCTCACAATCCGCCAAAATCGCGGTGGTTTGCGGCAAGCGCTTGGCCAAAAGGGCCGGCAGCGAAGGCGCCGCCGCCTTCCAGTACGCATTTTGAACCGTGCCAAAGTAATCGATCGCATGGAGGTCGTCGTAGGCCACCAGCAGCGTGGCCACCGGCAGCTGCGTCAGGTCGAAATGGGCGGCCAGACCTTGCTGGTTCCAGTCCTGGGCCGCCGCCACCGTGGCGCCTGGTTGGTTGGCGCAGGCGAGGTACAGGTAGCCCCAATCGATGTTGTTTTGGTCGCCCGAGTCGCCCAGCGGCGTCTGCCGGGCCTTGCCCAGCCACACCGCCTGCGTGTCACCCACCGTCAGGCGCTTGGTCAACAGCCGGTTGTCGCAGAGGCGTTCGTAGGTGATGCTGCCGTCGAAGCGCCAGTCTAGGGCCGCCTGGTGCTGGCCGCCGTCCAGCACCGTCAGCCTCATCTGAACGTAGGTGATGGACTCTGACACGGACTGCAGGTCGGCCAGGTCAAAATGCTGGGCGAACGTGACATCAAGCTGGACCGCCGCATTGGCGAACGTGTAGTGCGTCTGGGTCGGTGTCACCGCCAACCCGACTTGGGGCAGCTTCGGCAGCGTTTCCGAACGGCCGACCACGCTGTAGGCCGCGCCGTCGAGCGTCAGCACCGCCGTCACCGGCATCTCCTTGTCGTTCCAGCTAGTCGTCGTCGCCTCGTTGGCGTGATCGGCCGGCGACCAGATTGAGAAGAACGGGTCATGCACAAACAGTGGCACCGATGGAATTCGTGTGTTTTTCATTGCTATCTCCTTGGTTATCGTTAAGCCTGCTTACAAAACCTGGTAGGTCAGCTGCAACGTTTGACCGCCGCTTAGCGGGATGGTGTAGGCCGCCGCCTCGGCATCGTAGGTCCCCTCAAGGCTGCACGAGCCAAACCGCGCATCGCGCAAGATGAGCTTGCCCGTCGTATTCGCCGGTACCTGGACGCGCATCGCGACCTGGCCGTCGTTGTTGGACCACGCACAGGCGATGTTGCCTCGCACCGACTGGTAATTGCCGCTCACGTACCGCTGCTTGGAATCCCTGACCAGCGGCGCGATGACGAGGTCCGAGAAGCCAACGCTCGCTTCGGTTTGATCGATGCCGATCAGGTACCGGTACATCCAGTTGCCCACCGCACCGAAGGCGTAGTGGTTGAAGGAGTTCATCGCATCGTACCAGAAGGTGCCATCCAACTTGATGCCGTCCCAGTGCTCCCAGATGGTGGTCGCGCCCTTGGTGACCGAGTACAGCCACGACGGGAACGATTTTTGGTTCAAAAGCGCCACCGCGGTTTTGGCGTAGCCGTGCTGCGTCAGCATTTCCAGCAGGTACGGGGTGCCGACGAAGCCGGTGTTCAGGTGCGTGTTGTTGTTGATCACCATGCCGTTCAGCCGCGCGGCAATCGCCTGGCGCTGCGCTGCGGTCAGGCCGATCATTTTCAGGGCGAGGACCTGCGCCGTCTGCGTCGCGATGGTCAGCTCGCCGTCCTTGATGTAGGTCTGATTGAAGTAGTCGTCAATCCCGGCGACCAGCGCCTTGTAATCGGCGGCGTCATCAGCGTGACCCAGAATCGTCGCGATGCGCTGCATCAAAGCGGCCGTGTAGCGGTGGAAGCAGCAAGCCAGGTATGGATGCGGGGTGGCCCCTTCGCTGCTGCCTTCGATGTCCAGGGCGAGCCAGTCGCCGTAATGGAAGCCCGGATTGCCGGCATACGGGGTTGGTCCGGCGTTGCTGTTGAATTCGATCCAGCGCTTCATGCTGTCGTACTGCCGGACCAGAATCGTTTCATCGCCGTAAAACTTGTACAGCGTCCAAGGGCAGATGACCGCCGCATCCCCCCAGGCCGCCGACGAATGCGTCTGCGGCTGCAGCCGGGTGACCACATCCGGAATCACCGCCGGCACCCCGCCGTGGGGCAGCTGATCGGACGCCAGGTCGCGCAGCCACTTGGCGTAAAACGCGTAACCGTCAAAGTTGTACAGGCCGGTGCTGATGAAAACCTGCGTGTCGCCGGTCCAGCCCAGCCGCTCATCGCGCTGTGGGCAATCCGTCGGCACATCCACGAAGTTCCCGCGTTGCCCCCAGACGATGTTTTCGTACAGCCGGTTCAGCAGGGCATCATCGGAGGCAAAGGCGCCGGTTCGCGGCATCGGCGTGTGAATCACCTCCGCCTGAAAGGCCGTCTTGACGACCCGCAGCGGCCGACTGGCGGTGACAATCAGGTAGCGGAAGCCCTGAAAGGAGAAGTGCTCCGCGTAGCTGCCGGCCTCCGCGGTCGCATTTTGCAGCGTCACCGTCTCCTTGGCCTCCCGCAGGTTGCCAAAGTAGGGGTTGCCCTGCGCATCGATCACCTCCGAGTGGCGCAGGGTCAGCGTGGTGGGTTCATCGCCCAGAAGCGCCGCGAGATCCACCCGCACACGCCCGACGAGGTTCTGCCCAAAATCGATGGTCACATCACCGTTGGGCGTCTGGTACATCGCCATCGGCGCCACAACCTGGGTCACCCGGCAGGCCTGATCCTGCTGCGGCGTCAGGACCTGCTTGGCCAAGTCCAGCACCTGCGCTTGAGACCAGGCGGTGCGGTCGGTGGTCTCAAGAAAATCCGCCTGGGCATGGGCAAAGTCAATCGTCTCGCCGTCGTAGATTTCGTTGAGCCGAATCGGCCCTTCGGCGCTTTGCCAGGTGTCGTCCGTTGCGCAAACCTCGGTGTGACCATCCGCGAACCGCGCGACGCAGTACCCGATGAACGCCTTGTGATCGCCGAACATGTTTTTAACGCGGTCCCAAGTCAGCATCCCCAAGTACCAGCCGTTGCCAAGCCGCACATTCAGCTGCCGCGTCGTGGTCTGCGCGAAAAACGGGGTGAGGTCATACGCCTGGTACTGAATCGTGTGATCGTAGCTGGTCCAGCCTGGCGTCAGCAGATCCGCACTAACCTTTTGGTCGCCAACGTACAGCTCGTACAGCCCCCGAGCACTGGTATACATGGTGACCGCAACCGGTGCGGCCGACAGGGTCAGCGCCTTGCTGAACAGGAACTCCCCTTCGCCGGCCGCCGTGTCCACCGGACTGGTCAGCCAGGCGGCCTGGCCGAAGTCGGTGGCGGTGAAGAAGGTCGCGGTGTCTTCGTACTGATCCCCGGTTGTCGTCGTCAGCGTGACCGTGGCCCGAAGCCGGTGTTCCGGCACCAGTTGGACGCCGTCAAACTCCCGCCACACATTAGTCGTCGCTGGCACTGTCACGTTCAAAAGCTGGCGACCGTCTTCTTGCTGAATCGTCAGGGTGCCTGACGCCACGTCCAGGTTGGCGCCGAGCAGATCGGTTTGCCAGCTGATCCGCTGCAGCTTCGTCAGCACCGGCTGCGCTTGGTAGTTGACCGAGAGATTGAGATTCGTTTTGTAACGCATGGTTTCCTCCTCAATGCCTGCTGATTGGCGTGTAGGCCAGGGTGACGATCTGGTACGGCGCAAGCGTCAACGTCACCCAGCCGTCCGCATCGGCCGCCAGATTGCGTTCGAACTGCTCGGCCAAGCTCACCTGGGCTACCGCTGCCGTTTCGAAGTTGGCCCGCACCCGCAGTGTCTGCGTCGCGCCGGTGTAATCATGCAGCCGCAGCACCACGGCCTGCTGATCCTCGCTCAGCTTCACGGCGTCGACGGCGACCGGATGCGCCGCGTCGGCAAACGCAAAGAGCGGTGCCTGAGCCTCGGCAGTTTGAGTTTGAACCGTCAGCGGCACGTTCAACGCCATCGCGGTGGCTTCCACCTCGCCTTGCACGAAGTCGCCTTGGTGCGGCAACAGGCTGTACGTGAACTGATGCGCCCCTTGATCCGCCGTCGGATCCGGACTGGTGCCGCACTTGATCAACGACAGCGACAGCGTCGAGCGGGTGATCTGGTAGCCGTACTTGGAATCGTTCAAAAGCGCAACCCCGTAATCCGGCTGGGACAGATCGCCCCACTTGTGCCCGACCGTCTCGAACCGCGCCGAATCCCAAGACGTGTTGTGGTGCGTCGGCCGCTTCACGTTGCCGTACTGGATGTCGAAGGTCGCCTGATCGGCCGCGACGGTGACATGAAAGGCGGTTCGCAGCAGCACGTGATTCTCGTGCCAATCCGCGTGGGTGTCAAAATCGATCCGCCGCGATGCGGCCTGCAGCGTCATGCGCTGCGTGATGGTGGAGTGGTGGTAGGTGTAGCTGAACGTGACCACCACCTTGGCCGCGTCGTTGGTGGTCACCGCCACGCTGCTGGCGGCCAGCACGGTTGACTTAGCCGGGTAGTCCCCATCGATGTTCCAGTTATCCCAGTCAACCGGCCGGTCCTCGTAGGCGGTCAAGACGTTGCCGCCGCCTTCGTTGAGCACCTCGCGGCTGTTGACCTTGTCGTAGACGCGCGTCAGTTGGCCGGACGCCGCCCAAGCGATGACATAGTTGGGTGTTTCAATCTGACGCTCACCGACCGTGGCCAGCGGCGCCGCAGCGGCCGCAGCCGACGGCACGAAGCGAAGCGCGAGCTGCCCCAAAGCCGGCACCGGCGGCACGGCCACCACCAGCGCATCCCCTTCGCGAACCGCCGGCAGCGGCGTTCCAGTGGCCGTTTCGTAATGGCCCGTCTGCGGTTGCGCCAGCGTCACCTGCCCCGCCAGCGGCCACGCGTTCGCGTTCGTCACCACGGCAGCATCCGGCGCTTCTGCGGTCAGGCTTGCGGTGAGCCGGTCGTTCAATTCCTTGATCTGGGCGAACGCCTGCCGGTATTCGGCCGCGTTGTCCTCGTACACCTCGTGAATCGCAGAGCCCGGCAGAATGTCGTGGAACTGATTGCGCAAAATCAGGTGCCACAAATCCTTCAGCTCGGTCGTCGGGTACGGCACCTGGTGCGTCACATGCGCCGTCGTGTAGCGCAGCTCAAGGGCTCGCATCGCGAATTCGAGTACCCGGTTTTCCTTTTTGACCCGCGCCTGCGAGGTGTAGGTGCCGCGGTGGTACTCCAGGTACAGCTCCCCTGCCCAGGCCGGCAGCGGCTGTGTGCTGGCCGCAATGGTCTGGTGCAGCTGCTTGAAAAAGTCATCGACGCGCGTCGGCTTGACCGTCGGCAGCCCCGGCATCTGATTGATGATTGTCTCGTTTTCGACCATCTCGGGCGTCGCCCCACCGCCGCCATCGCCGTAGCCGAACGCCAGCAACAAGTTGTCGTTCAGCGCCTTGTCCCGGTACATGTGGTAGCTGCCCATCACGGTGTGTGGCGTCAGCTGACCGTTGTACGTGGCCGAAAAGCGCGACGTGTCGTGGTAGTCCCAATCCTGATCAACCGTCGTGATGAAGTAGGTCAGCACTTCGCTGCCGTCAATGCCGCGCCAATTGAAGGTGTCGTGCGGCATCCGGTTCGTGTCGTTCCAGCTGATTTTGGTCGTCATGAAGTTCTTCACGCCAAACCCCAGCATGATCTGCGGCAACGCCGCGGAGTAGCCGAAGACATCCGGCAGCCACAGCACACTTTGTTCGGCGCCGAACTGCTCACCGAAAAAGGCTTTGCCGTAGAGGAACTGACGCGTCAGCGCCTCGCCGGACGGAATGTTCATGTCCGGCTCAAGCCACGTGGCCCCATCGGCCTCCCAGCGGCCCTCGGCCACCCGTGCCTTGATCTGCTCGTACAGCGCCGGATAGTCCTGCTTGATGTAGTCGTAGACCTGCGGGGTGCTGTGCATGAACACGTAGTCCGGGTCGTGCTTCATCAGGCTGAGCTCGGTGGCAAAGGACCGCGCCGTTTTCTCCCGCGTGTGTTTCAGCCGCCAGAGCCAGGCGACATCGATGTGCGTGTGCCCGATGGCGGCGATGCTGAACTGCTTCTTCTCGCCGGCATGCGCCTGAAGAAATTGATGAATCAGGTCGTTGACCGCGGCCACCGCCGCATTGAACGCCGCCGGGGTCATCTGGGCCCAATCGAATTGCGCGACACTCTGCTCCAACACCTTCAGGTAGGCATACTTCAACGGCTCGTCGTCATCGAGCTCTTGAACGCACTGCAGCATCACATCCAGGTAGCGGAAGCATTGGTATCCCGGCTTGTCGAACCGCCCCCCGGCCAGTGCCACGTAGGTGAAGGTCGGCTCCGGATACAGCTCACTGCCGTCCAGTCCGGTCCAAAAACAAATGGCAATCAGCACCGTGCGGCCACTGTACTCGTAATCCAGCATGATGTCGCGGTGGTTCGAGTCAACCGCCTGGATCGGCGCGGCGTCGGCAAAAACTAACCCTTCCGCCGCAGAACGGCCGTTGTCGTTGTTGCGCAGCATCTGCACGTCAATCCGGTACTGCTCGCCGACCCGCAGTGCCGGCACCGGCACCTCGAAGCGAACCCAGTAGTAGGCATCACGCCCGGCAAACGTCGCACCTGGCTTGAAAGGTTGCCAGTCGGCCGGCGCCGGCATCGCGGTGTGTGTCGGCCGCTCATCGCGGGTCATGGTCGCCGCAAAGCGGTCCTTGTACTGGTTGGCCCAATAATCCTGAATCAGTCTAATCTGCTGCGCGAGCTTTTTTTCATTCAACACGTCTTGCACCTTCTCTTCCATCTTGCAATCCATCTCGTGGCCAAGCCTTGCCGGGCCGCGTATACAAAAGGGGTGTGCCGCAACGCCCGTTACGGCACACCCCCTCCGGCGTACCCGCCGGGGAACCCAGTTACGGATCCTAATGCTTCGGATGTTTACTGGTTATAACGTTCCAACGCCGTCGCCGCTTCCAGCGACATCACAGCGCCAATTTCATCAGACAGCGGAATGGCCTTGCCAGGTTCATACGGCTGCCAGTTGCGATCCGCCATCAGCGTCTCGCCCTCAAAGTCATTGTCGACCAAGACCTTGACCGCCTTCGTGATGAAGTCGGCGATGAAGGTCTCATGCGTCGCCTTGTACAACAAGACGAGGTAGCGGTACAAAATGCCCTTGAAAAGGCCGATGTCACCGCCGTCACCGTCGTCCAGTAGAATGCCGGTGGCACCCAACCGGTCAATTGCCGTGTGGGCACACTTCAGCGCGTGATCCAGGTAGCGCCGATCTTTGGTGACATTGTAAAACTCGACCAACGCCCCGATGTACGTGCCTTGGTTGTAGGTGAACGCCCAAGGGTCCACGGCCATCGTGTTACGGCTGTTAATCCCGTCGTTGACGAATTCCGTCTCGGGATCAACCAGCGTGAAGTACAGCCAGTGAAGGATGTCGAGGCTGTTCTTCAGGTACTCCGGCTTGGGGTCCAGCTGATACAGGCGCAGCGCCAGAATCATCAGCGGTCCGTTGACCGGCGTGTTCTTGTAGTTGATCTGCGAGCGTTTCCACGCGTAGCCACCGCCGGCCGTCAGGTTGAACGCGGTGTCGAACAGGTCGGCACAGACTTCCTTCGCGTCATCCAGACACGCCGTCAGCCCCGTCACCTCGTACAGTCGCAGCCCGGCCAGCGCATTCCACAGCATATCATCGTAGTACTCGTGAATCAGGCTGTTGTAGTTGCGCTTCTTGTTGTACTGGTAGGCCTCGACCGCACCGTCGCGGTAGGCGTGGCTCTGAGTGCGAAGGTAACCGTCAACTCGGGTGTCCACGAGATGCGCAATCCACCAATAGTTGAAGACGCGGTTTTGCTCCGCCGACTCCAGCGGGTAAATATTGTTCATGAACTGCCGCGGGTCATCCGAGTGGAAAAGGGTATCCAGACTGGTCTGACCACAATCGGCGTAATCAACGAATTTCATGTAACCACCATTGTTCTTTATAGACTACTCAAGTGCCGCTGCGGCCTCAAGCGACATGACTGCCCCGATTTCATCCGATAAATCAAGCGGTAACGTCGGTTCTGCATCGTGCCAGTCACGCGGCGCCAACAGCTTTCCATCATCTGTCATCCCGTGATCAATGAGGATGTCGCAGCTAGCGCGGGTGAACGCCGCCAACGTTTCATCACCGGTTTCCTTGATCAGAAGGGTCATGTACCGGTACAGGATGCCCTTGAACAGGCCAATATCACCACCGTCCCCGGCATCGGCGAAGACACCGTTTTTAACAAGCACGTCTAGTGACGTATGGGCACATTGAGTCGCTTGATCCAGGTAAGTCTGTTCGCCCGTCACGTGGTAGAATTCGAGCAAGGCGCCGATATAAACCCCTTGGTTGTAGGTGAACTGCCATTGCGTGTCGATTTGCCCGTCCTTGTTTCGATTAATCCCATCTTCCACGAACAAGGTATCGGGATTAACTAGGACGCGACGCATCCACTCAAGATCACGCTTGCTCATCTCAAGATACTTCGAATCCGGCTCGATTTGATACAGACGAAGGGCCAGAATCATCACCGGCGCGTTCGCTGGCGTGTTCTTGTAATCGAGCTGCATACGCGTCCAGGCAAAGCCGCCGCCCATGTTGTCGTTCCATGCGGTGCGGAAGATATCGTCACACACCATCTTGGCGTCATCGAGATAGCCCGACTTACCCGTGATTTGAAACAGACGCAGGGCCGCCAGCGCATTCCACAGCATGTCATCGTAGTAGACATGCAGCAGTGTCCCGTGATTGCGCGTCTTGTTATAGTCGTAGGTCTGCTCCGCAAGCTCAAGGTACTTGGTATCTTTGGTTCGCAGATAGGCATCCAGGCGAACATCGACAAGGTGCGCAATCCACCAGTAGTTGAACACATCGTTTTGATGCAGATCCGTAATTGGGTAGGCATTGTTGTACAGCTGGATCGGGTCCTTCGACAGGTAAAAGTCGTCGAGACTCTGCTGGCCAATGTCTGCGTAGTGCGAATATGTCATGTCTCTCCTCCGTCCGGAACTACTTAGCTTCCTTGAGAATCTTGTCGCCTTGCTTTTGTGCATTGGCCAGCGCTTTGTCAGCACTTGTCTTGCCTGCAACAAAGTTCTGCAGTTGTGGAATCAGGGCGAGGGTTTCAACATCGGCGTAACCCATCACGTTTGGCCGAATCTTTGCGTAGTTCATTGCCTGGATGAAGGCCTTGTACTTAGGGCTCTTGAAGTAGTCATCCTTGGCGGCCGTCATGTTAGCAGGCAGCCAGTCCGAGATCTTCGCAAACTCAACACCGTTTTCCGGCTTGGTAGTCCACCACTTGATGAAGTCCCAAGCACCATCCTTGTACTTAGCCGTCTTAGGAATGACAAGCCCGAAACCACCAGTACCGGCACCGTGGTCACCGTTAGGGCCGGCCACCGGCTGAACAATCCCGTAATCAAGGCCGTCTACTTTGTCGTAATCAGCCAATGCCCATGGGCCGTTGTAAACCATCGCAACCTTGCCGGCAGCGAACTGATCCGTCCCATCGTTAAAGCCTTGCTGGTAAACCTTATCGACATTCAGCAGCTTGTTCCAGAACTTCAGAACCGTCTTCCCCTGTTCGGAGTTGAAGGCCGTCTTCGTTTGGCTCTTGTTGAGAACAGACCCACCGGCAGCGCTGATCCACTGACTGAACAGGCCAACGTCGTTCAGAGAGAAGCCGGCCTGGACAAGCTTGCCGTTCTCCCACTTAGTTGTCTTCTTCGCAACGTTCTCAAGCTCGGCCCAAGTTGTTGGCGGCTCTACGCCTGCCTCTTTAAGAAGCTTCTTGTTGTAGAACAGCGAACGGTTGTCGACAAGCAGTGGCACACCGTACTGCTTATCTTCGTAATTCATTTCCTTAACGGTTTCGGGATAGAAGTCCTTCATGTTGACCTTGTCTTTTTTAATCAGATCAGACAGGTCCATCAAGGCACCCTTCTTGGCGTAGACACTGGTCTGGAAGCGATCCCACAGGATGACATCGGGCACTTCACCGCCGGCAATCCCAGTCAGCAGCTTCTGCTCAACTTGATCTTGAACCTTGTATTTGACCGTGTACTTATCCTGGCTCTTGTTGTACTGACCAATCAACTCATTCAGTTGCTTGATCTGCTTGCCGCTCCAGGCCCCCCACATCGTGATGGTCTGGCGCTCTTTTTTGCCGGAAGAATCCTTGCTGGTTGAGCTCCCACATGCAGCCAGCGTCCCTACCGCGGCTACCGTTGCCAATGCCGTAAGTAATTTTTTCATCTTATTCAATCTCCATTCCTATTTAATCCCAGACTCAGCCATGCCTTGAACATAATTACGTTGAGCAAAAATGAAAAGAATCAAAATCGGTAATGTTGCTAAGATGGTACCGGCCATCAAAGGCCCATAGTTCGTACTGTGGTTATACTGGAACGCCGCCAACCCAACCTGAACCGTCTTCATGCTGTCCGCATTCAAAACAATCATCGGCCACATGAAGGAATTCCAGCCGGATTGGAAGGTTAAAATCCCAAGCGTTGTCAGCGCCGGTTTTGCAAGCGGTAAGTACACCCGCCAGAAGATCTTGAATTCGCCGGCGCCGTCCATTCGCGCACTTTCGCCAAGCTCTCTCGGCAGCGCCTCGAAGAACTGCTTCATGAAGAAGATGGCGAACGCCCCGGCAGCCCCTGGCAAAAGAATCGCCCAATAGGAGTTGATCAATCCCAGACCGCCTTGGCCAAAGATGTTGTTCCCTCCCATCAGCGGGAAGCTACGCAAAACCATGAACGTTGGAATCATCGTGACAATCCCTGGAATCATCATCGATCCGAGGAATATCATGAAGCTGGCCTTACGCCCCCGAAAGTGCAACTGGCCATACGCGTAACCCGCCAGGCCACCGAAGAACAGGTTCGTCAAAACGCCGCCGACCGCCAGAATCAGAGAGTTCTTCAAGTAGTTGAGGAACGGCATCGTTGCGAACACTTCCTTGTAGTTTTCCAAGGTGAAGTGCTTGGGAATGATGTTCATACTGCCGCCGAGGATTTCACCCCCGCTCTTCAGTGAGGTCGAGATCGTCCAGACAAACGGCAGCACTGTGGTGAGACTGATGAGCGTAACCGCGACGTACCAGAGAATGCGGTTGACCATCTTTTTCTTTTTCAAGCTTTTCATCACGCGCCCCCTATTCGCCCTCGCGGTTAAGTTTCATGTTAATGGCAGAAAAGACGAAGATGATCATGAACAGAACAAACGAAAGTGCCGAGGCGTAGCCCATGTTGAGTCCGCCGAACCCTTTGTTGTAGATGTAGTAGACCAGTGTAATCGTTGAGTTCCCGGGTCCACCCTTCGTCAGCATGTAGGCCTGATCGAACACCTGGAACGCCCCGATCAGCAGTTGCGTGGTCACCAGGAACGTCGTCTTGGACAGCTGCGGCCAAGTGACGTGCAGGAACTGTTCCCAGGCCGTCGCGCCATCCAGCTCCGCCGCCTCGTACAGGTCAGGGCCGATGCCCTGCAGTCCCGCAAGAAAGATGATCATGTTACCGCCAAAACTCATCCAAACACTCATGATGACAATCGCGGTCATCGCCCACTTGGAGCTGTACAGCCATGCTGGCCCATTGACGCCGAAGAAGCCCAGAATTTTGTTGAACAACCCGTACTGCGGGTTCAGCAGCCAGTACCAAATCGTCGCGTTCGCAACGCTTGATGCCAGCACAGGCAGGTAAAACAGTGTCCGGAAAATGCCGGTCCCCTTATGATGCGCGTTGAGGATCATCGCCGCCCCTAGCGACGTGACCAACCCAAGTGGTACGTATAGAACTGTATAAATTGCAGTGTTCTTCAACGCGATGAAGAAGTACTCATCCTTAAAAATTTTGGCAAAGTTGGAAAAGCCAACCCAGTTGGGCTTCTCCACCACGTTGTAGTCCGTGAAGCTGTAAAAAAGAGCCATGACGATCGGAATCGCAGCGAAAAGCAAGAGCAAGACGACTGGCAAGAGAATGAACAGATACGCGATGTTTTGCTGCTCGTTTTGCGAGTGATGCCGACGCGGCCGACGCTTTGTCAGTTCCATTTTTCCACCCCCTTCAGCTTATATGTACTTCTGATATATTGATTATGCTAATTGGCACGACCACATATCACAAGTGAATTATATTTTGGCCAAGCCCCAATGTCAACGCTTTCTTTGCCATTTTATTTAGGGGTGTTCAAATTAGCGCTTTGTTAAGCTCATGAAAGCAGGCAGAGCAAGGCATCGCAATTCTCTCAAAAATTTCGTTGCTAATTCCAGTCTACGGATATATATTATATTTAATATGGAATAGCAGGAGGTGACAACTTGGCAAAGCCACTGTACTTAACGGTCTACGAACGACTCAAGCTCTCGATTACTGGCAACCAGTATAAGCTTCACGAAAAATTGCCAAGCGAAAAGGAACTAGCCGAACAATTCGACGTCAGCACGATCACGATTAAAAAAGCCCTAGACATGCTCAGAGATCAGGGTTTCGTCGTTCGAAAGCCGCGGCGAGGCACCATTGTTACCAGTCAGGCCGCTGTTATCAGTGCGAGTCCCGACACCAAAAACGTCACAATTGGTCTAGTCGTCACGAACTTCACTGATGTCTTCGGAACCGATATCCTGCGCAGTCTAATTTCCTACGACGATCATCCCGTCAACGTTGTCACCAAAATCAGCTACGGGGAACCCACGCAGGAGGATAAGCAGATTCGCGAACTGCTCGAAATGGGCGTCGACGGCTTGATCATTTTGCCGTCTTCCTCCGAATACACCTCGCCGTTGATTCTCAAGCTGATTTCCAAAAATTTCCCCATCGTTGTCCTCGATCGCATGATGTCCGACTTACCGATTTGCAGCGTCACGACCGACAACACCACCGCTGCCAGTGACTTAACGAAATTTTTGCTGCAGAAGGGGCATCGGCACATTGGCATCGTCACTTCGGATTCACCCGTCACCACAATTGATAAGCGTGTGAATGGCTTTCTCTCCGCCCACATTGACGAAAACATGGCCGTCAGTCAGGAGCAGATTCTATCGACCGTCGAATCCGTCATTCCCGATTCCAAGACGCCAATCGAAGCGGACATTGAAAATATCGTGAGGTACCTGGAACGAAATCCTCGCATTACGGCCGTCATTGCAACGGAGTATAACATCGCCTCGTTGGTCTCAAGCGCCATCGCACGAATGGGCAAGCGCATCCCAGAGGATTACTCGCTGGTTTGCTTCGACGGTCCGGAAGTCAACGTTTACGACGAGAACGCCTTCGTCATCACTCACATTCAACAGGCTCAGTTCGAAATCGGCCAGGCCGCGATGGCGCTGATGATGATGAAACTCGCAGCACCTGACACCATCAAGAAAGTCACGCTGCCTTATCACCTGATTAAGGGAAACTCAGTCCGTGAGCTGTCCAACCAATCTTAGCTAAGGAGAAGTGAAATGATTTTAGAAACCAACAGCAAAGTGCTCTTCGTCGGCGACTCTGTCACGGATGCCGGCCGCGACTATCAAGCTCTCCCAGGAACAGCCGAATCATTAGGCGATGGCTATCCTACTCTCATCAGTGCTGCATTGACGGCGATTTACCCGGAACGCCGAATTATGGTCGAGAATCAGGGGGTGAACGGTAATACCACCGCCTCTCTTGTCGATCGCTGGCAAACCGATGTCCTCGATCGCAAACCAGACTACGTGACGATTTTGATTGGCATCAATGACGTTTGGCGCCACTTTGATTCCACGTTCTACCATCCGAATGATCTTGTCTCAAGCGAGCTCTACACGAAAAACCTTTCTTGGATGATCGATGTCACGCAACCACACGTCAAGGCTTTAACCATCATGAGTCCCTTCATGTTCATCCCCCAGGAGAGCGAGCCGATGCGGCAGATGGTCGATCAATATCGTCAAGTCGCTGAGTCTCTAGCAGCTAAGAATCATTGCCACTATCTTGATATTCAGGCCGCCATCGATGCGTATTTACAGCACAATTCAAGCTATATCCTGAGTGCGGATCGCGTTCATCCCAACATCAAAGGGCACATGCTAATTACTGCCCAGTGGCTGAAAGCCATCGGCTTCGACTGGACTCACACTCAAGCCTAAAAAAACGGTCCATACCGAGGTTTGCTTCGCGCAAACCTCGATACAGACCGTTTTCGTTCGTCGTAAGCGCCTACTTCACCTTAACCCTTACCACTACCGGCAGCCCATCCGCCGGCCAGGCCGCGGCGACGTGCAGCCCCGCCGCATCGCGGTGCCACTTGGTCTCACCGGCGGCGCCGAGCACGGTGACCGACTCGATGCCGCCGTGGAAGTCCACGCCGTCGTAGTTGTGGTCGTGGGGGCTCCGCAGTGATGTGATGCACATCTCATGCCCCGGCGTCGGGTTCAGCGCGATGGCGTAGAGGTTGCCGTCATTAACCGTGAAGCGAAAGTCTTGGTCGGTGTAGGCGATCGCCTTGCTGTCGGCGAAGCTGCCGCCGACCGGCGCGGTGGGGCCTTCCGCCGGCTTGCGCCACGGGCGGGAGCCGTAGATGGCCTCGCCGTTGATTCTAAGCCAAGCACCGACCGTCAGCAGCAGCGACTTTTCCTCCGGGGCGATGGTGCCATCGGCGTGGGGGCCGACGTTCAGCAGCAGGCTGCCATTCTTGCTGACGACATCGACCAGGTTGCAGAGAACCTCCGGCGCCTTTTTGTAATCGTTGCCCGGGGTCCAGGACCACGAGTTCCGCGCGATGGCGGTGTCGGTTTGCCAGGCGTAGGGCTGGACGTCCGCGAACTGGCCGCGTTCGACGTCGGGCAGCGCGGTGCCGAAGGCGAAGGCGTCGAACTTGTAGGCGATCACCGGCACGATGCCCCACTGCGCCGCGCGGTTGTAGTAATAGGCGGCAAAACGCTGCAGGTAAGGCTTCATCGCCAGCTGCTCGATCCACCAGTCGAAGTACATCTCACGCGGCTGGTAGCGGTCCACAATTTCACAAGACCGCACCAGCCAGTCCTGCATGTATTCCTCGGAAGGCTGCGGCGTGGTGATGTCCAGCGAATCCGCCGGCTCCTTTTGCGCCGGCCAGTACAGGTCGCCGCGGTGCAGTGGGTCGTGGATATCGCTCGGGAATTCACGACCATGGCCGAGGAAGTGCCAGTGCTCGATGCGGTGCGAGGAGGCGCCGTAGACCAGGCCGCGCTGGTTCAACGCCAGCTTGAGCTCACCGGCGACGTCGCGGTGCGGCCCCATTTCGTAGGCGTTGTAGTGCGAGATTTCACTACGGTACATCTGAAACCCGTCGTGGTGCTCGGCCACCGGCACCACGAACTTGGCGCCGGCCGCCGCGAACAGATCGGCCCAGGCCTGCGGATCCCACTTGGCGGCGGTGAACTTGGGGATCAGGTCCTTGTAGCCGACCTCGCGCTGATCGCCGTAAGTCGCGCGGTGGTGAGCAAACTCCGGCGAATCCTGCATGTACATGTTGCGCGGGTACCACTCGCTGCCAAACTCCGGCACCGAAAAGACGCCCCAGTGAATGAAAATACCGAACTTCGCGTCGCGGTACCACGCCGGTACCGCGTATTGCGCCAGCGACTGCCAGGTCGCCTGGTACGGACCCTGGGCGATCACCGCGTCGATGCGAGCCAAGTCTTGTTGTAAGGTCATGTGAACTGCTCCTTTTGGTTTTTAAAAACGCTTTCTTCAAGGCTGAAGCTTACACGTCTCGCCCCCTGCTGTCCAGCCCCGTCGTCCCCCCTCAACCAAAACGGTGACCGTTCGTTTCACGTGAAACACACGGCTCACCGCAGCGCGTCGCGGCTTCACCGTGGCACCCCGCTTCGTCCAGCGACCGGCGCAACTGCGATTTGATTCTCCTGTGAACTAGACCCAACAATCGCTTCTCGACAACCAATTTTGGAGGTGCAACATGACTTTTGATCCAAACCACATGACCGTCCAGCTCGCCGATGGCACCTGGCAGGAGCTGACCCACCGCGGCGACCACTGGGCAACCGATGGCGTCAGTGTCACCACGACGGCGACCACAACCACCGCGGCCGCAACCCTCACCGGTATTTTCAACAGCCTGGCCGTCGCAATTACCGCCGCCGACCAACCGCTGCAGCGGCTACGCCTGACCTGGCCACGCAAGCCGCAGCCCGGCGCCTTGTTCATGGGCGACGCCTTTGAACGGGCTTACGGTGAGCTACGCTTCACGCCGCTCGACGAGGCCGCCGTGTATCCTTGGTACTTCGTCGAACACGGGCCGACGGGCAATCGCTGCCTGGGTGTGGCCACGCAACCCAACGCCTTGTGCAGTTGGACCGTGACGAACACGGCCACGATACTGTGGCTGGATCTGCGCAGCGGCACCCGGCCGCTTCTGCTGGGCGATCGCCAGCTGCCATGCTGTGAGGTGGTGAGCTTCACGGGCCCCGCCGGCGACCCGCTGTTGGCCCTCACGGCGTTTTGTACACGGCTGAACCAGGCGCATCGACCGCGGATGTTGCCGCAGGTAATCGGCACCAACGACTGGTACTACGCCTACGGGGACAACAACCGCGAAGATGTCATCCACAACGCCAAGGCCGTAGCGACGCTGTGCCAAGGCCTGGCGGTCCGGCCGTGGTGCGTGGTTGACGACGGCTGGCAGGTCGACCACAGCCCGGCCTACAACGGCGGTCCCTGGACCGGTGGTAACGCCAAGTTCGGCGACATGGCCGCGGTGGCGGCGGCCATCAAAACCGCCGGTGCCCGGCCCGGCTTGTGGTTTCGCCCCCTTCTGACCACAACGGCGGCGCTGCACCCCCATGCGCTGCGCCCAGACGGCGACGCCTTCACGCTGGATATCAGCGACCCGGCCGTGCTGGCGGCGGTGCAGGCCGATGTGCGGCGCTTCGGCGACTGGGGCTTTGAGCTGATCAAGTTCGATTTTTCCACCGTCGATGTGTTCGCCCAGTGGGGGCCGACGATGGGCCTCGACTACGCGCAAGGGCCGCTGCAGTTTCAGGATCAGACCCACACCACCGCCGAGATTGTGAAGAACTTCTACCGGGCAATCCGGGAGGCCGCGGGAGCGATTCTGCTCAACGGCTGCAACGTGGTCGGCCACCTCGCGGCCGGCTTCATCGACCTGATGCGCATCGGCGACGACACCAGCGGCCGCAGCTTCCGTCGTACCGTCGCGATGGGCGTCAACTCGCTGGCCATGCGACTACCGCAGCACCGGACGTTTTACCTCGCCGACGCGGATTGCGTGGGGCTCACTCCGGACATTGACTGGACCCAAAACCGCCAGTGGCTGAATCTGCTGGCCAACAGCGGCACCCCACTGCTGGTCTCCTGCGACTTCAGCAAGCTCCCCGCCGAGCAAGCGGCGGCAGTTGCTCAGGCCTTCGCGCAAAACGTGGCGCAAACCGCCCGTTACGCGCCGGTGTCGGTGCTTGACGGGCGCTACCCACAGGTATGGACCGATGGCCACCGCCACGACGTCTACGACTGGGAAACCTCACCGCTGGCGCCGCTGTGACGGCCACCGGTCGGTCCACGCCTCACCAAGTCGCTTTTCCCCAATCTAAGGAGGTTCTGACATGTCCCTACTTTCCGAATTGACCCACGCCAAGGCGTCCTTGAGCCGCTCGATTTCCGCCGAAAATCCGACCGGCGAACCCGGCGGCGGCGGTCGCGCCACCACCGGCACCGGCGCCGCCGCGGCCCGAGAGCTCGGCGTCGGCTGGAAGGTCTCCCCTTCCGTCGAACTGGCGCCGCACAGCACCACCACCCTCGCCGACATCACCGGCCAAGGCGCGATCAAGCACATCTGGATGACCTGTTTTCCCGCCCACTGGCGCAGCCTGGTGCTCGAATTCACCTGGGACGACGCCGCCTTGCCCGGGGTCCGAGTACCGTACGGGGATTTCTTTTGCAATGGGTGGAACACGCGCTGCAACGTCAACTCGCTGCCGGTAGCGGTCAACCCGGCCGGCGGCATGAACTGCTACTGGGAGATGCCGTTTTTGACCCACGCGACGGTCACAATCGTTAACCTGGGCGACGAAGCGCTGCCGCTGTACTACCAAATCGACTACGCGCTGGAAAAGGTCGCGGCGCCGTGCCTTTATTTTCAGGCCTACTGGCACCGCAGCCACCCGCTGGCCGCAAAGGCGGTCCACCCCATCCTGCCGCAGATCGAAGGCACGGGGCATTTTGTCGGCACGTACTTGGCCTACCAAAGCAACAGCGCCGGCTGGTGGGGCGAAGGCGAGATGAAATTTTACCTCGACGGCGATCGCGAGTTTCCGACCATCTGCGGCACCGGCACCGAGGATTACTTCGGCGGTGCGTGGAACTTCGAGCAGCCGCAGGGCCAGTACGGCCGTTACTCGACCGCCTTTCTCGGCCTACCGCAGGTGATTCAGCCGGATGGTCTGTACCAGAGCCAGCAGCGCTTTGGTCTGTACCGCTGGCACGTGCTGGATCCGATTCGCTTCACCACCGGGCTGCGCGTCACGCTGCAGTCGCTGGGCTGGCGCAGCGGCGGCCGCTACCTCCCCCAGCAAGACGACATCGCCTCCACCGCCTTCTTTTACCTGGACCGGCCGGACTGCGCGGCGCTTGCCCCGCGGCTCGACGCCGACTGGCTGGAGGTCAACTGAGCCACAGCGTCACGTCAAACGGGTTCCCCCGCGTCGCACCGGCCATTGGCGGCGCGACGCGGGGGAACCCGTTTTGAGCGGTGGTCAAAAACATCCGGCACAGACCGCGCCGGACGCGCCGAAGCCACCGCGGGGGAAAAACGCGCGGCGGCCTCGGTGTTCTTGCTGGTTGGTGCGAGGACGCGGCGATCGCGACCCGGCGCTTGCGCAAGCTACGATGCCGCTTGGTACAGGTGGTACAAGCCACCGGTCAATGCCCCGCCGCAGCTACCTCGCATGGCGAGTAGGCGGGGCAAAAATGCGGCCGGTGGGTGGTGGTCCACACCCTGGTGGTCGGTCCCAATCGGAGGGGGCCGTTGCACGAAAACGTCGGCGTTGTTGCCTGGTTCGGCATGGCATGAGTGGGGTACTGGGAATGCTTATGTCCCGGACCGTTCCCCATAGACGGTGGCCGTGCTGCGGCTGTGATCGCAGCCGCCTCCCCGTCCTAAGATAATCATCTGAAACCAGAGTAAGACCTGTCATTTCAGTCGTCAAATTTTACGCTCACCCAATCGACTGACGACCCCGACCGCGATGGCCGCTAAAAAGGGCCACCCACTTCTGAGCGGTCCTTCTTGACGACAGCCTACGATAATCCGAGCCGATGTCGGTTGACATAACTTTGACCGATCGGCGTATTTGGCGGCCGCTGAAGGTTAACATAACTTTGACTACTCGGTTTCGTGCATATGTTTCAAACAAGTTCACATAACTTTGACTGTCTGCGGTTGACATAACTTTGACCAATCTCGCAGGGCCGCGCAGTACCTACGCCTCGTCGTGCTGCTCGCACCACGCCTCCATCCCCCGCTTCAGGTCAGCGACCAGCGCCGCCTTATCCGCCACCGGATCGAAGCCGCCCATGTGCTCCTTGGCGATGGCCTGAAGCTGCGGCACGGTGCAGGTCTGCCAGAACTGAACATAGTCGTCGATTGTCTGAAATTCCGCCATGTTTTTGGCCTCGCTTTGCGTTAGTTGACAAGGCCAGTATACCGGATGCACCGGCGATGACCAACCCGTTTTTTAGCTACCGTCACAGCTCACCTTGCAGCACGGTCGGCTGGCCGTCGCGCAGAAACACCGGCAGCGTCTCAAGCGGCGCTTGGGCGGTGATGGTTTGGCCGCCTGCATATTGGCGGCCGTCTCGGGCATCCGTCCAGGTCGCGCCGGCCGGCAGGTAAACCGCGCGGCGCGTTGACCCCGGCGTGGTCACCGGGGCGACCAGGATGTCGGGCCCGTACAGGTACTCATCGGCCACGTCCCAGGCCGCCGCGTCGGCCGGAAACGCCATGAACAACGGGCGGATGACCGGCAGTCCCTGCGTGTGGGCCTCGTGCATGACCTGGCGCGAGTACGGCCGCAGCTTCTCGCGGATCAGGATGAATTTTTTCATGATCGCGTAATTGGCTTCACCGAAGCTCCAGATCTCGTTGGCGGCGCCTTCGCCCTCGGTTTCCTCACCGCTGGCCTTGTAGACCTTAGAGAACGGCTGCCGGGCCCTGTGAATGCGCATGACGGGGCAAAAGGCGCCGTACTGGAACCAGCGGATCAAAAGTTCCTGAAACGCCGGCGACGCGGCTTGGCCGCCGTGGAACCCGCCGATGTCCGTCGTCCACCAGGGAATGCCGGCGATGCCCATCTGAAGCCCCGCCACCATCTGATTGCGCAGATCCTGCCAGGTGGAATGAACGTCTCCGGACCAGACCAACGCCCCGTAGCGCTGGCTGCCGGCCCAGGCGCAGCGAACCAGGTTGACGGCCGGGCGCAACGCCGGCTGTGGCGCGGCCGCCGGGGTTTCAGCAGCCGGTGTTGCGGACACCTGAGTCACGGCCGCCTGGTGCGAGACCGATTGGGTTGCGGTCGGCACAGCGCTTGCGTCTGCCAACTGCCCCACCGCCGCATCGCTTGCGGTCGCCGTGTCGCCTTGGGCCGCCAACGCCGTTTGGCCCTCCGCGAACCCCCGCACGTACTCGCGTGGGAAGAGATTGCCGACCTGCAGCACAGCGCCTTCGTGGTAGCGGTACAGCGCCGCGTCGTAGGTGCCGAACTCGGGCTCCGCCTCGTCCAGCCAGAACAAATCGACGCCTTGGTCCAGGTAATTGCGCTTCACCTTGTCCCAGACGTAGCGGCGAGCCCGGGGGTTGGTCGGGTCGTAGAACACGTTGTTGCCGTGGAAAATCATCTGGACATCCGGGCCGCGGGTGGTCTGAACCAGCAGGCCGTTTTGGCGCATCTCCGCGTAATTTTCGCTTCGCACGTCGATCTGCGGCCACACCGAAACCATCAGCTTGATGCCGTATTCGTGCAGCTCGGCGGTCATCGCGGCGGGGTCCGGGAACGCGTCGGGATCGAAGCGGTAGTCACCGCAGCGTGGCCAGTGGTAGTAATCGATCACCAAGACGTCGATGGGAACCCGGCGCCGGTGGTACTCACGCGCCACGGCCAAAACCTCCGCCTGCGTCGCGTAGCGCAGCTTGCACTGCCAAAAGCCCAGCCCGTACTCGGGCATCTCCGGGGCTCGGCCGACCACGGCGGTGAACTGGGTCACAATCTGCTCGGGCGTGGCGCCGGCGGTCACCCAGTAGTCCAGCTGGGCGGTGCTGTCGGCTCGCCACTCGGTGGTGTTGCGTCCAAAGGAGACGGAGCCGACCGCCGGATTGTCCCAAAAGAAGCCGTAGCCTTGATCCGAAAGGTAAAACGGAATCGTCACCTGCGAGTTGCGCTGCGCCAGCTCCAGATTGCAGCCCTTGAGGTCAAAGAAGTCCTGCTGATACTGACCCATGCCGTAGAGCCGCTCGTCTCGCGCCGACTGAAAGGTCGCCTTCAGCCGCCAATCGCCGCCGCCCAGCGGCTGAAAATCCCGGGCCCGGTGCATCAGGGCCCCGCCGTCGTCGGCCTCCTTGAGCAACAGCTTGCCTTGGTCATCGTAAAACGACAGCTGACCGCCGCCGTTGTGCGTCAGGTCAACCACCGCGGTCAGCGAACCGTTTTGAATCGTCGCGCGGGTCGCCTCGATCGTCACGGTCGCCGCCTGGGTCGGCCCAAGCAATGCCGGGCTGGCCAGGTTCAGCTCGCCGTTGGGGCGGCTCACCACCCGCAGGCTGTTGGCGCCCCAGGCGGTGAGGCGAACGGTTTCGGTTTGCACCCGCCACTCGAGAAAATCCGTCCCTGCTGTGAAAACTGTCATAGTCCCCTCCATCATCTCCGACCGCGCGTCCGGCACGGTCAACCATGTGCTTAGCCTGCGCTGACCACGGTGGTGAAGCTGTGCGGCGCCAGGGTCACCGTCACCGCCGACCCGGTCCTAGCCGCGTTCCCGGTCTCGGCCCCGTTATCGGTCCTAGCCGCGGCCACGGCGCCGGTCACCCGCCCAAGCTGGGCCGCGCCGCCCAAGGCCACCGTCACCCGCCGCTCGACCGCAAGCGGGTTGCTGATCACCGCCACCCGGCTGCCATCCGGGTTTTCAAAGCCCAGGGCGCTGCCGGCCAGCGGCCCGGTCAGCGATAGCGCGTGAGCCCCGGCCTGCACCGCATGGGCGACGTGCTTCATCACGTAGAATTCGGGGTTGTAAGTGACGGTGCCGGTGGTCGAATCCACCGAGATCATCGCGTTTTGGTGCCAGCCCCAGGTGCTTTCGCCGCCGGTTTCAAGCACCGCGTTCCAGTAAGTGTAGCCGGCCACCCCGTTGGTGATGTAGTGGCGCATCAGGTCGAACACATACTCGGCGTATGCCCAGCTGTTTTGGCCATCCCCGCATTCGTTTTCCGTCTGCAGGTAGTCGAGTTGTGGGTAGGCCGCGACCGTCTGCTGCAGCGCCGCCTTGCCGGCCCACTGGTAGCCGACGCCGCGGATGTAGCCTCGGGCCTTGTCATCGGCCAGCACCGTGCCGGCAAAAGCCGCGTAATCCGCCGAGTTGATCGTGCCCAGCCACAGCGCCGTACCCAGGCCGGCGGCGGTCATCGCGGGGCCGAGGTAGTCGCCGATAAAAGTGGCGAGCTGTGGTCCGGACCAGACGCAGGACGGGAATTTCTGATCCGCCACCACCTCGTTTTGCACGTGCAGCTGGGCGATCGGGACTCCGGCCTGCGCGTAGGCCTGCAGGAAGCGAACCAGGTAGTTGGCGTAGGTCTGCTGGCTGCGCGGGTCGGCCTTCAGGTGGCCGTAGTTGTACACCGCCGGGTACTTCAGCCAGGCCGGCGGCGACCACGGCGACGCGAACAGCGTCAGCTGAGGGTTGCGGCGCAGCCCCTCCTGGATGTAGGGCAACAGCCACTGGTGGTCGCGGTCGATGTTAAAATGCGCCAGATCGTAGTCGCCGCGAACGTCGTCGTGACTGTACCAGTCCACGGCGTAATCGCTGGCCCCGACCGGCAGCCGGCCGATCTGCAGGTGTAAGTCGCCGGCCGGGGCGAACAGCGCGTCGAGCACCGTCGCTCGCGTGGTCGCGGCGAGTTTTTGCAGCGCGACCATCCCCAACTCGTTGAAGCAGGTGCCAAAGCCCCAAAACGGGCGCGGCGAAATGGCGGCGACGCCGAGCGTCTCCGGACTGCCGTCTGCGGCCGCGGCCGGCAGCGTCTGCCAGGTCGCGGTGGCGGTGGATTGAACAACTTTGAACATCTCAAACCTCCTATTGTGTGTCTTGCGTAACAGCCGCGCCCATGGTCAGCCGATTGTCGGCCACCCCGAGCAGCGCGTGGGCCATCACCGAGCAGCCGCCGAGCAGCTCGCAGTGATCGACCCCGGTGACGGCGGTCAAGATGACCGTCGTGCGAATCGTGGTCGGCAGCAGGTTGCGCAGCTCCCCCAAAAGCCGCGGCATCGCGGCCACCAATGGGGAGTTTACCACGATTCGGGCCGGGCCAAGCACCGTGGCGAGATTAAATATCACCGCCGCCAACCCCCGGCAAAAATCGCCGACCAAGGCCGTCACCATCGGGTTGCGAGCGGTCGCCAGCTGCGCGATGGCCGCCGTCGTATAGGGCCCGTCGCCTAGCCTTTGGGCCACCGCCTGCCGCAGCGCGAACTCCGACAGCACCGGCTGCCCCACCAAGGGCCCCGGGCAGCTTTCGCCTGGCTGCTTCGCGGCTCGGCCAGGTCGGGCCAGGACCTCACCCGATCGCGCCGCGGTTTCGCCTGGTTGGTCCGAGACCTCACCCGACCGCGCCAAGGCTTCGCCCGACCAATCCGCGGTCCCGCCGGTGCGACCCGCGTTAGCGCCGCGTGGCCGGGCCACCGTGCCGACCGCCCCGGCCATGTGGCGATGGCCGGTGTAGAGCTCGCCGCCGATGATGATCCCGGCGGCCACGGTGTCCGTAGTGCTGAGACAAACTAGGTCCTCACCGGCCCCGCGGCGCTGAAAATCTCGCACATAAATTGCCGCCAGGTCGGCCGTCGCGTGGAGGCGAACCGGCACCCGGAAGCGCGTCGCCAGGGCCCCAACCGGATCGAGTGCCGCAAGCCCCGGAAAACCCGTGGCTACCGGTCGCTCGCGGTCCACCACCGCCGGCACGGCCACGACGATGCCCAGCAGCCGCTGGTGGCGCGGATACGCCGCAACCTGCGCGACAATCAGCTCAAGTACCGCCGCCGCGGCCATCCCGGCGATCGGCAGCTGCGCCGTCGTCAACACCGTGCCGTTGAGCCGGGCGAACAGTAGGTCAAGCGTCGTCTTGCCCCAGCCGACGCTGACCACGTAACCCAGGTCCCAGTTGATGGTCAAAAGCGTCGGCCGCCGCCCCCCGAGCTGGGTGCTTTGGCCCTGGCCGCGTTCGCGCAAAAGCCCGGCCGCCAGCAGGTCGGCCACCAGCGCCGACACCGTGGCCTTGTTGATGCCGCTGGCACTTGCAATCTGGCTACGCGACGTCAGCTTGCGGTTGAACACCTCAAGCAGGATGCGCTGCTCGTTTTCGGCCTGCACCCGGCTTTTCACTTCCTGCATGCTCTCACCTCCAAAGATATGTCGCTTGCGCTAATCCTCCCCAGGATAGCGCAGCCCCCACTCGCCGCGAGCGGCGTCCATCACCGCCATGGTGTCGGCGGTCCAGACCGCGGTGGGGTTAGCGCCGGTCGCGACGGCCTGAGCCATCGCCTGCGCCTCATAGCCCATCGCCAGGCTGGTGGCCCCGGCGCTGACGGTCACCGGCTCGCCAGCGTTGGGTAGCCAGGTCGCCTGCGCCGCCCGACCGAAGTTGATGATCTCAAAAGAGCCGCTGGCAAAGGTCAGGTAGGCGCGGTTGGGCAGCCGCGCCGCCAGGCTGGTCACCAACACCGCCTGCTCGCCTTGCGCGTTGGTCAACACCAACGTGCTGGTGAGATCCACCCCGGTGACGGCCTTGGTGGCCGCAGTCGCGACCAGCTCCGGCCTGGCGGTCATGAAGCGCCGCGCCAAGCTCAGCGGGTAGATGCCCATGTCCAGCAGACCCCCGCCGGCTCGCTGCGGGTTGTAGAAGCGATCCTCAAGATTGACCGGCACCTGCTCGCCCAGGCTGGCCTGAACCAGCCGCAGGGGCCCCACCGCGTGGTCTTTGGCAAAACCTGCGATGGCCTGGTACAGCGGCATGTGGTAGATCGTCTGCGCCTCCATCAGCACCAACCGCTTCTTGGCGGCCAGCGCGGTCAGCGCCGCCAGCTGACGGCCGTTGAGCGTAATCGGTTTTTCGCACAGCACGTGCTTGCCGGCCTCAAGCGCCAGGCGGATGTTGCCAGCGTGAAAGTCGTGGGTGGTTGCAATGTACACCACATCGATGGCCGGATCGGCGCATAGCGTCTGGTAGCTGTCGTACACATGCGGCACGGCCAGGTCCTTGGCAAAGGCGACCGCTCGCTCAGGGGCCGACGCGGCACAGCCGTACAGGGTCTGGCCGGCGGGAAACTGCGCCACGAACTCACGGGCGATCCGCCCCAAGCCGATGATGCCCCAGCGTAAATTTGACATAAGTGCCTCCTCAATGCTTTTTTATTCAAACAAACAGGGCCCGTGACGATAGCGCGATCGCCACAGGCCCTGCAACCCGTCGGCGGTCAGGCCGCCGGGCTCACCTGCTTGCTCAACTCGGCCAGGTGGCGGAACCGCTTGTGCAGAATGTGGAAGGTCCCGGCCAGTTGCGCCGTGATGAACACCGGCAGCAAGAACGCCGGCAGGAAGCGGAACACCACGTAGAAGCCGACCAGAAAGGCCAAAATGGCCGCCAGCTGCACCGGGCTGGTCAAGGTGACCAGGTAGGCCTGCAGGATGTAGCGCGATTTCGGCAAGTCGAAGTAGGCATACAGCGCCAACAGCGTCTGGAAGCTGATCACGCTGATCACGATCACCACGTCCAGCACGTACCGGAAGAACACGGTGACCGGATCAGTCAGCAGCGTGGTCATCCGAAATTCTAGGTACAACAGCGCCGCAATCCCCAGGACCTGAAGCCCCAGCAGGTTGGCCGCCCAGAAGTTGGCCCGGTACCGCTCAACGTACAGCTTGACCATGAAGCGGAACTTGAAGTACGAGTTGAAGTCGCGGTGGAACTTGCGATACAACGACATCGCACTGAGAATGGCCGGGAAAAAGCCCAGTACCACCCCGCCGGCCAAGATCCCGACCAAGGTCAAGACGTTGAGCACCAGCAAGTTCAGGTAGTAACTGCAAAACCGATAGACAAAAGCTGCCATAATCTCACCCTTCCGGATCCGCTTGTGATCCACGATTGCGATAGTGCCACGAGCCGTCACGCTTGGCTCAGGCGGTGATGGGGTCGCCGCGGCGCCGCATGGGTTCGGTCACACACCCCGAACCCCACAGGCGCCGTCACACGCCTGTGGCGACGCCGCGAGCGGCGCCAATCAACCCTTCACGGAACCCAGCATGATCCCTTTTTCGAAGTACTTGGCCGTGATCGGGTACAGCACCAGAATCGGCAACGTCGAGATCACGATGGAGGCGTACTTGATTGCCTCCTTGGACTGGCTGATCGTGTCCATGGTGTTGGTCGTCAAAAGCTGACTGTTGTTGGCCAGCGTCTGGTTTTGAATCAGGATTTCGCGCAGGATCAGCTGCAACGGGAACAGGCTGCGGTTGGACAGGTAGATCATCGCATCGAAGTAACTGTTCCAGCGACCCAGCCCGTAGAACATCGTCATGACGGCGATGATCGGCGTCGACAGCGGCAGCACGATTTTGATCAACAGCTGCATGTCCGACGCGCCGTCCAGGTAGGCACTTTCCTCAAGCTCGGTGGGAATGCTCTGGACGAAGTAAGTCCGCATGATGATCATGTTGTAGACGCTGATGGCGCCTGGAATGACCATCACCCACACCGTGTTGACGATGCCCAGCATCTGGTTGAGCAAGTAGGAAGGAATCAGGCCACCGGAGAAGAACATGGTGAAGGTAAAGAAGAAGGTCAGTGGCCCCTTCCCCTTCAGCTCGCGCCGCGACAGCGGGTAGGCGGCCAGCGTGGTCATCACCAGGTTGACCAAGGTCCCCAGCACGGTGTAGATCACCGAGTTGCGCATCCCGGTCCAGATGTCCTTGTTGGTGAAAATCATCTTGTACCCTTCGAGGTTGAAGCCCTGCGGCACCAGCAGCAAGGGCGTCTTGAAAATCTCCCGGGGGTTACTGAACGAGGCCATGACCACGAACCACAGCGGGTAGAGCAGAAGCAGTGTGATGATGGCGACCAGGATCACGTTCACCACATCGAAGGTGCGATCGGCCCTGGTCTCGGCTTTTACTTTCAGGTTTACCATAAGCTCGTGTCACCTACCTTCTTGGCAATCTGGTTGACGGCAATCAGCACGACGAAGTTGACAATGTTGTTGAACAACCCAATCGCGGTTGAGAAGCTGAAGTCCGAACCGACGACCCCCAACTTGTAAACATAGGTCGAAATCACTTCCGACACCGGCAGGTTCATGTCGTTTTGCATCAGCAGGATCTTCTGGAAGTCGGCGCCAAGCACCCCGCCGGCGGCCAGGATCGAGTTGATTACGATGGTCGGCTTGATCGAAGGCAGCGTGATGTGCCAGATGGTCTGCATCTTGGTCGCGCCATCGAGGTAAGCCGCCTCGTACTGGTCTTGGGGAATGCCGGACATGGCCGCGGTGTAAATCAGGGTCCCCCAACCGACCCCTTGCCAGACGCCGGACCAGACGTACACATGCGGGAAGATGCTGGTCGAGCCCATGAAGTCGACTTTGTGCATGTGGAAGAAGCTCAAAACGGTGTTGAACACCCCGTCGACCGGGGAGGTGAAGAACAGCACCATCCCCACGACAACGACGACGGAGATGAAGTTTGGCACGTAAGAAATGGTTTGGCTGATGGCCTTGAACCGCTTGTTTTTCAGCTCGTTGAACATCACCGCCAAGATGATCGGCAGCGGAATGCCGACCACTAGGCTGTACAGGCTGAGCCGCAGGGTGTTGATCAGCGTTTCCATGAAGTAGTTGGACTGGAAGTAGCGGGTGAACTGCGCCATGCCGACCCAGGGGCTCTTGAAGACCCCGAGTACCGGTGAGTAGTTCTTGAACGCGATCACGATTCCGTACATTGGACCGTAACAGAAAATCAGGAAGTAGATGACCGGCAGAATCAGCATGATGTACAGCCACGGGTGTTTGAACCGCGGCATCAGCCGTCTTTTGGTATTGGTGTTCGTCATGTCTTTGACTCCTTTTCGATTTGGGAATGACTACGCGGCGGATAAGCGAAGGCGAAACGCCCCATGGTGACCATGAACCGTTCCGCCTCCTGCTCGATATGGAAATTAACGCGCCTTCATGTAGCGATCGTACTGAGTCTGCTTAATCTTCATATACTTGTCCGCACCAAGCTTCTTGATCTGCTTGACGTAGGCATCCCAACCGGAGTCGATGTCGGTCTTGCCGGTGACAAAATCAACACGGGCCTGGGTGACGTACTTGCCAATATCGTTCATGATCGGCGTCACGGTATCCGCCTCTTCCTGAGTCGTTGGCAGGTCGCCGACCAGCTTGCCGATGAACTTGTGAGAGTGCGTTTCCGGGCTCGCCCACTGCCAGTACTGATCCAGCGTCATCTTACGTGCGTTAGCCACTTGCTGGAACGTTGGTTCAACGTATGGGTAACCGCCGCCGTAGACGTTGTCGACCCACTGGAAGGCACCCAGCTGAATGCCGTCCTTGTAATCCAGAATCTTCTTGTCGTAAACAATCTTGCCGTTTTCAACGTTGTAGGTGACGCCCTTCTTACCGAAGGCACCGAGGATAATGCCCTTTTCACCGTACATGTAGTCCATCCACTTGACCAACTTGGCCGGGTTCTTGCAGACACTGGTGACCATGAAGGCCGATGGGCCGGCCACCATCGGGTAGTAAACCGCAGTGGACTTGTCGCCGGCAGGGCCCTTCAGCCCGGTAATGCCGACGTAATCGGTGGACTTGGCACCGAATTGCGCCGGGCCGGACTCGGTGTAGGCGCCAACGATGCCATCGGTGCCGTCGGCCAGCCACTTTTCCTTCGTTACGTTGCCGAAGGTCTGCTGGTTGATCAGGCCTTCCTTGTACAGGTCACGCTCGTACTTCAGCACTTCCTTGTACTTCGGGTCGGTGACGGTCATCTTGACCTTCTTGCCGTTGTTGCTCAGGTAAAACAGCGCGGAGGTGGAGAAGTCGCCGGCGTTGGTCAGGCCGTAAGCGCCCATGATCTGGCGATCCAGCGTGTTGGAGAAGCTGTTGGTCGTGTCGTTGTACCAGCCCTGCTCGTCTTTTTTGCCATTGCCGTTCGGGTCCTTGGTAACAAAATCCTTCAGAACCGTCTTGAATTCCTTCAGGTTAGTCGGCGCTTTCAGGCCCAGCTTGTCCATCCACTTTTTATTGAAGTAAATCTTCTTCGTGTTGTCTTCCAGGTTCAGGTAAGGCATCGCGTAGATGTGGCCATCGGGCTGCGTCAGCGCCGCCTTGATGTCCGGGTACTTGTCGAACAGCTTCTGCAGGTTCGGCGCGTCTTTTTTGATCAGCTTTTCCAGCGGGATGAACAGGCCCTGGCCACCGTACTTGGCCAGCTCCGTGTTGGAGAAGTTCATGCCGTAGTAGGCGTCCGGCTGGTCCTTGGAGGCCAAAAGCACGTTCTTCTTGTCGGCCAGCGAAGCGTCGGTGATTTCTTCAAAATCAACCTTCACCCCGGACTGCTTGTAACGCTCCTTCCACATCCACAGCTTGTTGGCATCCGGCCGCACGTCCTGGAACCCGCGCCGCACGATGTGGTAAGCCGCGTCCTTGCCGCTGCTTTCCTTGGACTTGCTGCCACCGCAACCCACTAAGATCAAGCTCGAAAGGATCGCCGCGGAAATGAACCAAAGCTTCTTACTTTTGATCATTATGTTTTCCCCTTTATTCACCGTAGTCTTCTACCGATAAAGCCTCTAAAGCAAACGTGCCTTCATACCCCTTGATGCTGATCTGGTTCACCTTCCCTGGGCGAATCGTGATCGTGTAGTTCGAGAAGCCGTCGAAGTTATCGAGGGCCCCGGAGAACGGCAGGTTCAAAAGCGTCTCGAACTTGCCGTTCACAAACAGCTGCAGCTTGGCCAGCTTGGCCGGCGTCGCGTAGTGGAAGCCGAGGTTGACGCGGCCGGTGGCAAACCCATCCACGGCGTCAAAGGTCACAACCTGTTCGGCGCGTTCGATCGGCTCGGTGGCCAGGTCTTCATAGTTGCCAGCAAACGGGCGGGTCGCCACACCGGTCAGCTTGGCTTCGTTGAGCCCGTAAGCCTGCAGCTGGCCGAGCGGCGTCGGCGCGGCATCCGCCAGCGGCAGCCGGCCGTTGCGGCTTTGCACCACCAGGCGCATCGTGCCGTCTTCGTTGAACTCAACCGGATCGACGCAGATGGAGCGCAGAACGCCTTCCTGCGACAGGTCATCGGAGTGGTAAAACGCGTACCACTGGCCCTTGTACTCGACCACCGAGCCGTGGCTGGTCTCGCAGTTGGTCGGTGCCAGGTACGGCCCCATCGCCTGCCACGGCCCCAGCGGCTTGTCACTCATCGCGTAGCACAGGTGGTTGTTGCCCGAGTGGTTGTCCGAGTAGGTCAGGTAGTAGATGCCGTTGCGCTTGAACGTCCATGACGCCTCGTGGAAGTCGCCGAGCCCTTCCATCGGCACCAGCGGGGTCTTGAGCGAGTGCATGTCGTCGTTCAACACCGCCGCCATGCAGTGGCCGCCGCCGCCGTAGTAGAAGTACGGGGTGTTATCGTCATCGACGAACACGGCCGGGTCGATCATCGCAAAGCCGCCGACCCCTTCGATGTAGCCAAGGTCTTCGAACCCTTGCGTCGGGCTCGTGCTACGGGCCACGCCGATTTTCCACGAGTCGTTCCAGGCCTCTTCGCTTGGGTGCGGGTAGAAGAAGTAGTAGTAGCCGTTTCGGTAGGCGCAGTCCGGCGCCCACATGAAGCCGCCGCTGGGCCGGCCCCAAGGCGACTTGGATGAGTCGAACAGCTCACCCTCGTCGCGCCAGTTGACCATGTCCGTGGTCGAAAACGCGTGGTACTTATCCATGAAGTCGCAGCCCTGCGCCGGATCGATATCGCGGGACGGGTAGACGTACAGCCGGCCATCGTTCCACACATGCGCCGACGGGTCGGCGGTGAAAATGCTTTGAACAAATGGGTTAATCGAATAGGATCTGTGACGTCGCATCGCCAAGTTGTCCAAGAAGTTTCGCTCCCTTCAAAATAATGGCATTAGGTCCCAAAGGATTGAGCGCGGCATCGCGCCGAACAGTCTATACCAAACGCCGTGCGTTCGGATGTGAAGCGCTCTCAAACACCTTCGCTCGTAAGATACCACAATATTTAAAGGTCGTCTACATTGTCTGTATATTTGTAACATTTCAACACGTCGTTTGTTTGTGTCGCCCAACCATACCGTTCGAGTAACAATCTTTTGCTTCGGGCCTGGCAGCGGCGCCAATTAGCCGTCTCCAGACGCGTACCGGTGCCGGTTAGGTTGGTAAAATAATTTTACGAAGTCACCTCATACCCCTCGTTCCGTTCCAGGCTCGTGACATGTTCCAAGCTCGGTTGCAGGTTACAATCCCTGTTACACTGGCGTTTCGAGCAGTTGTGCCAAAATGGTGCCTGTTTTCATCTGCAACTTTCACAAAATACCATTGAACCGTTTGTATTATTTGTTATAATGTATGCGAGCTCCCTGAAAGGCCACCCAAGTGCTGGGTAGACCAGTGAGCCTTCCTGTGCCGTGCCGTTCGCGGCCGCGCCATCGTACCGCACCAACCAATTCAAATTCCTACGTGAGGGATAGCCAATGCCAAAGAAAGACCCGATTTACGTCACCATCGCCGACCAGCTCAAGTCCCAGATTAGAGACGGCACCTACCGTCCCGGCGACCAGCTGCCGACGGAAAAAGAGCTGGTCGACCGCTTCTCGGTTTCCCGCGTCACCGCCCGCAAGAGCCTGGACGCGCTGGAAGGCGAGGGCCTGATCGAGCGTTTCGCCGGTCGCGGTACCTTCGTCAAAACCGCCGGTGAGGATTCCGACGGCACCGCGCCAATTACCCACCACAGCGTGATTGGCGTCGTGCTTCCCGAAATCACCCCTTGCTTTGGGACCCACCTACTTTTTGAGACATCACAAATCGCTCAGGACAATGACCTGCGCCTTTTTTACATGGGTACAAGAGACGATCAGTACCGTGAAGCGCAGATTATCCGTGAATGCAAAGAGTACCCGGTCGACGGCCTGATTATCTGGCCCGTCCCCGGGAAATTCATCAGTTCCGAGATTTTGAAGATGATTCTCAGCGACTTTCCGGTGGTGTTGTTGGACCGGTACGTCCAAGACGCCAACGCCAACTTCGTTTCAACCGACAACAAGGCGGCAACGCGGCTACTCTTAGACCACCTAATCAATATTGGGCACCGAACAATTGCCGTGGCGCAGGGCGAAGTTGGCAACGACTCGTCGCTGCGGGACCGTGTGCTGACCGCCCAGTTGTACCTGTCCAACTACACGGATGACACCAACACCAATTATCTCGGTGGCACCCTGACCCTGCCAGCCTTTGACTTTAAAGATCCGACCGACATCGCCGAAAAAAAGCGCCAGTTCCGGCCGAAACTACGTGCATTCATCGCAACCAATCCTAACGTGACGGCATTTTTCATCGCCGAGTATTATCCGGCTACCTTCTTGTACATGTGCCTCACGGACCTTGGCTACCGTGTGCCTGACGACTTCTCCATCGCATGCTTTGACTCACCGGACTACTACTTGGAGCAAACGCCACGCTTCACGCACATTCATCAACGCGAGAAGGCACTTAGCCAGGCTGCCGTTACAACACTTAAAGAGGCGATGGCCAATCATGACAAGCGCTACCGCCAATTAGTCGATGTCGACCTGGTTGTTGGCGACACGACCGGAGCCCCGCGGTCGTAGGTCATCCGTGTCGACACTGACGCGTCAAACAGTAGACCCTAGTTCTGCCAATCTACTTGGCTTTTGCTCTAATGAAAGCTTGCCTAAGGAGGCACTCATGATTTCAGATGCTCAAGCACGGCAAAAGGCGCAGGCGCTGGTGGCCCAGATGACCCCGGCCGAAATGATTGCGCAGCTCGAATACGACGCCCCGGCGATTCCGCGGCTGCACCTGCCGGCCTTCAATTACTGGAGCGAGGCGCTGCACGGCGTCGCTCGAGCCGGCACCGCGACCGTTTTCCCCCAGGCGATTGGACTTTCGGCGATGTTCGACCCTGCGACGCTGGAAAAAATCGGCACCGCCGTCGGCACGGAGGTTCGCGCCAAGCACAACGACGCCGTGGCTCACGGCGACTTCGGGATTTACAAGGGGCTGACGGTATGGTCGCCCAACGTCAACATTTTCCGCGACCCACGCTGGGGCCGCGGCCACGAGACTTACGGCGAGGACCCCTACCTGACGGCCACCAACGCGGTCGCTTACATCCACGGCCTGCAGGGTAACGGCCCGTACCTGCGCGTCGCCGCCTGTGCCAAGCACTTCGCCGTTCACAGCGGCCCCGAGGCGCTGCGCCACGAGTTCGACGCGCGACCGACGCCCAAGGACCTGACCGAAACCTACCTGCCGGCCTTCAAGGCAGCGGTGCAGGCCGGCCACGTCGAAAGCGTGATGGCGGCCTACAACGCAGTCGACGGGGTGCCGGCGCCGGTCAACGCCACGCTTTTGACCGAGACCCTGCGCCAAAAATGGGGCTTTGACGGCCACGTCGTCTCCGACTTCGGTGCCGAAGAGGATGTTTGTGCGACGCATCACTACACGTCAAGCGACGCCCAAAGCATCGCCCAGGCGCTACAGGCGGGGTGCGATCTCTGCGCCGGCCACCTGGCGCCGGCGCTCTCCCAGGCGCTGGCCGACGGACTAGTCGAACAGGCCACGATTACTCAGGCCGCGGTGCGGGTTTTGACCACGCGGATGCGGCTGGGCCTGTTTGCTTCGGACGACCCCTACGCCAAGATTGACTACACGGCCAACGACACCCCCGCTCACCACGCCTTGGCGCAAGAGGCCGCGGCCAAGAGCTTCGTGCTGCTGAAAAACGCGGGGCAGCTGCCGCTTTCGCCGGCAACCTTAACCAGCGTGGCCGTCGTCGGGCCAACCGCGGACAGCACCCGGGTCCTTGAGGGCAACTACAACGGGACCGCGTCCAACCGCACCACCATTTTGGCCGGGCTGCGCCAGGCCCTGCCGGCAGACATCCGGCTCAACTACGCCGAAGGGTGCCACCTGTTTTTGGACCGCACCGAGCCTTTGGCCGAGCCGGACGACCGCCTGGCCGAGGCCATCAGCGCGGCGGAACACAGCGACCTCACGATTGCGTGCCTGGGCATGGACGCAACCATCGAAGGTGAGCAAGGCGACGCCGGCAACGCCGAGGCGGCCGGCGACCGGCGTGACCTGGCGCTGCCCGGGCGGCAGCAGCAGTTGCTCGAGCAACTGCTTGCGGTCGGCAAGCCGGTGGTGCTGATCCTGACGGCCGGCTCGGCCGTCACGCTCGGCGGCCTGGAGACGCACCCCAGCCTGACCGCCATTCTCGACGTCTGGTACCCGGGGGCCTTGGGCGGCCAAGCCGTCGCCGACGTGCTGTTGGGCCGCCAAAGCCCTACCGGTAAGCTGCCGATCACGTTTTACCAAAGCACGGCCGAGCTGCCCGACTTCACGGACTACGCCATGACCCAGCGAACTTACCGCTACATGCCCCAACCCGCGCTGTTCCCGTTCGGCTACGGCCTCACTTACGGGCGCATGACGCTGGCAGACGCCGCCGTGCGTTGGCTGACCGCAAACCGCGAGGCGGCCGTGACGGTCCAGGTTCACAATCCGGAGCCGTATCCGGTGATCGAAGTGGTGCAGGTCTACATCCGGGCCAACCATCCGGACGCGACCCCGCATCCCCGCCTCGCCGCTTTCCAGCGCGTCACCGTGGCGCCGATGCAGACGCAGCGGGTGATGCTGACCGTGGCGTCGGCCGCGCTGTGCGTGGTCGATGCCCAAGGCAACGCCGTGCAGCCTGGCACCGACTACGACGTGTCCGTCGGCTTCGGCCAGCCGGACGCGCGAACGGCCGCGCTGACCGGCCAGCAGGCGCTGCACATGACGCTGAGCAAGTAATAGACGATAAAACGGGCGAACGCGCGTGGTCGGTTGACCGCGGCGTTCGCCCGTTTTTGAGTGGTGAATCACTAGGCATTGTTTACTTACTGCGGCGTCGGCGCCACGCCGTCACCACCGCCCAAACCACCGCGGCCGCAAGCATCGCCTCACCCAGCGGCACGGTGAAGAAGAACGGCTCATGCACCATCCCGTTTTTGGCCACGTAGGAGAACTGCGCCCCGATCAGCGGCAGCGCGATACCCGCCAGCGCCAGGATCAGCGGTCCTAGGTAACGTTTCATCCTTGCTCACCTCCTCCCTGCCAGTTTACCAGCTGGGGGTGAGGCGGTGGCTTCAGTTTTGGTTAAGTCTAGCCCAGATGCCGGCGTTGACCACCGCCTCGAAGTCCGGCTCGACCAGGCAAGCGACGCGATGCGCCGCCAGCGCAGTCGTCAGTGGCTGGCCGAAGTAGGTGAAGCTCTTGGCAATCTGACCGCCGAGGACCAGTGCTTGTGGTGAAAAATTCTTCACAAACGGCGCCACGGCCTGGGCCACCACCTGACCGAACGCGTCAAAAGTCGCCTGGGCCGCTGTGTCGCCGGCCGCCGCCAGCGCCGCGAGCTGGGCCCCGCTGTAGGCCACGCCGGTGTGGCACTTGGCCAGCCGCGTCAGCCCTCGCGCCGACACGTAATCATCGATGATGCCGGTACGAAATGGGGTGTCGTACAGCCAGCCGTGCGGCGGCACCCCAACGCCGGTGGTCACCAGCCGCCGATCGGCCACAAAAGCCGAGCCGGCGCCGGTACCGATGGCCAGGCACATGAAGCGGTCGCAGTCTCGCGCCACACCGCCGCGCGTTTCCCCCAGCCCAAACGCGGCGATGTCGTGAATGTAGGCGAACCGCGCGTGGGTGAGCCACGGCAGGGTTCGGGCCGCGGCGTGTTGAATCGCCGGCGTCAGCGGCATGCCGTACAGCGCGTCGTACTTACCAAGGCCCCGCATCAGGCTGACGCCGCCTGCGTAATCGAAGGGCCCGGGAAAGGCGAAGCCGACGCCGGCCAGCGCGTCTCCCGCCGCGGCCGCGGTGATGATGTCGACAAAATTGGCCACAATGGTCGCCGCCGCCTCGGTGGCCTTGGCCGGGTAGTGCCTGGCCGGCCCCACCGGCTGACCGGCGGCCGTCACCCGGGTGGCCTTGATCTCGGTGCCGCCGACATCCAGCAGTAATTGATCTGGCATGTTTCCTCCTTCTCAAGCAGCAGCGCTCGCGTCGTGGTGCTTTTGACAAACCCAGGCGGCCGCGGCTGGGCCGCCCGGGCCCACGCAAGCGACCGCAGCGTCGCCGCACCCGCTCACGGCCGCACCGTGGCGACCAGCACCGCGCAGGTCTCGTCCAGCGGCGTCAGGCGAAAATCGCCGGCGGCGGCCGGAACGATGAAGGTCTCGCCGTAATGCACCTGGTACGGCGCAAAGGCGTCGCTTGGCGACGACACGATGGCCCCGGTGCCTTCGACGACGTTGGCCATGTGGACGCTGCCGTTGGCCGCCACCACCGCCCCGGCACGGGTCTTGAGCCAGTAGCGCGTGGTTTGGATGAACTCCTGGGTTGCCAGGCCGGTGGTTTCCTTTTTCACATTCGGCGTGTCTTGCTCAACCCGAACCTGATTGATCAGGTTCGCATTGACGTAGGCCTCACGCCGGTTCCAGGCGATCACCTGCTCGCCGTCTTCGATGTGAACCGGCCGCGGCCGACCGTCCAGGCCCAGGCGGCCCCAGTCCCAGAGCTTGAAGGTGAACAGGTACGGTGTGGCGCTGATTTCAAGCACCACGGTGTCTTTGCCGGAGCAGTGAACCGTGCCGGCGGGAATCAGGAAGTGGTCGTGCGGCTGCACCGGCCACTTGGCGACGTAGCGGTCGGCGTCAAAGGGCGCGGCCCCGGCGTCGGCGGCTTGCAAGGCGTTGATCATGGCGGCCGGGTCTGTGGTATTTTTCACACCCAAGTAAACTTCGGCGCCGGGCTTGGCGGCCATGATGTAGTAGCTTTCGTCCTGCGTGTAGGGCATGCCGTAGTGGTCCCTGATGTACTGCGTGGTCGGGTGAACCTGCAGCGACAGGTTCTGGCCGCCCATGGTGTCGAGAAAATCAAAGCGAATCGGGAACTCGGCGCCAAAACGGCTGTAAACCCGCGTCCCCAGCAGCCGCTCGGCCTGGCTCAAAACCAGGTCCATCGCCGGCAGCTCCAGCGTGACGTCGCCGAAGGTCAAAAGTAGGCTGTTCTCCTCCGGCACCCCGTCGAAGGCCCATGCGTAGTTCGGCACATCACCAGGCAGGTCAAATTGCTCGCGCATCCACTGGCCGCCCCAGACGCCAGGCGCGAAGTACGGCTTGAGCCGAAACGGGGTCTGCGCCAGCTGATGCAGGCCGGCTCGCAACCCAGCACCGGCAACCAGGCGCGGTGCGTCAGCGATTGTGGTATCGATTACGGCATCGAGGTGCGACAGCAGCATGGCCTTTTGCCGGTCGGCCATGCGCCACTCAACGAAGTACCCCTGCTTGACCTTGCGCAGCTGGTCGCCGGCACCGTTGGCCGACTTCCAGTTCGGGCTGCCGGCCTCATAGCGCAGCTGGGCTTCCCAGCGCGGCAAATCGCAGTAAACCAGCACCGAGTAATCACACACGAGGCTGGCACCGACACCGTAAACCACGGTGACGGGGGCGGTGCTGGTCTGGATGGCCTGCCGCATCGCCGCGGTTTTGGCCGGATCGTATACGTCCTGCAGCGTCAGCGTGTTCATGATGCCAAACACGCGGTCATCTGTGAGAAACGGCGCAATCAGCTGCTGATAGGCCGCGTCGCTGATGCAGCTTTCTTCACTCGCCACCAGCTCGACGTCGAGGCTGGCCAACGCCGCGGCCAGCTCGGTCTGGCGAACGCCGGGGTAGCACTCCACGGCCACGACCACGTGACCGCTGGCGCTGGCCGCGGCGGCGGTGACGCCAGCCGCCTGGTCGCCATCCACCTGGTCGCCATCCACCTGGTCGCCATCCGCCGCGGTCGAACCGGCGGCGGTCGCACCCGTGGCTGCGGCGGCGATCAGCGCCTGCAGCCGTGCCAGGACGGCCGGCCAACCGGCCACCGCCGTGAAGCCCGGCACTTGCTGCGCCGGGAATTTATCGTAAGTCATGCCCTGCCCCTTTCTCGAAGCGATAGAAGGTCCACACGTCCTGGTTCAGCGCCGCTGCCTGCGTGAAGGCCTGCGCAAGCGTGGATTTTGCGAAGGGCTGCACACTGTAATGGAACTGGTAGAAGCCACCGAGATCGGCCTTGAAGTTGGTCTCCCAGAAGTTGTTCATCAGCCACGAGTAGACGGGATCCGTGTTGCTGGCCCCTTCGCCCATCAGCCGAATCGGGTGAGCGGCCAAGTCGCCCATCGTCACCAGCGGGGCGTCTTGGCTCGCCACCACCCAGTCGTCTTGGCCTTCAAAGACCACGCCGTTTTGCGTCGCGTAAAAATCGATGCAGGTTCCCGGCAGCTGGTCGATGCGCGGCCGCACGATCGCGTCGGTTTTGTCCAGCGCGACTTGTGAGGACGTGAACGGCAGCGCCAGGTAGACGTTCTCCGGCCGCCATTCGCTGAGCTTGTGGAACCGCACGTCGACGTCGACCTTAGGGCTCAGCTTGTAGGCGGTCAGAATCACGGCGCAGTCCTGCATCCCCGCGGCCAGCTGGTAACTCAGCTGCACCCGCGTGTAAAGTGGCCCGTTCTCCAGCACCTTCACGTCGCTCAGCTGCCCGACCGCTCGCTGGGTGCGAAAGGCCTTGCGGTTGCGGCCGAGGTTGCGCCGCACCGACTGGTAGTTGTCGCCCAGCTCAAGCGGCGTCACCTCGTAGACCGGCGTGAACGCCCCCAGCTCGCCGGGCTTCAGGCGATCCGCACCGGTTTTTTTGTCCAGCCAGTGCGTGATGCCGGCGCCGGGTTGCCAACTGATTTTGTAAAAATCGTTCTCCAAACCATCAATCGTGGCGGTGCCGCCGGCGGCCAGCTCAGCCTCCCGACGCCAGGCCAGATCGTCGACGCCGTCCAGGCCGATGGGCTGGCGCATCCCGGCCGAAAACGGCCGCGGTGCCGGCACCTCGCGTAATGCGAAGTGCTTCTCTTCACGAGCCGCCAGGTCCAACCAGATGCACAGCTCGTAGCCGCGCGAGTAGTGGCTGATCTGGAACGGCACGGGCTGGCCGGTCGCCTGGTCGATCACCTCGAAATGTTCGTGGCCGAACCACACCTCCAGGTCCTGCTTGAGCATGGTCCGAATCGGAAAATCGTGCGGGTTCACGGCCCGAAACGTGATTTCCTTGCTCAAGGACAGCGGCGTTTCGCCGTGCTGCTGCTGAATGCGTTCGCGAATTTTGGTCGCCGCCTCGGCGGCCTTCAGCGCATACAGCCGCTTCCACTGGTCGAGGTTGTTAACCTGCGGGTGGAAGGGCTCGGTGATTGAGCTGGAGTAACCCCAGGTGTGTTCGGCGTAAAACATCAGGTTGTCTCGGGCCGTATCGTACCAGTCCTGCGGCGCCAGCTCGTGCTTGGGATCGAGCTTTTCGGCCACCGCGTAATCCCGGGCCGCATGGCGGTACTGGATCACGTCGGCCGGCGTGGAGCCGATGCCATCGGCCCACCAGTCGGTCCAATCGCCGCGGTAGGTGGGAATCGGCACGGCGCTTGCTCGCACCTGGTCAAAGAACTCATCAAGTGTGACCATGCGCAACTGAATGTCGCCGCCGAGTGCGTTGTAGCGGTCGATGAAGTGCAGAATCTTCAGCGTCGCCGGCGAATTATCGGTCATCAACCCGCTGAGGCTGATCGGGACAAAATCGTAGGCGTAACCCTGATCCGTGAGCGTCTGCACGTAATTTTGAATGCGTTCGCACGAGCGGTCGAACAGCGACAGCTTGGTGTCGTTCAGGCCGTCTTGGAGGGTGTACTCGAAGGTCGCCGCCTCGGAAATACCCAGCTCATTGCCCAGGTTATAATGCTCGCCGTTCCACGCCAGAATGCGCTGGCCGCTGGCGCCTTCCCACCAAAACGGTGCCTGCTTGCGCAGCGGGTGGTAGCCGTGGTGGGTGTGCAGGCACGACATCAGGTTGGTGATACCGGCCTTGGTCAGGCCTTCCACCAGACCCCAGGAGTAGCCATTGATGTCCGAGGTCAACGCGCTTTTGGCCGGAATGTGCAACGCGTTACGCTGGCGGCGGGTCTTGGCCATCACCTCATCAAACACCTGCGCCGACACCAGCTCCGTCAGGTTCAGGTAGCTGCCGGACAGGCCAATGTTGCCGGCCTGCACCGCCTTGACGAAGGCCGCCTGCTCCTGTGGCGTCGCCTCCTTCAAAAACTGCTCGACCGGCCAGTAGGTCTCGCAGTTCCACTTGAAGCGTGGCTCCTGGGCGACCAAGTCCAGGACCTCCTTGATGAAGCCGATGTGGTGGGCCCGCATTTTCTCCTGCGTGTCCGTGTAGCCGACATCGGTGTGTGAGTAATGCAAAACGTCGATTGTGAACGTCATGGTAAACTCTCCTTTGTGTTTGAAATCGCAAATCGTTATGATGAAAGTAACAAAATCACAGGGGGAAATGCGATGCCTGAGCTCAATGCCAATATGCCGCTGTATCAGCAGGTCGCCGCCGATTTTCGCCGCCAAATCGCAAGCGGCACCTGGCCGGAGCGTTCTGCCCTGCCAACGGAGGAGGCGCTGGCGGCGCGGTATGCGGTCAGTCGCATCACGATTCGCAAGGCGATCGCCGCGCTGCTTCAGGAACAGCTTTTGACCAAGGTGCCGGGCCACGCACCGCGGGTGGCCAACGCCCGGACCCAACCGGCGCCGAACCAGACGCTGATTCGACCGCAGCAGCTGGCCATCGACGAGGTGTTCGAGAACCACAAGCAGCAACGGGCCGACCTGACGCGCGTCCTGGCCGACCTGCGCTGTGCCGAGATGCTCGCACTGCCGCTGGGGGCCCCAGTCACCCTTTTGTCGCGGCGCGTGTTTGACAACGAGGGGCTCGTTGCCGTGTTTAAGACCTACTTCGTGGCGCCGGCACTGGCCACCGCCGATATCAGCCGTTTCATTCAGACCAAGAAGTCTTTTTATGATTTTCTCGCCCGGCACGGCATCGAACCGGTGGTGCAGCGCGAAGTGATCACCGCCGTTCCCGGCGGCACCGACGCCTTTGCCGGGCAAAAGGCCACGCCGCTTTTACGCCGCGAACGCCTAGTGGCCGCAACCGACGCCGACTACCGCGAGTACAGCGACTGCTACTACGCCGCCGACCGCTACCGCTTCGTGCTGGACTTCACGCACTGAGGCCGCGCGGCGCCGGTGCGACCGGTTGCGGCCACCGCCGTGACGCGGTGAGCGAGGGCGGCTGGCACCCAGGCACGACGGTTCGACCCGATCGCAGCGGCGAGGCCACACTTAGCGGCGAACCCGGCTAGTCTTCGTTCGTGATTAAGGTCACCACGCCGAGGTTTTCGGCCACCAGTGCCGCGTGGGCATCCGCCAGCGACTCGGTGCGTGACTGCGTGAACAGGTCGAAGCCGAACTCGTAGAAGCCGGACAGGTCGACCTTGAAATTCGTTTCCCAGAAGTTGTTCATCACCCAGGCGTATAGCGGCGCCTGGTTTTTCTTTGCCGTCTGCGGCCCGGCCAACTGAATCAGGTGCGGATCGAGGTCGCCGAGCGTGACCAGCGGCGTATCCTTCAGGCACAGGCCCAGCATGTGGCCGCTTGGCTGCCGGTACAGCAGTCCGGAATTGAGCAGGAAAAAGTCGGTGTTGGTGCCGGGCAACTGGTCGATCGCCGGGCGGAACAGGCGGTCGCCTTTTTCGGCGTACAGGTCGCCTTGCGCCGCCAACGGCAGCGAGACGTACAGATTCTCCGGTGCCCACTCGTTGGTTTTCTGAACGCGAACCGTCGCCTCAATCTTCGGCAGGTGCTTGTAAAACTTGAGCTGGACGCTGTACAGCTGGGTGCCGGCCAGCGCGTAATCCAGCGCGATGGTCTTGAACACGGCGCCGTCTGCGACGTTGCGAATGTCCGTCAGCCGGGCAAAATCGCGCTGCACCCCTTTGCCCTTGCGGTTGCGGCCCATGCGGCGGCGTTCCTGGCACGGGTCGGTTTTGACCGGGGTGACCTCGTAAATCCCGGCAAACAGCGGCGCCTCCGCCTCCCGCAGCAGGTTCTTGCCGGTCGCCTTGTCGATCAGCGTCTTGATGCCGCGGGTCTCATCGAGCAGGCAGAGAAAATCATCGGTCGCAATCGTCAGCTCGTTGGGCTTGCCGGGGTAGGCGATGTCTTGCACCCCTTCGGCGCCTTGCACGAAGTTGACGTAATGGTAGTCGGCTGTTTCGTGATTCACATCACCCAACCGCAGCCCGAGCCGCTTTTCCTCGTGCGGCGCCAGGCTCACCACGACCTCGACCTCGTAATCGGAGGCGGCCGGCGTCACCTGCCGGGGGTAAACCGTCCCGGTGGCGAGGTCGTAAGCCTCAATGTACGGCACATCCGCGGCACTCAGGCGCTTGCCGCCCAGCGTCTCCCAGTAGGCCAGGGCCAACGTGACCGGCGCCGTGACGTCGCGGTCGTGCGGGTTGACCACCTTGTAGGTCTTGCTTCGCGCAACCCGCGGCCAGACGCGGCCGAATCGGGCGGCGGTCAGCTTGTTCAGGTAGGTGTTGACCGTCATGCCGGCGGTCACGGCGTAATTGGCCTTGCGGTACTCGAGCTCGTTGACCATCGTCGCCCAAGGCTCGGACACGGAGGAGTGGTAACCCCAGGTGTGTTCGGCAAAAAGCATCAGCTGGCTTTCAGCCGTTGCCAGGGCGGCCGGGTCGGGCAAGGCCGTCGCGCCGGTGGCCGGAGTCTGCGTTGCGGAAGCGCCGGTGGCGGTCGCCTGGGTTGGGGCCGCCTCGGCTTCGGTAGCGGCGGCCTGAGTCTCAGCCGCGGCCGTCGCGTCAGCGGCCGGGGCCAGCCGCTCGGCCAGCTGGTACTGGCGCTGGGCGGCGCGGTAAATCTTGGTGGCGCCGGGGGTCGAGCCGACCCCGTCGGCCCACCAGTCGTTCCAATCGCCGCGGTAGGCCGGCAGGTCGGCAACCGCCGTCTGCTCACGCAGCATCGCAAAGAATCCGGTGACGCCAATCATTTTGACCTGAATCTCCGAGCCGTATTGCGCGTTCCACTCGGCGATGCGGTCGACCACCGCCTCGTTGGGGCCGGCGTTGTCCGTCGACATCCCCGAAATCATCACCGGGGCAAAGTCGTACGGGTAGCCTTCCTGGGCAAGTGCATCAAAGTACTTGTTGATGCGCGTGTGTGCCACTTCACGCCACTCGCTGTCCGGGGCGGCGGCGAACTGGTCCTTGATCGAGTAGCTGCCTGGCGCGTCGGGCATCATGCCCAGCTCGTTGCCGATCTGGTAATGCTCACCGTTCCACACCAGAAGCCGCCGCCCGTCTTGGGTCTCCCACCAAAAGGCCGTCTGGTTCTTGAACAGCGGGTACAGGCCGTGGTGGCCGTGGATGCAGGTGAACAGGTTCTCGATGCCATTGTTCAGCAGTTTATCTGCGTAGGCCCATGCGAAGCCGTTCACATCCGCCGTCATGGCCGAATCCAGCTTCCGCCGCAGTTGTTTGGCGAACCGCCGCCCCCGGGCCAGGCTGTGATCCAGCGCGGTCGCGTCGACCAGCTCGGTCATGTTGAGGTAGTTCAGCGACATGTCGATGTGTCCGGCCTCGACGCCGGCCAAAAACGCGGTTTGCTCCGCCGGCGTCGCCTCGTGCCAGAAGTTTTGCACCTGCCAGAAGTTTTCACAAGTCCAGACGAATTCGTCGGCGCGACCCTTGGCCTCGAGGTCGGCGATGATCGCCAGCACCTGGCGAATGTAGTCGACGTGGTACGCCGCGATGTCTTCCTGACGGGCGGTGTAGCCGATATCAGTGTGCGAATGATTGATCAAGTACAGTGTCTTCATAAAAAGTGCCTCCGCAATCGGTTTCATTAGCTATCCCCTTCAGTATAGCGGGTCGCGCCGCCTTGTGCAGGCTCTTATGAAAGCCCGGTGGGTCGCGGTTGGACCGGGATTGGCTCGGCTCGATCGCGCCTGGTTCCGGCCGAGCTCAGCCGGAGGCCGCCAACCGCCGTGACCACGCCCAACGCAAACAGGCGCTAACCGCCACCAAAACGCTCTTGGTGGCGGTCAGCGCCTGTTTGCATTTAGCCCTGCACGGTCGGCAGCTCGGCAATGCGCAGCTTGGCCGCCCCATACGGAATCAGGGTCAGCGCCTCCAGCGGCTCGCCGGTGGTCACCGGCGACAGCGGCGGCTGGGCGGCCGAATCGTTGAGCAGGCCCCAGTCCAAGATGGCCCGGCCGCCGACCGTCACGGTGACCGGCGGCTGGGCGGCATCAAAGGGCTGCGTCGCCACCGCGGCCGCCTGGACCGTCGCGTTTTGCGGCACAATGCCGTACTGCCAGCGGCTTTGCGGCCACAGCTCCCAGTCTTTGAGCGTGTCGTGTTCGCCGTGCGGCACCCAGGCGGCCTGAATCGGCAGCGCGAACAGCAACGCCCCGTACCGCACCCCGACGGCGTTTTGCGGTCGGTGAACGAACCGCACGGTGGTAGCGAACGCAAGCGTCAGCGTCGCCTCCCCCCACGCGCGTTCAAGCGTCACGTAGCCATCTTGAACGGCAAGCGGTAGTGGCGACCCATCCAGAGTCCCCGTCACCGCGTTGGCCCAAGCCGGGATGCGCAGGCTGAGTTTTTGGCTGGTGCCATCGCCTTGCACGGCCAGCGTCACGCGGTTTTTGAACGGGTAATCGCCTTGCACCGTCACGCTCAGGTGTGGCGTGGTCACGCGGCACGGCGCGTAGGAAATCGCGGTCAGGCCGCGGGTTTGTGACATCAGCCACAGGTGCTGCACGAACTTCGGCCAGCCCTGGTGCATGTTGGCGGTGCAGCAGCCAAAATGGGGTTCCAGGCCAAACAGGTTCGCGTCCGGCCCGTTTTGCGTCCAGTTGCGCTTGGCGTAGGAGCACATCACCTGGTTGACCTGCTGATCGTACTGGTGCGAGCCCCAGTCCGGCGCAATTGCCGCCGGCAGCGCGTTGTAGGCGACAAGCTCCAGGCGGTCGCCGAACTCGGCGTCACCCAGGCTCATCAGCAGGTTCTCAAGCGAAAACATCAGCTCGACCACGGCGCAAAGCTCGGTGCCCTGACTCGGGTCGGTGCCGGCCAGCCACTCGTCACCGGTGAACATGCCGTTGAGCTGACCGTGAAACTGATCGAGCACGGTCATGGCCTGGTGCAGCGCCTCACGAAAGACGGCCGCGTCACCCAACACCGCGTCTTGGCCCAGGTACTTCAGCGCCATGGCGACGTTGACCACGTGGCTGCGGTGGTCCCAGTCCGTCACGTAGCGGGTGAACGGAAAATGCGTGAACGTCTCCGCCCAGTCCAGCGTCTGCGCCTGCAGCAGGTGAATCAGATCCAGTAGCGCGGAATCTTGGGTGCGTTGGTATAGCCAAATGACGCACAACACATTCTCGCCACCTCGGGCCTGACCCCAGCCTTCCAGCGGCCGCGTTGGCAACGCCTTGAGCTGGTAGGCAAAATAGGCCTGCAAAAACGGCACCACTCGCGGATCGGCGGTGGCCTCTGCGTGTTGGATCAGCACCTTGAGCATCACCATTCGCGGCCACCAGTCGTCGTTGGTCGGCGGCCCGAAGTCGCCGTTTGGCCGCTGGCTGGCCAGCGTCCAGTCCACGAAGCGCTCGGCTCGCTTGATCAAAACCGCATCGTCCAGCAGGTAGGCCAGCGGCAGCAGCCCGTCCAGGTAGTAGGGGCCGCGTTCCCAGCTTTCACCCGGACCACCGAGCCAACCGCTTTGCGGCCCGACGTCCGGCCAGTGGTCGTAAAGCTGGCCGGTCAGCCCCGCCGCTTGGATTTTGAGCTGATCCAGCAGCCAGCCGCGGGGGCGAATCGCGCCCAGCGGTAGCTTGGTCATCGCCGCATTGAACCCTGTTTGTGTCATTGTGATTGTGCCTTCTTTCGCATGATGTGCTGTGTTAAGCTGGTTCCAGCATAGCCGTTAGCGGTTTCACAAGCGCTAGCCGATGTTGCCCTGAATCTGCCTAATCTGACCCATCTGGAGATTATCATGCCTGCTATCACTTTTATCGGTCCCACCTTGCCAATCTTCTTGTTTGCCGGGCGCGACACCTACGCCCCCGGTCACGCCCATCCCACGCGCCGTGACCTCGGCGTGTTCGATCTGCTGGTGGTCAGCCAAGGCGAGCTCTTGATGCGCGTCGAAGACACCGCGGTTGCGGTGCCGGCCGGCCACTCGCTGTTGCTGCCGCCGGTCGGGCGCCATGCCGGGCGGCCGGTCACGACCACCACCGCCTTTTACTGGCTGCATTGCCGCGCGGCGGCGGGATGGCAATTCGGCCCGGTGACCGCCGCGGCCACCACGCCCTTGAACCCGGTGCTGCCCGGTCTGACGCTGCCGCAGCAACAGTCCGTGGCACTGGGCCTGACCGCCCCGCTTTTGACGCGGTTGATCGACCTAGCCATTCGCACCGACGCCGCGGCGCAACTGGCCGCCCAGGTCACCTTTCACGACCTGCTGCTCGAGCTGAGCCGGGCGGTGGCCCCGACGCAAACCGCGGCGCAGCGGGTGGCCGCGGCGACCACGCGCTACCTCGAGGCCCACTTTGATCAAGCCATCACGTACCAGACGCTGGCGGCCGCGCTGAACTACGCGCCGAGCTACATCGCGCGGTGCATGCGAACAGTCGCACACGAAACCCCGGACGCGGCGCTGACCCGCATCCGCCTGACCCACGCCTTGGCGCTTTTGGCCAGCACCGACCAGTCCATCGACGCGATCGCGCGGCAGGTTGGCTACCCCAGCGGCAACTACCTGGCGCGACGCTTCGTCCAGGTCACCGGCCAACCGCCGTCGCACTTCCGCCACGGTGGCGAGCGGCCGCCATTCATCCTTCGATAAAAATAATAAAATATTTCGATTTGTCATCCCGGTAAATAAGTTGAAGCGTTTTATCATCCGATTCTCATGCCTGTCTTCTTGTGGTGTCCCTGCGTGGCCGTTATACTAAAGCCGTAATGTGCAATTATTCACAACTAGGAGGCAACGACATGAAGATCACAATTTTAGGCGCCGGTGGTATGGGTAGCCGCTTCGCGCTGATGCTTCACCAAGCAGGCAATGACGTCACCTTGGTCGACGGCTGGCAGGCCAACATCGACGCCATTCGCAAGGACGGGCTGCAGGCCGATTTCAACGGCCAGCCGACCGTCGCTCACCTGCCGATTTATTCCCCGGCGGGAATCGACCAGCTCGGCCAAACCGCGGAGCTGATCATCGCGTTCACCAAGTCCAACCAGCTTCGCAAGATGTTCGAGGCAGTGCGACCGATCATCGGCCCCGACACCTACGTCCTGTGCCTGCTCAACGGCATCGGTCACGAGGACATTTTGCAGGACTTCGTCACCGCCGACCACCTAATTCTGGGCATCACAATGTGGACCGCCGGCATGACCGGCCCGGGCCACGTCACCCTGCTCGGGGAAGGCGAAGTCGAGCTGCAAAACTTCGCACCGGCCGGCGAGGCCTTCACCCAAGACGTCGTGGCGGCCTTCCAAGCGGCCGGACTGAACCCGAGCTACAGCCAAAACGTCAAGTACGCTATCTGGCGCAAGGCCTGCGTTAACGGCACGTTGAACAGCCTGTGCAGCCTTTTGGACTGCAACATCGGCGAGCTCGGCGCCACCGCAGAGGCCGAGACGCTGCTGAAGACCATCATCGGCGAGTTCGCCAAGGTCGCGGCGCATGAAGGCATCGCACTGGACGAGGCCGAGGTCTACACGCACATTGCGCAGACCTTCACGGCCGCCATCGCCGCGCATTACCCGTCCATGTACCAGGACCTGATTGTGAACCACCGGCTGACCGAAATCGACTTCATCAATGGTGCGGTCTGGCAAAAGGGCCAGCGCTACGGCATCGCCACGCCGTACTGCGCGTTGCTGACCCAGCTGATCCACGCCAAGGAACAGCTCGTCGGTGCCAAATAGGAGGCAAACCATGGCTGATGTGAAAAAAGCAACACTCACCCCGAAGGAATTCTTCAACAAGGTCCTGGCCGGTACCGCCACCGGGATCATCGTGGGGCTCATCCCCAACGCCGTTTTGGCCGCAATTCTCAAGCTGTTCGGCCAAAACGCGATTGCGCTGTCCCTCACCCACGTGGTCGTCGTGTTCCAGTGTGCGACCCCACTTCTGATTGGCGCGTTAATCGCCTTGCAGTTCGGCCTCGGCCCCTTGGACATGGCGATTGTCGCCGGGGCGGCCTACGTCGGCGCCGGCGTCACGCAGTTCAACGGTGCGGCGATCAACCCGGCCACCAAGGCGGCCGGCATCTACGTCTCGGCCGGCACCGGTGACTTGATCAACACCATGATCACCGCTGCACTGGCCGTCGGGCTGACGCTTTTGATTGGCAACAAGTTCGGCTCGGTCAAAATCGTGCTGTCCCCAATCGTGGTCGGCGCCGGTGCCGGCTGGATCGGCTTTTTGATTCTGCCTTACGTCGCCAAAATCACGACCTGGATCGGGAACCTGATCAACTCCTTCACGACCCTGCAGCCGGTGTTGATGTGTATCCTGATCACCTGCATGTTCGCGATGCTGATCATCACCCCGATTTCCACCGTTGCGATCGGCATGGCCATTCAGCTCAACGGCCTGTCTGCCGGTGCGGCTGCGATGGGCGTTGCCGTGACCACCGTGGTTTTGGTCATTCACTCCTGGCGGACTAACAAATCCGGGGTCACGATCGCCGTCGGCCTGGGCGCGATGAAGCTGATGATTCCCAACCTGTTCCGCCACCCGATCATTCTGCTGCCGATTCTGACCACCGCGATTATCTCCGGCATCCCGGTGGCGCTCTTCAACGTCCTCGGCACCCCGGCCAGCGCCGGTTTCGGGCTGGTCGGCCTGGTTGGGCCGCTGGCCTCGATTAACGCCGGGCTGAACGTGCTGATTGCGCTGCTGGTCTGGTTCGTGATTCCAATCGCGGCCGGCTTGGCCTCGCGCCTGGTTTACGAGAAGCTGCTGCACATTTACGACGAAAAAGAGGTCTTCGCCTACCTCGGCTAACCTCACCACAACGCAAACAGGCCCGTGCCACCCGAAAAAATGGGCGGCACGGGCCTGTTTTTGGTCTCTGCGCAATCGCTGAGTTCGATGGACGCGCCGAAGCCACCGCGCTTACACTACGCGGTGGCCTTGGCCTAATTCTGTTAGGTTCTAACCTCATCTTACCAGCTTCGTGGTGTGGGTGGTACAACCACCGGTCTGATCGGAGCCGCAGCTGCCTCGCATTGCGAGTAGGTCCCGATGTGGTGCGACCAGTGGATGGTGGTCCGGTGCCCTGGTATCCCCTCCTAAGTTGAAGGGGTTGCACTAAAGCTCTCGAGTTTAAAGTCGTGTGGCAATACACTGCGACTTGGCATGGGTTGGGTACTAGAGGCGCTTGCGCTCCGGATCGTTCCCCTATGCAGTAGAGGTGCAGGCGCTGCGGCCACAGCGCCATCCCCGCACTTGATAATCATCGCAGTCATCTTAACACCAGACCAATTTCACGTCAACTAGTTTGACTCGTCCAAAATCATTTTGCATCATAGGCTTGCAATTCCCCGCGGCAATCCTTGATTTCATCCCGTTTTCAATCGCGATAAGACCATGCCTGTCATGCCGAAAAATGACAAATTTCAAGTTCAGGCAGATTTCGTTACTTTTCAACCAATTCCGCTTATACTGGCAAGAAATAGGGAAAGTGGGTGATGAAGTGTACTCAAACCGCCACCGGCTCCACCTCACCGTCCAAATCGTGGGCGGCTTCACTGGCAAACTCTTGGATCAATCGCTCAGGGTGACACAGCAAAACCTTCTCGTTGTCGCCATCAATGCGGCGACATTGAACGACGGTACCGTTTTTTCCTTTCCACCGGAACTTGCCTATCTCGAATTTCATCCTGAGGTCTCTCGCTTCGGCGCATTTATCTGGCAAGTCGGCGACACATTTCAAGTTACCGGCAGCATCGTGCCAAGGTTCGAGTATCCCGGCCACAAAATTCACACCCGGTTGATCACTGAATATCGGCAAACACAAAAGTTCATCATCAATCAAACGCAGGTGTGGCTCAACCAACTGCCGCGCTCTCAAAAACGGCGTCAGTTGGTTGCAACGCTTTCACGTTATAAAAATAACAAACTGAGCTTCGAGCCGTTCCAAGAACAGCTCACACGATTGGCACAGTCCCTGCCGGCGCAACATCGGGCCCTACTCCAGCACAATCAGCAACAGCAAATAAGCGCCATGCGTGCAATCTATCAGAGCCTCACACGCACAGCACCCGAGCATCCCTTCATCATTGATGCTCGCAATATTCAAACTCAAAACCTGACCACCCAAGCACCAGCCGGTCGTCAAAAAGCCATTCCTCTAGACAAAAATCGGCTTCAAGAATCTGATTACCAAAAAACATTGCTGAACCGAATCACCTCTCAAACACCGTTGTTTCAAACCAATTCGGCCAGCATTCCGGTCGATTCTACTACTTTCAACTCACTTACCGAGACGGACCTGCCCAAACTGGAAGCAGCCGCGAAATCTACAACCACGGTCGCGTCACCGACGATTACGCACAAGTCAACCTCCTTCACCCCGGCCCCCGCTCCCGCCCCGGCCAAGCTGACCATCGCCCTGCAGCAGGCCCAAACCGTGTGCGTGGCCGCGCCCAACGGCCGCCTCACCCCCGTCGACGTCTTGGCAGTTCGTGTGAGCGAGTTCGGCGTCCCTGAACCCACGGTGGCACCGCCGACGCGCGGCCGCTCGCGACGCAAGAGCGCCGAAGATCCCGACAACGGCGTGTACTTTGATCCACACCTACCCACGTTTTTGGTTTACGACGCGGCGCTGGCCTTGCTGCAGCTGACACCGGGCTACCAAGGCGCCTTGAGCGGCACCCTGCGGCAGGTCCGACTGATCACCCCCGCCAAGCGGCAGGCGCTTGAACGCGCCCACGCGCAGGCCATTCACCACCTGCGTCGGCTGCTTGCGCGGTTCCTCACCACACCGCAACCGAACCTCACGCGCCTAACCGACCGGCTGGCGGCAGGCCGGCTGACCTTTGCCGGCTACCGCAAGCAGCTGGCAGGGCTTGTGCCGAGGCTCGATGCGCAGCTTGCCGAGCGGTTGGACGCCACCTGGGCGGCCTTCACCCAAAAGTGGCTGGCGTTGACCTTCCCCGCCTGGTTCCTGGATCACGTCACCGCTCAAGACACCATCGAAGACGGCGCGATGCTGCCGCAGCTGCGCATCGACCACACGCAGCTGAAGGACGCCGCCTACCGCCACCACCTGTTCGCTCAGTGGCAGCAAAATGCCGGCAAAAGGCCGCTGGGTCACCAGTGACGGCGCGACCGCACCGGCGTTTACCTAACCGGTGCGGTCGCAATGGCACCGGCACCCGTCCCCCTGCCCCATCACCATTAATCAACCGTCACAAATCTGTGGCCAGCCTTAAATTAATTTTCCGTATAACAAAAACGGGTTGTGGCCCGCAAGCCGCAACCCGAAAATCCTATTCGGTCACCTGCGGCACGGCGTCCAGCGCCGCGCGAATGACTTGATCCATGTTGTAGTAGCGATACGCCCCCAGGCGACCGCCGAAGCGAACCGTCGGGTAGGTCGCGGCCGCGAAGTCCTGGTACCGCGCCAGAAGCGCCGCGGTGGTCGGGTTATTGACCGGGTAGTACGGTTCCGCCCCCGGCGTCCAGTCCTGTGGGTACTCGTGGGTGATCACGGTGTGGCCCGGGCGACTGTTGGCGGGGTCGAAGAATTTGTGCTCGATGATGCGCGTGAAGGGCGTGGCGGCATCGGTGTAATTGATCACCGCGTTGCCCTGGAAGTTGTCCACGGCCAGCGTCTGGGTTTCAAAGCGCAACGAGCGGTAAGCCAAGGCGCCGAAGCGGTAGTCGCAGAACTGATCGATGGCGCCGGTGAAAATCACGCGGTCAAAATCGCTCAGGTAGGCGGTGCGTTGCGCGAAAAAGTCGCAGTTTAGCCGTACCTCAATGTTTGGTAGCGCCAGGATTTTGGCCACCAGCGCGGTGTAGCCGCCGATGGGAATGCCTTGGTACGGGTCGTTGAAGTAGTTGTTATCGAAGGTGAACCGCACCGGCAGCCGGCGGATGATGAACGCCGGCAGGTCGCGCGGCGCCTGACCCCACTGCTTGGCCGTGTAATCTCGCACAAGCTTCTCGTAGATGTCGGTGCCGACCAGAGAAATCGCCTGCTCCTCCAGGTTGGTCGGCGTTTTGCCGGCCAGCACGGCGCGTTGGGCCGCGATTTTCGCCTGGGCCTCCGCCGGCGTGGTCACGCCCCACATGCGGTTGAAGGTGTTCATGTTGAACGGCAGGTTGTACAGCTCGCCCTTGTAATTGGCGATCACCTCGTTGGTGAAGCGGTTGAAGTCTGCGAACCGCTGCACGTACTGCCACACTGCCGCATCGGCCGTGTGAAAAATGTGGGCGCCGAAGCGATGCACCTGGATGCCCGCGACGTCTTCGGTGTAGACATTGCCGGCGATGTGGTCGCGCTTGTCGATCACCGTCACCTGGTGGCCGGCCGCCGCCAGCTCCCTGGCGCTGACGGCACCGTAAAGACCGGCGCCGACTATCAAAATTTTCATATTCCGACTCCTCGTTTCTTTTCGGCGCCGCCGCGCCGCATCCCCATCATTATAAGGGAAGCCGGCTGGCGCCGCCAGCCGTGCCGCCGGTTTCCGGGGCTTCAGATTTTCTGGTTTTGTGGCTTTCCGGGCTTCCGGGCTTCCGGGCTTCCGGGCTTCCGGGCTTCCGGGCTTCCGGGTTTCCGGGTTTCCGGGTTTCCGGGTTTCCGGGTTTCCGGGTTTCCGGGCTTCCGGGCCGACCGCCACAGCGGTCGGCTTTTTTGCCGGCGCCGCGAATCTGGTCGAATTGGGACAAGCCGGACTGCCCGGCGCCAACTACCCCGGCAGCACCCGGCCCGGCACCGGCGCCACGGTCCTCCGCTCACTCGGCCGCCGACGCCGCCACGCTGCGACCCGCGTAACCACCACCGGCCAAAAGCCCTCGGCTCGTCGGCTCGCCGCCCTTCTCATCATTCTCATCACGGTATCATCGCCGGCCACCGGCCCCCAACCCGGATGCCGCACCGCCTTCGACCGTTTTTAACTGTGCAAAATTCAAACGCTTCCAATTCAATTATTAGAATTGCACACAATCGATTTACTTGGCGAATTGAAACCGCTATCATGGGCTCGTACAAAAGAAATTCTCGAGGAGGAATACAGATGGCAGACCAACAATACGTCCTCGCCATTGATGAGGGAACCACCAGCACCCGGGCCTTGATCATCGATCACGCCGGCAGCATCGTCGCAGACGCGCAGCGCGAGTTTCCGCAGTATTTTCCGCAGCCCGGGTGGGTGGAGCACAACGCCAACGAGATCTGGAACGCGGTGCTGTCGACGATTGCGACGGCCTTCATCAACAGCGGGATTCAGCCGCGGCAGATCGCCGGCGTCGGCATCACGAACCAGCGCGAAACCACGGTCGTGTGGGACAAGCAGACCGGCTTGCCAATCTACAACGCCGTGGTCTGGCAGTCGCGCCAGACCAGCCACATCGCAGACGCGCTGAAGGCGGCCGGCCACGGCGAGCTGATCCACGCTCACACCGGGCTGTTGATCGACGCCTACTTCTCGGCGACCAAAATCCGCTGGATCCTGGATCAGGTCCCCGGGGCCCAGGAACGCGCCGAAAAAGGTGAGCTGCTGTTCGGCACCATCGACACCTGGCTCTCCTGGAAGCTGTCCGGCGGCGCGATCCACGTGACGGATTACACCAACGCGAGCCGCACGATGCTGTTCAACATCCACACCCTGCAATGGGACGACGAGATCCTGGCGCTGTTGAACATTCCCAAGGCGATGCTGCCGGCGGTGCGTGGCAACTCGGAGGTCTACGGGGCGACCGCGGCGTACCATTTTTACGGCAGCAGCGTCCCCATCGCCGGCATGGCCGGCGATCAGCAAAGCGCGTTGTTCGGCCAGCTGGCCCTTGAACCCGGCATGGTCAAAAACACTTACGGCACCGGCTCCTTCATCGTGATGAACACCGGCGAAACCCCGACGATGTCGACGCACAACCTGCTGACCACCATCGGCTACGGCATCAACGGCAAGGTGACCTACGCCCTGGAAGGCTCGGTGTTCGTCGCCGGCAGCGCGATTCAGTGGCTGCGCGACGCGATGGAGCTGGTGCAATCGGCGCCGGATTCAGAGCAGGCGGCCAAGGCCTCAACCAGCCTTGACGAGGTCTACGTCGTGCCGGCCTTCACCGGGCTTGGGGCCCCGTACTGGGAATCGGACGCCCGTGGCGCGGTGTTTAGCCTCACCCGCGGCACCACGCGCAACGACTTCATCAAGGCCACCCTGCAGGCTTTGGCCTACCAAAGCCGCGACGTGGTCGAGACCATGTATCAGGACACGCACATTCGGATCCCGGCCCTGCGCGTCGACGGTGGGGCGGCGCGAAACGATTTTCTGATGCAGTTTCAGGCCGACATTCTCGGCACCCCGGTCGAACGGGCGGCCAACCTGGAAACCACCGCGATGGGGGCCGCCTTCCTGGCCGGCCTGGCCGTCGGGTTCTGGCAGGACACTGACGAGCTGACGCGCCTGACCGGCGTCGGCAAGCGGTTTGAGCCGATCATGCCGGCGGCGCGGCGAACGCAGCTTTACGCCGGCTGGCAACGCGCCATCGCGGCCACCATCGCATTCAAGCCGGCGGCGGACTGAGCCGGCCGTCATCATTCACATAGGAGGAGAAACCATGGCATTTTCAGCAACAACGCGCAAGCATTCCCTCGCCCAGCTTGAGGCGACGCCCTTGGATCTGTTGATTATCGGCGGCGGCATCACCGGCGCCGGAGTGGCGATTCAGGCCGCCGCCAGCGGCATCACCACCGGTTTGATCGAGATGCAGGACTTCGCCGAGGGTACGTCCTCGCGCTCGACCAAGCTGGTGCATGGCGGCATTCGCTACCTGAAGACCTTCGACGTCGGCGTGGTGAGTGACACCGTCAAGGAACGCGCCGTCGTGCAAGGCATCGCCCCGCACATTCCGCGGCCCTTCCCGATGCTGATGCCGATTTACGCCGAACCCGAGGCGACCTACGACATGTTTTCGGTCAAAATCGCGATGGATCTGTACGACCGGCTGGCCGGCGTCGACGGCACCCAATACGCCAATTACACGATTGATAAAAAAGAGGTCCTGCAGCGCGAACCCGGGCTGCGAGCCGACAACCTGCTCGGCGGCGGCGTCTACCTCGACTTTGTGAACAACGATGCCCGGCTGGTGATCGAAAACATCAAGGAGGCCGCCGAGCTGGGCGCCTTGGTCGCCAGCCGCGTCAAGGCCACCGGCGTGTTGCACGACCCGACCGGCCGCGCGATCGGCGTCGTGGCCCAGGACGGGTTGACCGGGGCGACCTTCGAGATTCGCGCCAAGGTCGTGATCAACACCACCGGTCCCTGGGTCGACAAGCTGCGAGCGGTCGACGCCAAGCTGCGCCACGACCCGCAGCTGCGGCCGACCAAGGGCGTTCACCTGGTGATCGACGCGGCGAAGCTCTCGGTGCCGCAGCCGACCTACTTCGACTCCGGGGCCCATGACGGCCGGATGATTTTCGTCGTGCCGCGCGAGGGCAAAACGTACTTTGGCACCACCGACACGGATTTCACCGGCGACTACCAGCACCCGACGGTCACCGCGGCCGACACGACCTACCTGCTGGCCGCAATCAACCACCGCTACCCTGAGGCCGCGATCACGCTGGCCGACATCGAGGCCAGCTGGGTCGGGCTGCGGCCGCTGATCGCCGCCAACGGTAGCTCCGATTACAACGGCGGCGGCGCCAACGCCGGCAAGGTCTCGGACGAAAGCTTCCAGCAGCTGATCGACACGGTCAACCAGTACGAGAACCAGCAAGTGACCAAGGCCGCGGTCGAGCGAGCAATCAGCGGCCTCAAGACGGCCCATGCCGAGGAACACCTGAGCCCGTCTCAGGTCTCCCGCGGCTCGGCGCTGACGCTTGAGTCAGACGGCCTGATCACGCTGGCCGGCGGCAAAATCACGGACTACCGGAAAATGGCGGCCGGGGCCCTGGCGCTGATCCGCCGGGTGCTGCAAGATCGCTTCCAGCAGGCGACCAAGGACGTCGACAGCAAAAAGCTGCAGGTGTCCGGGGGCCATTTTGACCCGACCAACGTCGAGGAGACGCTGAAGTTCTACACCCGCATCGCCCAAGACGCCGGCATCCCCGAGGCGGCGGCCGCCGACCTGGCCAACCGCTTCGGCAGCAACACCGGCCGCGTGGTGACCTACGGCGAAGGCGGCGCGGCCGCCGGGCTGTCTTTGAAGGAGACCCTTTCGCTGCGCTACGCGGTGAACGAGGAAATGGCCTTGACGCCGGTCGACTACCTGCTGCGCCGCACCAACGCGATTCTGTTTCACGCGGAGACCCTGGCCGCGCTGAAGCGGCCCGTGCTGGCCGAAATGGCGCGGCTTCTGGACTGGAACGAAGCGACCGCAGCCGCGATGGCCGCTCAGCTGGACCAGACCATTGCCGAAAGCCAGCTGACCGCCCTGAAAAAGGAGGCCTTGGCATGACGACGACAATCATGACCCAGGCGTTGGGCGAATTCATCGGCACGTTGGTTTTGGTGCTGCTCGGCGACGGCGTCGTGGCCGGGGTCTCCTTGACCAAGTCCAAGGCCCAAGGCGCTGGCTGGCTGGCGATCGCGCTGGGCTGGGGCCTGGCGGTGACGCTGGGGGTGTATGCGGCGGCCTTTCTCGGTCCCGCTCACCTGAACCCGGCCGTCACCCTGGCGTTCGCCGCCAGCGGCCACTTTCCTTGGGCCGGCGTGGTGCCGTTCATCGCGGCCCAGATGCTCGGGGCCTTCGTCGGCGCTGTTCTGGTGTGGCTTCAGTACTGGCCGCACTGGCAAGAGACCCACGATCAGGCCGCGATCCTCGGCACCTTCACGACCGCGCCTGCGATTCGCAACCCGCTGGCCAACTTCTTCTCCGAGGCGCTGGGGACGCTGGTGCTGGTCTTCATGCTTTTGGCCTTCACCAAGGGCCGGTGGACCGCCGGCCTGGCGCCGCTGGGCGTCGGGGCGCTGATCACGGCGATCGGCTTTTCGCTGGGCGGCACCACCGGCTACGCGATCAACCCGGCGCGTGACCTCGGCCCTCGCCTCGCCCATGCGGTCCTGCCGATTGCCGGCAAGGGTGGCGCCGATTGGGGCTACGCGTGGATCCCGGTGCTGGGGCCGGTGGTCGGCGGCACCCTGGGGGCGTGGCTGTTCAACCTGCTTTAGGCCATGTGCGGTGTTTCACGTGAAACCCACGCGATTGACGTCAAAATTACCCGGGTAATCCTTGTCACCCGGCGACCCGCCGGGCGACGGCCGCAAAAAAGAAGACCTGATTCACCGTTGCTGGGTGAACCAGGTCTTCTTTGCGTTGATTAGCGTTGGGGGTTAGTCCTGCTTGCGCTTGTAGCCGAACAGCCCTGCAACCGCAGCGGCTGCCGCAGCGGCTGCCGCCACAACGACACCCATGAGGGCCACGTTCCAGGCGACCTTCTCGCCGGTCTGCGGGAGGTCGGAACCCTTGCTGGTCGAGCCGGTTGCGGTTGGCGCCGCGGCGCCGGTCGTGGAACCAGTCGTGGTGCCGGTCTTAGCAACCCCGGTGCCATCGGCAATCGTGGTTGCGGCCGAACCGGTCGTGGTGCCGGTGCTGCCGGTCGTGGTGCCGATTGCGTCACCGTTCGGGGTGCCTGCGTCGGTTCCGGTCGTGGCGCCGGTCGTGCTACCGTCGTCCGTCCCGGTCGTGTCGCCGGTCGTGCTGCCGTCGTCGGTTCCGGTCGTTGCGCCGGTCGTGCTGCCGTCGTCCGTCCCGGTCGTATCACCGGTTGTGTCGCCGTCGTCCGTCCCGGTCGTGTCGCCGGTCGTATCGCCGTCGTCCGTCCCGGTCGTATCGCCGTCGCCTGTCCCGGTCGTGTCGCCGGTCGTATCGCCGTCGCCCGTCCCGGTCGTGTCGCCGGTCGTATCGCCGTCGTCCGTCCCGGTCGTATCACCGGTCGTATCGCCGTCGTCCGTCCCGGTCGTGTCGCCGGTGGTATCACCGTCGCCTGCGGCCTTCAGCTGGATCACAGCCTTGGTCGGGGTGCCGGTGTGGCCGAAGTCGTCGGTGGTGCGAACCAAGACGTCCTCGGACTGGTCGATGGTGACCGGCTTGGTGTAAGCCTGCCAGGTCTTGCCACCGTCCGTGCTGTACTCCAGGTGGGTGGCCGCCTTTTCGGTTGCGGTCAGGTCCTTGTCGTAGCCGGCGGTCAGGGTCGCTTCGGTGCCGTCTGCGTTGTAGGTCACGTCTGCGGTGGCCTCTGCGGCAACGTCCGTGGCGATGTTGGTAACATCCCCAGCAACTGCGTCTGAGGTGTTGCCGTACTGGTCGGTGGTGCGGAACTGCAGCTTGGTGTTTTGGGTGGTGGTCAGGCTGCCGTTGAGCGTGGTCCAGGTCTTGCCGCCATCCGTGCTGTACTGAACGCTGCGCTTCTCGTTGGTCGGCGCGTCGTCCAGGGCGGCGCCGGCCGTGGCGGTGATTTTGACACTGCCATCGGTCAAAGCCGTGGTGTCCTGGGTGACGGTCGGCTGGTTCAGCTTAGCGCTGTAGTAGTAAACCTTGTACGTCGTGGTGCTGCTGTTGTTCAGCTGGTCGTACAGGGTGACGTTCACCGAGTTGGCGCCGGTGGTCAGCGGGTAGTCGTAGGTGAAGGTCTTTTGCTCGGTGGTATCGGTCGCGCCAGTGTTCAGGATTGCGGAGGACATCGGCTTGCCGTCGATCACGTCGTTGTTGATCTTCAAAACGTAGCTCGAGGACATGTCGTAGGTCCCGGTCAGCTTGTAGGTCGACTGGTTGGTGTAAACGTCGCCCTTGTCCTTGTCCAGCTTGATGTTCGGCGCCGTGGCGTCGATCAAAAAGTCGTAGGAGCCGCTGGTGATGATCTTTTGGCTAGTGTCGCCGGCGTAATCGCCGGAGCCGTCGGTCACGTCGTTGGTGGCGATGGCCGGAATCTTCAGCTCCTGGTTCTTGGTCAGGTCGATCTTATCGATCGTCACGGAGAACGCCCGGGTCTCCGGGTTGTACTCGGTGGTGTCGCCCTTGGCCTTGGCGTCGGCGATGATGTCGACGTCGTTGAGGTAGAAGTGGTCGACCGGTGCGTTCAGGCGGCCGGCAATCTTGATGGTGCCGGTGCCGTCGTCAGCCTGCGAGGCGTAGTTGGCGCCCGAGGCCAGCATCAACAGCACGGCCAGGCCGCCGAAGTTGGCGGAGGTGACGACGTTTGGCGTGTCGAACTTGGCGCCGTCCGTCGGGGTGATCAGCTTCTGTGGGTCGGTGGCAAAATCGGTGTCGCCGTACGAGGCCACTTGGGCGGTGACCATGCTGGAGTTGCCGTCCTTGTCGGTGACCGTGATGTTCAGGCTGAACGTGCCGTAGCTGGTCGGCAGGCTGGCGTCGAAGGTGCCATCGGCCGCCATGTCGGTGGTGATGTCGGTCTTCGTCGCCGCGCCGGTCAGAGCCGAGCTCAGGCCGCTCAGGACGGAGTCGAAGGACAGGTCCGTACCCATGCCGACCATGTAGGTGATTTTGGCCACGTTCTCCGGGTTGGAAATCTTCCCGGTGACCTCCACCTTGTTGTCGCTGGTTTCGATCTCGTCGTTGTCGAGGGTCAAAACGGACTCAGGGGTGGTCTTGTTGGTGGTCTCGACGGTGCGGATGATGTCCGTCCCGGCGGCGTCGGTCGTGAAGACCCACTTGCCGTCCGTCGGTACCGCGACGGTCTGGGCGAAGCTGCCGTCATCCGCCAGCTTGATCGCCTTGCCGTTCAGGTACAGGGACTTGCCGGTGTACTCACCGCGCAAGGCCAGGTTGTTGGCGCTGTAATCCTTGTCGGCGCCGCTGATCACTTCACCGTTGTACAGGTCGTACAGGGAAAGCCCGGTGTCCTTGGCCGCGGTGTCATCGGCGGCAGCCCCGGCCTTGGTGACGGTCAGGTAGTTGTCCTGCTCGCCGTAGTTGTCGGCGTTGTCGTAGACGCCCAACTGGATGTCGTTCTTGGTGTCGGTGTTGATCGCCGCCGCCTGGGCCGCGGTCAAGTCGATGGTGACGTCTTGCTCAAGGTCGTTGGTCGGATCGTCCAGGGTGTAGTCGACGGTGTTGATCACGCCGTTGACCGCGACGGCCAGCTTGCCGGTCGCCGCCAGGCCGGACAGGTTGTCCTTCAGGCTGGCCTTGACGGTGTAGGAGCCGTCTTCGTTTTGAACCAGGCCGTCCTTTTCGATGGTCGCGGTTGGCTTGGTCGTGTCGACCTTGATCGGCAGCACGGTGACGTGCTTGCCCTTCAAGGCGTTGTCGGCCGTCGACACGTCGCTGGTGGTGACAGGCGTGTCTTCGGTGTCGCCGGCGTCGGCCGTCAGCTCGGCGTCCGGATCGGTGTTGCCGGAGCCCCAGTTGGAGGCGGAGATGACGTAGTAGTACTGGCCGTCCTTGACGGTTTCGGTTTCGCCGTTAATCGTCGCCGAGCCGTCCCAGGTGTTGCCGTTCAGGCTGGACTGGTCGTACGTGGCCGCGGCGCCGAGCTGGGCGAACTGGCCGCCGGTGCTCTCCATCGCGAAGGACTTGAAGGCCGATTCCTGGTAGAAAACGGTCCGCAAAAGCTTGGCGTTGGCGTCCTTGGTCGGATCGCTGGTGTAGACCTGGCCGCGAACATCCTTGGCGTTGCGGTACAGCGTTGCGTGAACGGTCGCCGTGTTGATCTCGGCATCCGGCGACAGCGCGACGTTGTCCGGCACGATGTTGCCGTCGTTGTCCAGGCCAAACGCGGTGAACTGATCCTCGTCGGTCGTGTCGCCGTTGGCGTAGTAGCCGATGTAGCTCTGCTGGAAGAGGTTCGAGTTATCCGTCGCGGTGTCGGCGAACATGTTGGAGTCGTTGTTCCACGAGCCGTAGTAGCCCATGTAAGGCACGGACAGGTTCGTCACGCCGTCGGTATCCCCGACCGCGTCAAAGCCCAGGTAGCCTTCAACAAAGGACTGCGTCGCCGTCAGCGGCAGCGTCATCTTAATGTTGACGGTGGCGGCGGAACCGGCCGGCACGGTGATCGTCTGAGTTGAGCCCTTGGTGCTCAGGTCACCGCCGTTGACGGAGGTGATGGAAAGGCTTGCGCCGAACAGCTGCTTGTCGTACATCTGCGCGGAATCGGTGTCGTTGTTGCCGTTGGTGTAAACCCCACCGTAATCGTCGAAGGTGTAGGTCGCATCCGCCTTGCCGTTGTTGGTCAGGGTGACACCCAGGGTCTTTTCGCTTGAGTTAATCTCGTGCAGCGCGAGGAAGCCCTGCATGGAAGCGGCGTTGGCGCTGGTGGCCACGACCAAGGACTTGGTCGCGCCGGCGACGTTGACCTCACCGGCCCCGGCGAGGCGCGGCGAGATGATGGCCGCACTGCCATCGGCGTTCGGGTGATCGGAATCCAGCTTCGGTGTCGCGGTGTTCATCAAAAGCGTCTTGACGTAGGCCGGAATCTGGTCGTCGGTCGTCTCGGCCGCTTCGCCGCTGTTCATCGCGTCGTTGATCAGGTCGTTGATGGTTTTGCCCGAGGTGTCGGTCGTCGCGGCGGCCGCGGCGTCGACCCCAAACAGCCCTTCGTGCTTCAGGGCCTCAACCACCAGGGCGGAGGCGCCGGCGATGTAAGGCGTCGCCATCGAAGTCCCGCTCATGGACTGGTAGGAATTGTTGTTGGCCAAAGACCAGATGCCACCGCCCGGCGCGGTGATGTCGGGCTTGAAGTCCAGCGTCGAGGAGGCGCCGATGGAGCTGAAGTAAGACATCTCGCCGCCGGTCGCCTGGGTCTTTTTGGCCAGGGAGGTCGAGAAGGTGTAAGTCGAGTCGGAGTCCGTGCCGCCGTCGAAGCCGGTGGCCTTCAGGAAGGCCAGGCCGTCCGAGTTGTGCAAGGCGATGGTCGGAATGCCCTCGCTGATGGAAAAGGCGCTGGCCGTGCCGTCGTCGGCCGCCTGGTTGTCGATGATGATGACACCGGCCGCACCGGCCATCAAGGCGTTCTTTTGCTTGACGGTGAAGTCCAGGTTGTTGCCCCGGGCGACCACGGCGATTTTACCCTTCACGCCGCTGTCGAAGTCGGTCGTGGCGCCGTAGCCCGGCAGCCCGTTCTCGCCGTTCTTGGCGAAGTACAGGGACTTGCCGGCGAACTCGGTGATCGGCGACTTGTTCAGGGAGAACTGCGCCCAGTCGGCGGAGAAAATCTGCTTGCCGGAGGCGTCGGCCACGGCGACCTGGCGGTTGACCGTGACCGTGTTGTCGGAAGACGCGACGGTGATGGCCGATGGGGTCAGGCCGGGATCACTTTGCTGGCCGTTATCGTTGGTGTTGTTCAAAGCCGAATCCGACGAGGCGTTGCTCGAGTCGGAGGAGCCGGCGTTGCCGGCCGCCACGGCGACCACGACGCCGGCCTGGGTGGCGGCAGTGACCGCCGCCTCTTCTGGCTCGGAGGTGTCGGTGTTGCCGTCCTTGCCGCCGATGGACATGTTGATGACATCGGCGCCGAGCTTGACGGAATCCTCGATGGCCTGGATGATGACCTCGTCCCAGTCACCGCCGCCGTTGGAGTTGGAGAAAATCTTCATGTTGAGCAGCTGCGCTTGCGGCGCCACGCCACGCACGTAGTCGATGTCTTCTTCCTCGTCTGCGCTGGCCGCGGTGCCATCCGCCGCCGCGATCCCGGCAACGTGCATCCCGTGCATGGCCCCGGTGCCGTTGTCCTTAGAAATCTTGTTGGTGTTATCGCCGTAGTCAAAGGAGTACGGCACCTTGTCGGACAGCCAGGTCCCCTTGGTCCCGGTCGACGTGATCAGGTCGGTCATCTCGGCCTTGGTGTACTTCTCGTTGGCCGTGCCTTCCTCACTGAGCTTGAGGTCCTTGTGGCTGGCATCGATCCCGGTGTCGATGATCGCAATGGCGGTGCCTTCGCCTTCGTTAGGCAGCTCGGAATCGGCGTTCCAGGCGGAGGTGACGTTGCCGGTCTCGTTGGCGGCGGCGTCTTCCTTCTCGTACAGGCTTTGAACCGAGACGCTTTGGACCTTCGGCAGGGCCTTGATCTTTTGGATGTCCTTGAACGAGGCCTTGATGGCAAAACCGTTGATCAGGTAGCCGTACTCGTGGCTGACCTTGTTGCCGGTGATCGCCTCAACCTTGTCTTGCGTGGTCTGCTGGGCGTCCAGGACCTTGTTGGTCGCGGACTTGATCTGCGCGGTGGTCGCCGCGTCGCCGTCTGCGCGGCCGGTGTCCTCAATCGCCGCGTCCTTTTTCAGCTGGACGATGATCTTGACGTCCTTGTTGGCAATCTGGCTGGCGGTCAGGTTGCTGGTGTCGGTGCCGGTGGCGGTCAGCTGTTTCTTGATCGCCGTCTTGAACTTGTCGTTGTTCTTGCTGGTCTTGGTGGTGGATGCCTTACTCAAGGCCTTTTGCAGTGCGGCCTTGGAAGCCGAGTCGATCTTGCTCGACTTGCTGCTGGTCGCGGCAATGACCTGAGCCAGCGGCAGCGTGTTCGCCCCAACCGAGGACAAGAGCATCACCGTCATCGCAAGGTGCGTCGCAATGTGTGTCTTCTTCATCGAAATACCCCCGAACAAAATTTGATATGGCAGCGCCCGTCGTCCAGCTCGTTCGGCTTTAATTAGAATTCGGCTAGTTTTTGCTTAGAACGAATTATATTTTTAGTTTTAAGTTTTTGCAACGACATTCACAAAAAAGTCATAATTCAATTAGTTTATTCGTTATTGCATATTTATGCGTGTATACCGTTCGTGTTCTGGGACGTTAGGTATTTATTCTCATTCCAATTTATAAACCGCGGCCGCCGGTTCTCTCATAATTTACTAATTTAATAAACATAACTGGCCGGATTTCTCATAATCCGGCGTCAAAAAAGCCCCGGTTCCCTGCGTGGCAGTCAGGAAACCGAGGCGAAAAACGCTGGTGCAGGATCGGCGCTGCCCCGCGGCGACTACAGCTTCTTTTCGAAGCCTTCCATCGGCGCCAGCCGGGCCTGGTAATCCGCGGCGGCCTGGGCGTCGGTCGTGAAGTGCATCACCTCACCGAACGACTCGCGCAGGTACACCTGCATCACCGGCGGAATCGCCAGCTCGGCCATGTCGGCCGGGCTGAGCGTGAGGCGCAGGCTTGCCGCCTCCCCCGCCGCGACCTTTTGGACCCATTGGGGCTCGCGAAGCAGCTCGCGGCCAAGCGCCGCAAAGTCCGCCCCCAGGTCAAGCGTCGCCTGAGCGTCTTCGGGCCGCTCGATGCTGCCAACGCCGATCAGCGGCAGGTGGCCTGCGGTAATCGCGGCGAACTTGGCCACAAGCGGCTGCGTATCTTGCTTGTCGTTGAGCGAGCTGCGCTTGTAGCTGCCCATCGACAGGTGGAGGTAGTCGACTTGGTCGCGAATCGCCGTCGCAAAGGCCAGCGTGTCGGCCAGCCGCAGCCCCGGCGTCTCGATTTCCTCCGGCGACAGGCGGTAGCCGACGACGAACGGCCGCGCCACCGCCGCGGCCGCCTGCTTGACGGCGGCGATCACCGCCAGCGGCAGCGCCATGCGCCGGGTCAAGTCGCCGCCCCACTGGTCGCTGCGGCGGTTGGCGTGGGGCGACAGGAACTGCTGCAGCAGGTACGTGTTGGCCCCGTGCAGCTCGACGCCATCGAAGCCGGCGGCGGCCGCGCGGCGCGTCGCCGCCGCGAAATCGGCGATCAGCTGGTCAATCTCGGCCGCCGTCATCGCCCGAGGGACCTCGGAGTCGGCCGGGTACTCGGCCGCCACGGCGCTTGCGCTGAGCGGCTGCTCGCCGCGCAGAATCTTGTGGTTGCTCTTGCGCCCGGCGTGGAAAATCTGCAGGATCGCGCGGGTGCCGTCTTGGTGAATCGCGGCCGCGACCCGGGCGAGCCCGGGAATCATCGCGTCTGTGGCCACCGACAGCTCGCCCTCGAAGCCCTTGCCGCTGGCCGCGACGTTGGCGACGCCGGTGATGATCATGCCGGGACCGCCGCCGCGCCGCGCGTAGTAGGCGACCTCGTCGGTGGTGACCATGCCGTTGTGGAAGCTGGTCATCGTGGTCATCGGGCTCATCACGATGCGGTTCTTGACGGTCAGGCCATTGTGAAAACGGTACGGGGTCAGAAAATTTGTGTCCATGTTCATTTCTCCTTGTGGGTTTGCTTATTTTTTGTTAGCATTTTGTCGACGTGATTCAGTATACGCGAACTGGCCGATTGTGCGAGTACCCACAATAAAGTCGGTCAGGCACCTGCAAGTAAGAAATGGAGCGCGATAACGTTTATGGCCACAATTTACCGGTTAGGCCTCGAGGCGACGCTGGCCGTCATCGGCGGCAAGTGGAAGCCCGTGATCCTCTGCCACCTGGGCACCGGCCCCCGCCGGCCGAGCGACCTGCTCGCCCACATCCCGGGCATCACCCAGAAAATGCTGACGCAGCAGCTGCGCGAACTTGAGCGAGACGGCATCGTCAGCCGCACCGTCTACCCCCAGGTGCCGCCCAAGGTCGAGTACGCCCTCACCGAGCGTGGCAAGAGCCTACGTACCGTTTTGGTCGCGATGTTCGATTGGGGTGAGGCAACCATCGCCGCCCGGGTCGCGGCCGGCGAGGACGTCACCCTGCTGCACCCGGAACACGACGGCTTCCTGCAGTTTTGAGGCCACCCGTATGCAAAAATGTCGCAAGCCCCCACCGATCGGGGACCTGCGACATTTTTTTCACAATCTTGACGCGGCGGCTTACAGCACCGCCAGCACGATGAAGTTCAGGATGAAGCCGACCGAGACGATGGCCAGGATCGGGTGAATCTCCTTGGCCTTGCCGGTGATCAGCTTGACGATGCAGTAGAAGATGAAGCCGGCCGCGATGCCGTAGGAGATGTTGTAGACCAGACCCATGACGATCGACGCCATGAAGGCCGGGACGGCCTCGGCGAGGTCGGTCCAGTCGATTTCCTTGAAGCTGCCCAGCATCATCACGCCGACCAGGATCAGGGCCGGGGCGACGGCCTGAGTCGGCACGATGGAGATCAGCGGTGCGAACACGGCGGAGACCAGGAAGGCGACGGCGGTGGTGACCGCGGTCAGGCCGGTGCGGCCACCGGCGCCGATGCCGGCGGCGGATTCCACGTAGGTCGTGGTGTTAGAGGTGCCGAACACCGCGCCGATGCTGGTGGCGATGGAGTCGGCGAACAGCGCCTTGTCCATCTTGGAGGAGAAGCCGTGGCCGTCCTCCATCGCCTTTTCGTCCGCCGCGGAGAAAATGCCGGTGCGGCGGCCGGTGCCGATGAAGGTGCCGAGGGTATCGAAGGTGTCGGAGAAGCTAAACGCGAAGATTGTCATCAGCGAGATGAAAATCTGCGTCGGGCTTGTGAACAAACTCCCCATCCCCGCGTGGGAGAACGCGGCGCCAAAGGTGGTACCGAGCTGTGAGAAGGAGCTGCCCAGGCTGTTGGCGGCGTTGAAGGTCAGGTCGGTGACCCCCATCGGAATACCGATCAGGGTGACGGCGACGATGCCGATCAAGACGGCACCTGGCACCTTTTTGACCACCAGAATGGTCATCAAGACCAGGCCGATCAGCGCCAGCTGGACGCCGGGGTCGGTGAAGTTGACTAGGGCCGGCACGATGCCGCCGCCGGTGACGACGCCGGTGACGCCGTCCTTGTAGTTGCTAGTCGCCGCGTTGTAGGCGGCGTTGTTGATGCTCAAAATGTTGCTGCTATCGGACGTGAACTGCAAAAATCCGGCGTTTTTGAGCCCGATGTAGGCGATGAAGACGCCGATCCCGCCGCCGATGGCGTGTTGCATGACCTCGGGAATCGCCATGATGATCATCTTCCGCACCTTGGTGACGGTGATCAGGATGTTGATCATCCCGCAGATGAAGACCAAAGCCAGCGCCTGCTTCCAGTTGTACCCCAGTGCGAACACCACGGTGTAGGTGAAAAAGGCGTTGAGCCCCATCCCCGGCGCCAGGGCGTAAGGGACGTTGGCGAAAAGCCCCATCACCAGCGTCCCGACGGCGCTGGCGATGATGGTGGCCAAAAAGACCGCCTGCGACGGCATCCCGGTTTGCGACAAGACCTGCGGGTTAACGAAGAGAATGTACGACATCGCGAAGAACGTCGTCAAACCCGCCATAATTTCGGTTGAGAACTTAGTATTATTCGCTTTAAGCTGAAAGATTTTTTCCATGATGACCCTTTCGTTCGCCTTTGATAGACACAGTGTAAGGGATTGTGAGCCGAAATTCAAGCGCAAATCCGGTTTATTTTAATTTTTATACGCCGAACGTTCTTGTGAATGTGTTCAGTTGTGCAAGCTCACCGCGGCAGCACCTCGGTGGCGGTAGTACCGGTGGTCAGAAACTCGACCAGGTAATTCAAGGAGAAGTCGACCATGTTCTGCACCGCCGTCTCCGTGTGGTAGGCGATGTGCGGCGTCAACAGCACGTTCGGCAGCGCCCGAAGCCGCTCCCACTGGGCGTCTTCGAAGCGTCCCTGGTCGTGCAGCGCCAGCAGGTTGGCCGATTCGTTCTCGTAAGTATCGATGCCGGCACCGCCGATGTGGCCGGCCTCAAGCGCCGCGATCAGCGCCTGGGTGTCGACCAGGTTACCCCGGGCGGTGTTGATCAAAAGCGCCCCTTGCGGCATCGCGGCCAGCGCCGCGGCGTCGATCAGGTGGTCGTTGGCCGCGATGCCCGGCACGTGCAGGTCGACCACCGTGCTTTGCGCCAACAGCGCCGGCAGGTCGACGTAGCGGCAGGCCAGGCTGGCGTCTTGCACCGGGTGGGGATCGTAGGCCAAGACCTTGGCCCCGAACGCCGCAAAAAGCCGGATCGCCTCGCGCCCGATGCGGCCGGCACCGATCACGCCGACGGTCTGCTGCGCCAGCTCGCGGCCGATGAACTTGGTCGCCTGCAGGTAATCGCCGGCGTTAAGCGCCGCCTGGCTTTCCCCCAGCCGCCGCAGCAGCGTCAGCGTCGCGGTGACCGCGAACTCGGCAATCGCGTTGGGCGAATACGCCGGCACGTTGGCCAGGTGAACGCCCAGCTCCCGGGCCGCGACCAGGTCGATGTTGTCGGTGCCGACGTTGCGAATGGTGACGTAGCGAATGCCGAGTGCCGCGATGCGCTCGAACATCGCGCGGGTGACCGGCGTGGTCTGCAACAGGTTGATGCCGTCGTAGCCGGCGGCCCAGGCGAGGTTGGCGACCGTCGCCGGCGCCTTGTGGATGTCAAGCGTGTGGCCGGTTCGCGCCTGCCACTGCGCCATGTAAGTCAGCTCGTCGTCGTGGGCACCGTACGTGATGATTTTCAAAAAAAGTCCGCCTCCTGCTCCGGTAACATTGTGTACCACTGGTTTTATTTTAGTATACGCAATCACGAACGCGGCTGGCTACCGTCCTCATTCGATTTTAACGCGGCCGAAATCCTAAAAGTTCGGTGAAAGCGGTGTCTTCTGTATCACAACAGGGTTTGGTGTGTTATGCTTAAGGTTCTAAAACAATCGGGAGGCATAATACCTATGAAAATTGCCGTACTAGCCGGTGGGCGAAGCACTGAGCGCAATGTTTCGATCTCAAGCGGCTACCGCATCACCAACGCCTTGCGGGCGCAGGGACACCAGGCCACCTTCATCGATCTGTTCCTGGGGTTCGCCCTACCGGAAGGGGCCGCACCGGTCAGCGTTTTTGACGACGCCAACACCAGTGCCGACCTCAAGATCTCGGACGCCATCCTGACCGACGCGGACATCAACGCGCTGCGCCAAGACGGCACCACGCAGCTGTTCGGCCCCAACGTCTTGGCCATCTGCCAGGCGGCCGACATCGTCTTTCTCGCCTTGCACGGCGGCGACGGCGAGAACGGGAAGGTCCAGGCCTACCTGGACCTGAACAACATCAAGTACACCGGCAGCGGCTCGACCGCGTCCGGCATCACCATGAACAAGGTTTACAGCAAGGAAATCATGCTGCAGCGCGGCATCAAGACGGCGGCTTACGTCGAAATCACCCGCGACGAAGGCGTGACCGGCCACACCCTGCCGTTCGGCTACCCGGTCGTGGTCAAGCCGACCTCCGGCGGCTCCTCCGTCGGGACCCACATTGTGCATGATGCACAAGAGCTTGTTGACAGCCTCACAGACGTGTTCCGCTTCGACAACTCCGCAATCATCGAGGAATTCATCACCGGCCGCGAGTTCTCGCTGGGCGTGGTCAACGGCCACGCCTTCCCGGCCATCGAGATTCTGGTTCACGACGGCTGGTACGACTTCGAGCATAAGTTCCAGGCCGGCCACACCGACTTCGTGACCCCGCCGGACAACCTCGACGACGACGTCCACAGCGAGATGAAGCGCGTCGCCGTGCAGACGATGAAGGTCCTCGGCCTGCAAAACTACGGTCGTGTCGATTTTCTGACCAACGACGACGGCGTCTGGGTGATCGAGGCCAACAACCTGCCGGGCATGACCCCGCTGTCCCTGCTCCCGCAGGAGGCCGAGGCCGAAAACGTGCCGTACGGCGAGCTGGTCGAAAGCATCGTCAAGGGTAAGCTCAAGCTGTACGAGGACGGGATGACCAACTAACAGAGGGTGGAAAAGCGCGGGTTTAGCGGGACGGCTAGCTTCGCGCTGGTGCTTGAAGCGGGTTATGCTTCAAGCGCCGGTGCAAGCTGGACGCTCCCGTGTTGCGCTTTGGAACCCGTTTAGAGGGTGGAGCCAGGCGGGTTTAGCAGACCGGCTAGCGCAGTGAAGGCACTTGGGGCGGCACTTTGCCCCAAGTGCCTTTACTAGCTGGACGCGTCTGCGTTGCCTGGTGGAACCCGTTTAGAGGGTGGAACAGAGCGCTTAGCCAACCGGCTAGCGTAGGACCGGGACTTGAAGCGTTCCTTGCTTCGAGTTCCGGTCCTAGCTAGACGCGTTGGCGATGCTCGGTGGAACCCGTTTAAGGCAGTACGCATACGTAGCCAAACACTATCGAATATGGTAGTATTGCCTTGAAGAGAACGGCACGGTGACAAACCGCATTGGGAGTAGTGCCCCAATGTATGCCGGCGACGAGCGTCCAGAGATGGGACGCTCGTTTTTTCTCCAGTCACGCAAAAACACCGCCCACAAGTAGTGCGACCCGTGAGCGGTGCTTGTCGGCCGGCGCATGAATTAACGTCGGGGTTTTTTACTGCGATGCTTGTTGACAACGCAGTGTTTACCTACCGAGCGTCTGGCATGTCGACCAGGGTGCTGGCTTGCATGACGCCACTCAGCCCAAAGGCCTGTGATAAACTGAGCCAGCAATGTTGCCGCCGCGGGGGCGAGCACCAGTGTGAAGAGAACGGACAACGGAGAACTCACCGCCAGGAGATGCGATATCACCCTGGGGTATGCAGAGCTCCCAGCCCCGCCAGTGTATCACGACCTCACATCGTTTGTCAGGGCGCTCTCGCCCCTTGCTATTCCCCTACACATCGGTTACGATGTAATCAAAGAAGACTGTATGTATCAAGAGTGTTGGTAGTGGCTATGCACTGTGACCAACCGGCAACGTACCGTAGAAGGCAACGTGCCCCACCATAGACGGATGCAGATCAACCACTTGGGAGGTCGTGCATACGTGTGCGGCCTTCTTTTAATATAAAAAGTGGAGGTTTTCCCATGCTCATTTTTCAAGACAATAATCTGACCGAGGTGCCATCCGGCGAAGCCGCGGTGCAGGCCCTGATCGACGCGCTGCCGCAGCGCGAGTACGAGAACTTCATCGGCGTCAACGACTACCGCCTGGCGTGGCACAACGGGACGCCGGCGCAGCAGGCGGCGCTTAACGCGATCGTGATTCCGCGGCTGACGGCGGCGGCCAAGTCCGTCGCCACCGCCCCCGTGCTGCCCTACTCGAACAAGCGCGACCGGAACTACTACCACAACCACGCGCTGAACATTGCGCGAAACTGGCTGGCCGGCTTCGCGGAGGCGGCCGACCTGCCCCAGGCGGTGCGTGAGGCGGCCACGGTCGCCGCTTTACGGTGATGATGCGGACATGCTATACTGAAAATGCAAAGGGCAACACGCTGCTAACCGTGTCGCCCTTGAGCAGACGACCGTTTGACAACGGTGGTCCTCAGATGAACTGAGTCACACAACGCCGCCGAGTTAACCGGTCAGAGTTAAAAACGGGCGGCGTTTTGCGTCCTCATTTCCGTAATTTCCGGAATGCCTTTTTCAGCTTGACGATTGCTTCGAGCAACCGGGTGACCGCATCGACATAGCGCGTTGCCACGGTGTTCAAGGCTGGACGCCGCCCCTGCCGCCGATTCCCGTTGACGCCGCCGCGCAAACATGCGATACTGAACGACGGTGCCAAACCACGGTCGGGGTACGGAATCGGCGCTTCGGCGTTCTGAAGGTTCCCGCACCCGACCACTGCCACGAGCTTGCTCGTGGTATTTTTTTGGCCAAACGGCGGTGGCTCTCACACCAAAAACCCCGCAAGAGGCGACCCAAACAGTCGCTTCTTGCGGGGTTTTTCAGTTACGCGTCGTGCCGGTCGTAGGTCAAGGCGACGCTCGCCGACAGAATGATCGGTAGCAGCACCACCAGAATGATCAGCCCGATGATCACGGTGATGGCGACCTGAATCAGCGTCAGAACGCCGGATGGCATCAAGGCGGCGAAGGTCCCGCCGAGAATGATCGCCGCGGAGATGACCACGGCGCCGATGATCTCGGCGGCCTGGACCATGGCGCGGCTTGGCGCCAGCTCGCGGCCGAACTCACGGTACTTCATCATCAGGAAAATGCTGTAGTCGACGCCCAGCGCAATCAGCATGATGAAGCCGAAGAACGGCGTGTTCCACGTCAGCTCGGCCTGGCCGAGCAGCGCCGCGCTGAGCAGGCGCGTCAGCGTGAGCGAGGAGAAGTAGGCCAGCAGCAGCGTCCCGAGGATGTACACCGGCTGCAGCAGCGAGCGGGTCACCACCATCAGGGCCAGCGCGATGCCGACCAGCATGATGACGGCGGTACGCATGAAGTCGCTGGACGCGACGTCGCGGGTATCCGCGGTGAACGCAGTCTGGCCGCCGATCGCCACCGTGGCGCCGGCCAGCGCCGTGCCGCGGAGCTGGTTTTGAACCTCTTTTTGCAGCGCGGTGACCTTGGCCATCGCCCTTGCGGAGGCCGGATCGACCTTGAAAACCAGCGTGAGCTGCGTCGCGGTCTGGTCCTTGGACAGGTACTGGTCAAGCGCCGGCTTGAAGGCCTTGCCCGTCAGCTGCGCCTTGGGAATGTAGAACTCCTTGGCCGCGGCGGAACGCTTGAGGCCGGTGAGGTAGCCGTTGGCGGTTTGGACGCCGGCATCGATCTGGGTCAGGCCGGCGGTGGCCGAGCCGAGCCCGGTTTGCAGCTGCGTCATCTGCCCGGTCAGCCCGACCAGCGTGTTGTACATGGTCTGCTGCCCAGCGCGTTCCTGGGTCAGGCCGCTGGTTAAGGCCGGCACGTTGGCGGCGAGCTGCTGGGAGCCGGCCAAAAGCTGCGCGGCACCCGACGACAGGCCGGCGGAGTTGGCGGCCAGCTGGCTGGTGCCGCTCGCCACCTGGTTGACGCCGCTCACGTACTGCGACACGCCGCTGGTCAAGGTGGCCAGCTGCCGCGTCATCGCGGCGTTTTGAATCGTGTTTTGAATCGTCTTTTGGCTGCTCAGGTCAACCCCCGAACCGTTCACGCCGGCGTTGAGCTGCGTGGCGATCTGAACGGCGGCGTTGGAGTTGGTCTGCAGGGTCTTGAGCCCGGCTTGCAGCTGAGTCAAGGCCGAGGTCAGCTCGCCCAGCTTGGCGGTCTGGCCGCTCAGCGCGTCGGCTTGATCCAGCATACCGGCGGCCGATTCCATCAGCGCCTGCGCGTTTTGCAACTCGCTTTTCAGCTCGGCGATGTCATCGTCGCTCGGCAAGGCGGCGGCGAGCTCGCGCAGCTTGGTCAGATCAGGCAGCGTCAAGGCGCTGGCCTGGCTGGCGACGCCGCTGATCGCCTTGGTGTTGGCCTGCAGGTTGTCGCTCAGGTTGGCCTGGGCCTTGGTCACAATGGTCTGTGCGGCCTTCTTGGCGGCGGTGCTGGCCGTGTCGTCGGCCAGGATGGCCTGCGCCTGCGTGATGATCGCGCGTTCCGCCGCGGTGGCGGCCACGTTGCGCAGCGCCACTTGGGTCATCGTCGTGCGAACCGTCGCCAGCGTCTTGGTCAGCCCGGTCGCCTTGGTCTGCAGCGCGGTCAAGTCGGCCTTGGCGGCTTGGAGCTGATCGAGCAGCTTGATGGCGGCAGTCAGCTGCGGCGCCAGCTTCTGCGCGGAGGCCAGCTGGGTTCTCATCGTCGCGGTTTGGGCCGTCAGCGCCTGCATCTGCGTCTGCGCCGCCGCCAGTTGGCCGAACGCCGCGGCGTTGTCGGCCAACGCCCCGTTAATCTGGGCGATGCCGCCGTTGATGCCGGTGGTGTAGGCCGTAAGCCCCGCCACGGCCAGGGGCAGCGCCTGGGTCTGCTGCGTCAGCTGGGTGACGCCGGCCTCAAGCTGGGGTGAATTGGCCGCCAGCTGCGTCGTACCGGCGTTGAGCTGCGTCACCGCCCCCGTGTACTGACCGACGCCTTGGTTCAGGGTGTTGGCACCGGTCGCCAGCTGCCCGGTGCCGGATTGCAGCTGCTTGGACCCGGCCAGAAGCTGGTCCGTGCCGGACACAAGCTGCCGCACCCCGGCCAGGCCGCTGGCCATGTCGGCGCCGGCGAGCTGCGAGCTGGCCGACTGCAGGCCGCGGTTGATCTCGCCCAGCCCGGTGCGAGCCTGGGTCATGCCACTGGTCACGGTGCCCAACTGCTTTTTGACGTACAGGTCGCTGATCTCGCTGCCGCCGGGCTGGGTGACCGAGGCGACCGTCTCGATGCTCGGGTCTTGCTGCAGCTTGCGGGTCAGCTGGTCGATCACCTTCAGGTACTGATTGGCCGCCAGCTTCTTGTCGCTTTGAATGTACAAAGTGGAAGGCTCCGCGGTCCCCTTGGAGTAATGGGCCTGGATCACCTTGAAGCCCTGCTTGGCTGGCACCTTCGCGCCGAGCTCAACCACGGTGTCGTAGTTCAAAGAGCCGTTGTAGCCGAGCAGCACCGGCACCGCGCAAAGGGCGACCAGCGCCAGGGCAATCAGCGGGTGCAGCACCGAGCGGCTGGCCAGCGCCTTCCAGAACCGGCTGCGGCTGCCGCCGGTGAAGTCCTTGGTCGGCCAAAACAGCCGCTTGCCCAACGTCGCCATGAAGAACGGATTGAGCGTCAAGAGCACCACCAAAAGCACCGCCACCCCGACGGCCACGCCGACCGCGGATTGGTAGATCGAGAACTTCGCCAGCCCCAGGGCGGAAAAGCCGATCAAAACCGACGAGCCGCTGTACAAAATGGTTCGCCCGGCGACGCGCCGCGCCTTGGCCGCCGCCTCGGTGTTCGATTGTCCCGCGGCCAGCTCCTCCTTGAACTGGTCGTACAGCAGGATATTGTAATCCGTGCCGATGCCGAACAAGATCACCACCATGAAGACCTGGGTGAAGGCGGAAAGCGGAAAGCCGAGAAACTTGACCAGGTTCATCACCAGGCTCAGGCTGACCAGCAGCGAGACGCCGACCGTGGCCAGGGAGATCACCGGCACCACCGGCGAGCGGAACACCAGAATCAGCACGACGAAGATGAACACCGCGGCGATTACCTCGGTTTTCTTGATGCCGGCCTCCGTCGCCTGGTTGAAGTCATCGGTCAAAATGTCGGCGCCGGTCACGTAGGTGGTGACGTGTTTGGTTTGGACCGCCTTTTCAAGCGTCGCGGTCATCTGCCGGACGGTTTGTTGCTTGCCGACCATCAGCTGCACAATCTGGGTCGTGCCGTCCTTGGCCACCAGCTGCTTTTTGGTCTCCGCGTTGTCCGACGGCGCCATGATTGACTTGATGTGGTACTTGGCGCGGTTGTTTTGCAGGAAGGTCACGGTTTGGGCCACGCTTTGCCGCTGGCTTGCCGTCAGCTTGGCGTCGCCGTTGCTGAACACCACGGCCACCTGCCGGGCGTTACTTTGGCCCTTACCCCACTTGTTTTGAATGGCCGTCGCCACCTGGCTTTGCATCGTCTTGGGAACGCGGATGTCGCCGCGTTCGCGAACCAAGGCGGCGGTGTCGGGCATGCCGGCCACCGCCACGATCACGATGATTAGCCAGGCGAGCAAGGCGCCGATGTGGTGTTCGATGAATCGTTTCACTGGGAGTCCTCCTTGTTACATGGCGAGCAGTTGCTCGGCGTTGGTGGTCAGAATTTCGCGCTGCAGCTGCGGCGTCACGATCTCCGCCCCGTTCATCATCTTCACCTCAATGTCCAGCAGCTGGGGAATCCGCGCGAGCTTGGCGCGTTTTTCGAAAAAGTGGTCGAAGTGATGCGCGGTTTGAATCAGCCGCTGCTTCTTGGCCGCCTGCTCGCCGCTTTGGGTGAACATACTGAGCAACTGCCCCGCAAGCGGTGAGCTGGTGTAGGGAATGTCGCTGCCGTAGAGAATGTGGTGCTCGTCGGTCAGGGTCAACAGCGTCGGCAGCTGCCGCGGGAACACGGCACCGGCCGTGTCGAAGTAGACGTGCTGCAGCGCCGCATACAGGTCGCTTTGGTAGGTCTGCTTGACGAACGGCGCGTCGCGGTCGGCCAAGATGCCCAGGAAGGCGCCGGCGTGAGGCACGATCAGGCGAATGTCCGGGAAGCGGTCGAAGAAGTGGTACTTGAGCAAGTTCATGAACGTCATGGTGGTGTCGATGAAAAAGCCCATCAAAGGCGTCGGCATGTCGATGTTGACGTTCAACGGCAGCGCGGCCGGCTGGTTAGGGTGCAGCGCCACCAGCGCTTTTTCGGCGTTCAGCTTCGCGTAGACCGCATCGAAAATCGGGGTGCCGAAGTACAGGCCGCGGGTGTTGGTCGGCACGGTGAAGCCCCGCGCCGAATGGGTCAGGGCCCAGTCGATCTCGGCCACCGCCGCCTCCGCGTAGGGCAGCGGCAGCGACGCCAGGTAGCCGAGCTGGTCCGGATGCGCCAGCGTCAACCGCTCGCCCTCCGCGTTGGCCTCCCGGGCGATTGTCAGCGTCTCTTGCTTGTCGCCGAAGTTGAAGTGCGGCGACGACAGCGACAACAGCGAGTAGCGGATGTTGTGCTGGTGCATGAAGCCCAGCGTGGTCGCCGGCCGCCAGCTCGGCGTCGGCCAGCCGTCGGGATCGCCGGGAATGTGGCGCTTGAGGGCCGCGGTGTAGACCTGCGGCAGGTAATGCGTATGTGTATCGATGATGCCGTCCATGAAGCCATCTCCAAACCAGAATTTTTGCGTACTCAACACGGTGTTCACAACGTCACTCATCTTACGGTTCCAACTGACGCACAGCAATAATCAGAATCAACCGGAGTGTTGAGTTAAATGTCATAAACGCCCGGAGTCCTTGTCCCTAGCGGTCTGTCGCTGAACACGGTGTTGATTTATTTTCTGAAACGGGGAATAATTGACTCAAAATAGGACGGGGGAACCGCATTGCATAAAAAAAGCGTTGAAACCGAGGCGAGCATCAAGGCCGCCTTCGTCGACCTGCTGCAGACCAAGACTTTCGAGAAAATTTCGGTGCGTGACCTGAGCGTTCGCGCCGGCATCAACCGCGGCACGTTTTACCTGCATTACGTCGACAAGTACGACCTGCTGACGCAATACGAGGACCGGCTGGTCGCGACCATCACCAAGCTGCTGGCCACCAATCTGACCGGTACCATGACCTACCAGTCGGTGAAGACCAACGGCATCTACACCTACCCCGTGGTCGAAAACGTCGTGAGCCTAGTGGCCAACGAGTTCGACTTGTTCAAGGCGCTGTTCGGCCCCAACGGCGACCCCAGGTTCGAGCTGCGGCTCAAGCGCCTGCTGCGCGACGCGATCGGCGACGGGCTGGATCGCATCAAGGGGCAGATCACGATGACCAAGTACATCCCGGAGGACTACGCCTGGGAGCTGATTCTCTCCGGTCTCTTCGCCATCACCAAGACCTGGCTGCAGTCGGCCAAGCCCGAAGAACCCGCCACCGTCTGCGCCATCATCATGAACACGCGCTTCTTAAGCCCCTACGACCTGCTGGGCATCCGCGAGTAGCCATTGCCGCCCAAAAAGGCGCTGCCGCCGATCACCGTGATGGTGATGGCAGCAGCGCCTGATTTGCGTCTACCTTAACGCGTGTTTAGAGCTTGTCCCAGATGTTGGCCAAAATGTTGGTCTGCTCGCGGTCCGGGCCAACGGAGAAGGTCAACAGGTCGACGCCGATCAGCTCAGCAATGCGTTCGACGTAGGCCCGGGCGTTGGCCGGCAGGTCTTCCAGGGTCTTGGCGGCGGTGATGTCTTCCGTCCAGCCCGGCAGCGTCTCGTAAACCGGCTCGCAAGCGGCCAGCTCCTTCAAAGAGGCCGGGTAGCGGGTGATCAGCTCGCCGCCCAGCTTGTAGCCCGTGCAGATTTTTACGCTGGCCAGGCCGGTCAGCACATCCACGGAGTTCAGGCACAGGTCGGTGACGCCGGCGACGCGGCAGGCGTGACGCACCACCACGGCGTCGAACCAGCCGATGCGGCGCGGCCGCCCGGTGACGGTGCCGTACTCGTGACCGGCCTCGCGAATGAAGTGGCCATCCGCATCGAACAGCTCGGTTGGGAAGGGTCCGTCGCCGACGCGGGAGGTGTAGGCCTTGGCGACGCCGGCCACGCGGTCGATGCGGCTGGCGCCGACGCCGGTGCCGGTAGCCACGCCGCCGGCCGGGTTGGAGCTAGTGACGAACGGGTAGGTGCCTTGATCGACGTCGAGCATCGTGCCTTGCGCCCCTTCGAACAGGACGTTTTCGCCCTTGTCCAGCGCCTCGTTCAAAAGCACCGTGGTGTCGCAGACGTACTGGGCCAGCTGCTGGCCGTAGTCGTAGTATTCCTCGAAAATGTCATCGAAGGCGATCGGCGCCACGCCGTAAATCTTCGTGAACAGCGCGTTTTTCTCCGCCAGGTTAGCGCGAAGCTTGGTCTCGAAGGTGTCTTTCTCCAGCAGGTCGGCGAAGCGGATGCCGACGCGAGCGGCCTTGTCCATGTAGGCCGGGCCGATGCCGCGGTTGGTGGTGCCAATCTTACCGTCGCCCTTGGCCGCCTCCTGGGCCTTGTCCAGTGCAATGTGGTAAGGCAAAATCACATGGGCGCGGTCCGAAATGCGCAGGTTGTCCCCGGCGACCCCCTTGGCTCGCAGCGTCGCCAGCTCCTCAACCAAAGACTTCGGGTTGACCACGACGCCGTTGCCGATCACCGACAGCTGGTGCGGGTACAGGATGCCCGACGGAATCAGCCGCAGCTTGTACACCACCCCGTTGTTGTGAATGGTGTGGCCGGCGTTATCCCCGCCTTGGTAGCGGCTGATCACGTTGGCGCCTTGGCTCAGGAAGTCGGTGATTTTCCCCTTCCCTTCGTCGCCCCACTGTGTGCCTACGATAACTACTGTCCCCATGTTGATGTGCTCCTTAATTGCGATGTGCGTTCGCTTAGCGATTGCCACTAGCTATTCTAGCAACAATTGGCCGCCGCGGCAAGTTAAAAGCCGAATGATCCATTTGAATATCGGAATTTAAAATCAAAAATCCGAACGAAGATCTTCAACCGGTCGCAAGTTGCAAAAATACCCGAAGGACGATGACGCTCGCGCCGTGGCAACGGCGCCTAGGTCTGCCCCGTTCACCGGCAGGGTCGGTCCAGCCACCGGTGGCCGCCTCGGTCCGAACATCCCGCCAACTCGTCGGGGCATTTCCCGGGAAATAATCTAATTTCGACCGCAACCGCCAGTTGCGACCCTGCGCCAAATTCGGTCTGGTCAGCGGCGTCGGCAACCGCTATCATGTGGGTGAAGAAGGGCGGTGACAACCGTGAAATTTGCAACACAGGTTCGCACTTACCGACAGGAACGCGGCTGGTCGCAGGAGGCACTGGCGCAGCAGCTGTTTCTGACGCGGCAGACGATTTCGAAGTGGGAGCAGGGCGACGCGACGCCAGACCTCGAGACGCTGGTGCGGCTGGCGACGCTGTTCAACGTTTCACTGGATCGGCTGGTCCTTGGCCAGGACGCCGCTGCCAGCGGCGCGGACGCGGGCCACCACCCTGAGACCAACGCCACCGTGCCGCCGCAGCCGGGCCGCACCGCCTACGACTGGCTGGAGGAGAACTCCGTCTACTTCATCATGCTTTCCATGGCCATCGTGATCTGGGTATTCTCCTCCCTCATCGGCTAGTGCTTTACAACACAAAAACGGCGGCCCCGCGGGGTCGCCGTTTTTGTGCTGCAACTCACTGCCGCATCCGCGCCTCCTGCAGGTAGGCGTAGATGTGGCCGAACGCCAACTCCTGCACCGTGGCGAAGGTGAACGGCACGTCCTCATCGGTGTCGTCAGCATGCATCGTGAAGCCGGTGGCGGTCACGTTCTCCGGCACCCCCATCAGCTGGTCGCCGGATTCCTTGCCTCGCACCCGCACGACCCGGTCGAAGGCCGCGGCGGACTGAATCAGGCTGGCGATCAGGTCGCCGCTGGCGTCGAACTCGCGGTCGGCGTTCAGGACCGGCTGCTTTTCCATGTCGTGAGCCGCGACCCACCGGCTGTAAAAGGCGATGGTCTGCAGGTAGTCGCTTTGCGTGGTCACGGTTTGAAGCCCCGTCAGCCGCAGCGCGACGTACCCGCCGAACTGCCCGGCCATGTCCTTGAGCCGCAGCACCACCAGCTCGGCGTTGAGCGCGAGCACCCGGCCGACGTAGAACTGATCGGCGCCGCCCTTGGGCATCACCGCCACCAGCGTCCCCGCGGTCTGGGCCGTAGCCAAAACCGCCTGGAGCTGGCCGTCGTTTTGGTGAATCTGCGTCGGCAGGTGCTTGAGCTGGTCGCGACCGGCCTGCAGCGCGGTTTCCAAGTGCAGCTCCAGGCCCTGGAACTCGATGACCAGCACGTCGGAAAAGTCCACCTGCATCACCCGCACATCGGTGTAATTGAACTTGTTGAACACCGACAGCGTCAGCCGGTCCGTGTCAACCGCGGTCACCTGCCCTTCCAGGTAGGCGTCGTCGTCGGCCAGCATCACCAAGATCAGCTGGCCGCTTTTTTGCACCTGGGTGGCCAGCTGCAGCGTGAGGTCGCGCGTCGCGTCGAAGTGCAGCGGCGCCTTGGTCGCCGGCAGCGACTTGAAGTGGTCCTGCGCCGCCACCCGCATCCGGAAGGTCATGTCCTCCAGGTCGGCACCGGCGAATTCGACCTGCGAAATCGCCACGAAGCTGATCAAAACCGCGCCGTCGGCCAGGCCGGCGTCGTTGTAGGTGGCGACCAGCACACTGTTTTTGCCCAGCGCCTGAACGTAACCGGTGTAAAAGTCCTCGGTGTCGCGCTGGTAAATGTTGATCAAAAGCTGCTCGTTCAAGGCAGCCATCAGGCTCATCAGGATGGCATCCACGATGCATCCTCCTTATCCATGTCGTTACTGTCCCGGCGTGTAGGCGATCGAGCTGAACTTGTTGTACGACTTCACGAACAGCAGCTTGACCGTGCCTCGGGCCCCGGAACGGTTCTTTTCGATGATGACCTCGACCTCGCCGACGTTTTGGTCGTCGTCATCGTGATTGTTCTCTTCTTCACCATCACCGTCCGGATCGCGGTAGTAGTCGTCGCGGTACAGGAAGGCGACGATGTCGGCGTCTTGTTCGATCGACCCGGATTCGCGGATGTCCGACAGCACCGGCCGCTTGTCCTGGCGCTGCTCGACGCCACGCGACAGCTGCGACAAGGCGATGACCGGGCAGTGCAGCTCCTTGGCGAGCTTCTTGAGCTGGCGGGAAATCGCGCTGACTTCCTGCTGGCGGCTTTCCTGCCCGGAGCCTTCGATCAGCTGCAGGTAATCGATCACCACCAGGCCCAGCGGGGTCTCGGTGTGTTCGTGCTCCTTTTGCAGCTTGAGGCACTGCGAGCGAATCTGCGCCATGCGAACGCCCGGGGTGTCGTCGATGTAGATGCTGGCCTGGCTGAGGCTGCCCATCGCGATGATCAGGTGCTGCCACTCCTCCTCGTTGAGCTGGCCGGTTCGCAGGTGCTGCGCGTCGATGCTGCCTTCCGCGCAAAGCATGCGGTTGACCAGCGACTCGGCGCCCATTTCCAGGGAAAACATCGCGACGGTCTTGCCGGTTTTGGTCCCGACGTTTTGCGCAATATTGAGCACGAACGCGGTTTTCCCGACGGCCGGCCGGGCGGCCAAAATAATCAGCTCGTCGTCGTGCAACCCGGTGGTCATGCGGTCCAGCTCCTTGAAGCCGGTCGGCAGCCCGGTGATCTCCTGGTCGTTTTGGTACAGCTTGTCGATCTCGGCCATCGTGCTGTTCAGCACGTCCTTGATCGGCTTGAAGCCCGAGCGGGAGCCACCGTCGCTGACGGCCATCACCGCGCTTTCGGCGTTTTCCACCACCGTCGGCACGTCGTCTTGCTCGTCGTAAGCGGTCTGAATGATCTGCTCGGAGGTCTCGATCAGCCGCCGCAACTGGGCCTTATCCGCCACGATTTTGGCGTAGTAGGCGACGTTGGCGGCGGTCGGCACCGCGTCGGCCAGCTCGATCATGTAGCCGTTACCGCCGACATCGGCCAGCTGGTTGTTGGCCGTCAGGTAGTCCTCGACCGTCAGCACATCGATCGCGTCGCCGCGGTCCGACAGCTCGGTCAGCGCGTGGAACACCAGTTGGTTGCCGCGCTTGTAAAAATCGGCCTCGGTCACGAATTCCATCGCGCTGATCAGCGCGTCGGGCGACATCAAAACACTGCCCAGCACCGCCTTTTCCGCGTCCAGGTTCGCCGGTGGCATGCGCCTGATCTGATTATCCATGTGCGGACCTCCTCAATATTTCCCGGGCAATACGTCTCATCTATCTTATCCGAGTTACCGCTCGGACGCAACGCGCGACGCGGCGCCGATTCGGCCGGTGGCGGCGGCGTCAGCCCTTGCCTCGCCCGGCTTTGCGGTTTTCCCGTCGCGGTCGCCGCAACTCAAAAATCGTGCGGTGGCCGCGGCCAGTCGCACGATTGAAGGCGAGTCGCCGCTCACCCGTGAAGTCCCGCGACGTGCTGTCGCACCCGCCGCGGTTGTGATTACTTGAGCTCTGTGATGTGAACGCGAATGTTGGCGTCGACGCCTGGGTACAGGCTGACCTTCACGTTGCGGTAGCCCAGCGCCTTGATCGGCTCCGGCAGGTCCATTTTGCGCTTATCGACCTTGATCTGGTACTGCTTCTCCAGGGCTTGGGCGATTTGCTTGCTTGGAATCGAGCCGAACAAGCGGGAATCCGCGCCGGCCTTGCTTTGAATCTGAACGACGGTCTTGTCGTTCTCCAGCTGGGTCTTGACGGCGACGGCCTCGGCCTTGGCCGCGGCGTCTTTTTTCTCCTCCAGCTTCTGCTGGCCGCGCAGCGCCGACATCGCCTGGGCGGTAGCGGCCTTGGCCTTACCATTCTTGATCAGGAAGTTCTGGGCGTAGCCGTCCGGGACTTCCTTGACCTGACCGCGCTTGCCTTTGCCACGCACATCCTCGGTGAAAATAACCTTCATTGTGAGTCCTTCTTTCTTCTTGGGGCTTGGGGTTCATTGAACTGACTGCCGCGACGCAACGCTGGCCACCGCCGCACGGGCGTCTTGGCCTATCCGCAGCGGCGGGGTGACGCGCCACCGGCTAGTTGTTGACCGCCTCGTCTTCGATCGCCCGAGCCAGCATGGTGCGAACCGCCGCGACCGACTCGCCCTTGATCTGGGTGGCCGCGTTGCTCAGGTGGCCGCCGCCGCCCAGCTTTTCCATCAGGCGCTGGACGTTGACCGAGCCCAGGCTGCGTGCCGAGATGCCGACCTGGTTGTCGGAGCGGCGGGTGATGACGAAGCTGGCCGTGATGCCGTTGAGCGTCAGCAAGGTGTCGGCCGCCTGGGCCGCGATCACGGGGTCGTAAACCCGGTCCGCTTCACCTACACATAATGCCATACTTGGCGCAATCATTTCAATTGTATCAATGAGATGATTCTTTTGAATGTAGCTGTCGATATTTTCCTTCAGCAGGTTCTGGGTCATCAGGCCATCGGCGCCGTTAGAACGCAGGTAGGACGCGGCGTCGAAGGTGCGGGTACCGGTTCGCATCGCGAAGTTCTTGGTGTCGACCGTGATGCCGGCCAGCATCGCCGTCGCCTCCAGCTTGTTCAGGCCCGGCACCCCGGTCGGCTGGTACTCGAACATCTCGGTCAACAGCTCACAAGTCGAGCTGGCGTAGGGTTCGATGTAGACCAGCATCGGGTTTTCGGGGAACTCCTCGCCGCGGCGGTGGTGATCGATGATCACGGTGCGGGTCGAGAGCTTCTCGTACAGGTCCGGTGCCGCGGTGATGGAGGCCTTCGAGTGGTCGACCATCACCAAAAGGCTCTTGTCGGTGGCCTGCGACAGCGCGGCCTCGGGCGTCACCACGGCGTTGGCGATTTCCGGATCCTTGCCGACCGCGGTCATCAGCCGCTCGACGTCGGAGTGCAGGTTGGCCGGGTCGACCACCACGTAGCAGTCCTTGCCGTTCATCTGGGCGATGCGGCGGATGCCCAGCCCGGCGCCGATCGCATCCATGTCCGGCCGCTTGTGGCCGACCACGAAGATTTTGTCGGTTTGCTTGAACAGCTCCTGCAGCGCCTGGGAGATCATCCGTGCCCGAACCCGGGTGCGTTTCTCCATCGGGTTGGTGCGACCACCGTAAAACCGCGCCTGCTCGCCCTTTTCACGCACGACGACCTGGTCGCCGCCGCGGCCCAGCGCCAGGTCCAGGTTGGACTGGCTGACCGCGGCCAGGTTCGACAGGTTGTTCTCGCCGTAAGCGATCCCGATCGACAGGGTCAGCGGGAAGTTTTGCTTGGAGGTTTCTTCACGAATCTGGTCCAAAATCTTGAACTTGTCGTCTTCGACCTGCCGCAGCGAGGCGAGGTAGCCGATCATGATGAAGCGATCGGCGGCGACGCGCTTGACGAACATGCCAAAGGCGCTGGCCCAGTCGCTCATCGTGTTGGTGACGTAGCTGTTCAGGTTCGTGATGGCCTGATCATCCATGGTCTGGGTGATCTCGTCGTAGTTATCGAGGAACACCTGGCCGATCGCGACGCGGCGGTTCTCCGCCTCCGCCTCGATCTTGGCGTAAGGGGTGATGTCCATCAGGTACACCACGCCGATGCTCTTTTGGATGGTCATGTCGAACTGGTGGCCGCCCCAGGTGATCTTGGTTCTGGCGCTGGAGTCCTGGTTGGAGGTGACCAAGTCGGCCAGCTCGGCATCGATGGCCGACAGCGGCTGGCCGAGGAACTCGTGGTCGCCGAAGTACTGCTGCAGGTAGGGATTGGCCCATTCGATCTCGAGTTGCTCATTGTAGATCAAAATCCCAACCGGCATCTTGATCAGCGCCTCCTGCTCGCCGCGCTTGATGCGGTAGGAGAGGTTTGAGATGTATTTGTTCGTGTTTTCGGTAATTCGGGCCAGGGCGAAGATGGTCGCCCCGAGCAGCCCGATCAGGAAAATGAAAAGAAACAGCGCCAGCCAAGGCCGGATGAAGCTGGCCACGATGACGTCGACCACGGCCAACACCGCCATGATGGCGACGATCCAGCGCAGCCGGACGTCCTCCAGGAACGCCGGCAGCTTGATTTTTGCCAGTAGATTTTTCACGTTATCGCTCGCTTTCACAAAGAGGCGCGGGACAGACCCGCATAATAAGGAATTCTTAACCCTAATTTTACCATATTTAGGGTTTTGGGGTGAAACGCCCTTGTTCATCGCACACGCAAACGATTTCACTTGTCATCGGCGGCGACCCGTTGTACGCTGGTCTAGACAGCCAAGTGGCCACCACGGTCACCCACGCCAAAGGAGGTCCCCACACATGAAAAAATTAGTACGAACCGCCCTGAGCCTGCTGGCCCTGGTCACCATCGGCCTGGGCCTGAGTGCCTGCAAGGACAAAAACGCCATCGGCAATGCCGATTACAAGGTGACGATTCCGGTCACCGTCAAGGGCACCAAGAACAGCCTGACCTACTACCTGGGCCAGGACAAGACCTTCATCAGCGTGATGGATAAGAAAGACGCCAACACCAAGACCGGCTCCAACGGCAACATGGCCTGGATGAGCGGCACCTACAAGGTCGACGGCAAAAAGGTCACCCTGCAGGCCAAATGGGTCGGCACCGTCGAGCAGCCAATTCCAGGCGCGACGCTCACCGCCGCCCAGAAAAAGGCGCTGATCAAGGCCTCGTACCACGGCAAGTACCCGTACGACTTCGCCGGCACCCGCCTGATCACCGACAGCAAGCACAAGGTGATTCGCCTCGAGGAAACCGGCGACGGCAGCAGCTGGACCAAGATGACCGTCAAGGCGACCACCGAGAAGAAGGCCATGCCGAAAAAGACGGCCAAGGCGATGTACCAGGCCGGCCTGGCCAAGCTCAAGGCCATTTCAACCAAATAACCGCGCTGGTCAGCCCCACCGCCGCCCAGTGCAAGGACCCTGCAATCGCTAGCCTAACCGGCTTGCAATCGCAGGGTCCTTTTGCATTGTCTTTGCGCCGTTGGTCGTCCGGCCTGCGCCGTTGGTCGTCCGGCCTGCGCCGTTGGTCGCACGGCTTGGGCCGGGCTTCGCCGCGGCCGCGGCCGCCGTCAGTCCGCAACCACGCGCCAGGTGGCGGCCTTGTGAACCAGCACCACCGCGATCAGCACCAGCAGGCCCATCAAGGCGGCCATGCCGCCGTTGCCGATCACCGCAGACAGGGTCACCCCGAAGCCGGCGATCATCGCCGACAGCGGCCCCACCGTGGTCCAGGCGCCGGAATACGCGCCGACCTTCTCGGGATCCATCAGATCCGCTCGCAGCGTCTGGCTCGGCGGCACCGCGATCATCTCGCCGATGGTCTGCACCACCGCGTTGAGCACCAGCGGCCACAGCGAGTTGAGCAGGAAGGACACGCCGGTCGCCCCGCCCAACAGCAGCGTTCCGAAGGCAAAGGCGCGGCTGGTCGACCATTTCTTGGTCAGCCGCGTCATCAGGGCCATCGTCGTGACAATCAAGATGGTATTGACCAACGTCAGCACCGACAGCATCCGCTGCCCGTAAAGTGAAATGCCGAACAGTGTGACGGTGTGAAAATCGCGGTCCAGATGCACGGGCAGGTAGGACATCGGCTGGTTGAAAATCACCTCAACCGCAAGCGACCCGGTGAAAAACACCATGAAGCGCCGGTCGGCCAGCACCTGCGTGTAGCTTCTCACCATGTGCCACAGCGAGCTTGTCACCTCCCCGGTCGGCACGAAGGTCTCGCTCATCGCAAACCGCACGACCAGCCAGGTGACCACCGCCATCAGCGCCATGCCCAGCATCAGCTCGAACAGCCAGTCGCGGAAGAACCAGCCGCCGATGGCCGAACCGATCATCACCGAGATGTTCATGATCCAGTACAACAGCGCGTAGATGAAGCGGCGGTTCTCGCTGCTCGACACGTCGATCATCATCGCCTGGGCGGCCGGATCCTCGAGGTTGCCGCCGATCCGCGCCAGCAAGAAACCGGCGAAGGTCAGCCACGGGGACGTCCCCAAGGGCGAGTTGGCCAAGGCCGCGATGCCCAGGCCGACCGCCATCAGCCCGTCGCCCCACAGCATGATCGGCTTGCGACCATGGGCGTCCGACAGGTGGCCGCCGAACAGTCCGGCGACAAGCCCGACCCCAGCGGCCACGGCCAACAAAAGCCCCGTGGTCGCGGCGCCAAAGTACCGGGCGTAGTAGATCGCCATGTTCGGCATGATCGTGCTGCTCAGCAGCACACTTAAAAAGACGGTCGCAATCCGCAGGCGGATGTTGCGATCGAGGTTCATGAAATCTTTCATTAGTTGTCCTCCGGCAAGGGCTTAACTATAGCACTCGCCGCAGGGGCTCGCCACCACTGTTTGGCGCCACGCAAAAAGCGCCGTCGCCAGGACGTCGCTTCGTGAAAAAATTGCTGAAAATCGGTTGAACCGGCCACACGCTCCCGCTCGGTCGCGGTCTTCGGTCCGGCGTGTAACTTGGTTGCGCGGCCGCGGTGGCGCGTTTGCGAACGGCGGTCGGGGCCGCCACGGGGGGCCTTGCAAACCCGCTCGCCGCACCGGCCCCGACCGCGGCCGAGAACGCCGTCAGTCGAGCTTTTCGCCCATGGTTTCCGTGCCCAGCGCCAGCACCGCCACGACCCCGATCAGAATCGCCACGGTGAAAATGCCGAAGATCAGGCCGAAGCCGACGTTGGCCGCGACCAGGCTGCCGACCAGAAGCGGGCCGACGATGCCGCCGATGCGGCCGACCCCGGCCGCCATGCCGGAGCCGCTGGAGCGAATGACGCTCGGGTACTGCTCGGGCGAGTAAGCGTAAAGCGCCCCCCAGGCCCCGAGGTTGAAGAACGACAGCAGCATCCCGCTGGCCATCAAAGCCGGCAGGCCGGTGGCCAGGCCAAAGCCCAGGGCCGCCAGCGCGGTGCCAACCAGGAAGGTGGCGAGGACCTTCTTGCGGCCCCATTTTTCGATCAGCCAGGCCGCGACGAAGTAACCGGGCAGCTGGGCCAGCGTCATCACCAGCACGTAGCCGAAGCTGTTGATCATCGAGTAACCCTTGAGCACCATCACACTAGGCAGCCACAGGAACATGCCGTAGTAGGAGAACACGACCATGAACCACACCACCCACAGCATCAACGTCGCCTTGGCGTACTTGCGCTGCCAAAGCGCCGTCAGCGCCTGGAAGAAGCCAGGCTTCTGATGGGTCTGGGCCAAAAAGGCCGGCGATTCGTTCAACCCTTCACGGAAGTACAAGGCGTACAAGGCGCAAAGCCCGGTCAGCACCATCGCCACGCGCCAGCCCCAGTGCGGAATCACGAAGTAAGACACCACCGCCGCCAGCAGCCAGCCGGCCGCCCAGAAGCTCTCCAGCAGCACGACGGAGCGGCCGCGGTGCTTGGTCTCGACGCTTTCGGACACCAAGGTCGACGCCACCGGCAGCTCGCCGCCCAGCCCCGCGCCGATGATCAGCCGCAGCACCATGAACATCGCGTAGCCCGTGGCCAAGGCGCTGGCCGCCGAGCCCAGCGAGAACAAAAGCAGCGTCACAATCAGCACCGTCTTGCGGCCGATGCGGTCGGCCAGGATACCGAACAGCACGGCGCCAATCGCCATGCCAATCGAGCTGACCGAGCCAATCCAGCCCATCTGCACCGCGTTAAGGCCCCACTCGCCCTTGACCGCGGCGATCACGAAGGACAGCATTCCAACGTCCATCGCGTCGAACAGCCAGGCGACCCCGACCCCTGTGACCAGGCGAACCGGACTCGCCGGCTTCGTCGTCGTCATTTCTTTTGCCATCGTTTTCCTCCCATACCCGGCGCCTTTGCGCCGCTGCCTGAACATTTCCCGGGAAATAATTGCGACTGTCGCGACTCCCACGTCTTGACATCTTATGCCTCAGTATTTTCCTCGCTGGCCACGGATTTGTCAACTTTTTCACGAAGTTTCTGCAACGCAACAAAAAAGCCCCGCGTAAACGCGAGGCGGTCGGCCCTCAGCTGAGGCCCTTGGTGTCTTCGTACAAGAAGCCCTTGGCGCGAAGGGCGTCCTTGATGGCGGCCAGCTGATCCGGCGTGTCGTAGCCGATGGTGTGCAGGTGAACGCCGTCGGTCAGCTCGGACAGCAGGTGGCCTTCGCGCTGGCGCAGGTGACCCATGAACAGGTTCACATCCGTGCGGGTGCGAACCTGCAGCTGGCCCTTGATCTGGCCGTAAACCGGGTGTTCGACCAGCACGTCGAGGATGGCCCCGCCCAGGTCGACCACCGTGTTCATCTCCTCACGCGCCTGCTCCGGCGTGTGGCGGCACACGATGACGGCCTCGTGGCGCGGCTTTTCCTCGTACTGGTAGCCCTGCGGCGTGGCGATGATGGCCTCGCCCTGGGCCCGCATCAGCGCGATGTCGCCGACCACGGTCTGGCGACTGACCCCGAACCGCTGGCCGAATTGGTTCGCGGTGATCGGTGCGTTGTTATCAGCTAAGGCGGCCCGGATTTGGGCCTGCCGTTCAGCACTCGTTAGCATCACATTACCCCCTGATCTCTGCTTGGCGGCTTTCGATTCCGCCGTTCACTGGTATATTACCGCAAAATCGCGCCGTGCAACAGACGCAAAAGGCGGTCCCTGTGAGGAGACCGCCTTTTGGGCTAGTGTCGGGCCGCCGGGCTGCGGCGGCGCCGCGTTCTTTGGCTGGGTGGCCCGAACGCTCGCCGGCGTCACCCCGCCAACGGCGGGTGACCGGCCGCTGCTGCGGCCGCGGCGACCGCCGGCGACTTTTCGGCCGAGAGCTTGCGCAGCCCCATGCGAATGATCTTGTCGATTTCGGTCACCACTAAGGTGATGAAGCCGATGGCCACGGCGATGCCCCACTCGCGCAGGGTCATCGGTGCCGTGACGAAGACGTGTTGCATGAACGGAATGTAGGTCAACGCCAGCTGCAGCGCCATCATCGCGCCGATGATCGCGAAGGCCATCGGGTTGGTGAACAGCTGCTTGGAGAAGGCCAGGGCGTGGGTGCGGATGTTGAACAGGTAGAAAATTTTGCCCAAGATGATGATGTTGACCATCATCGTGCTGGCCGTCGCCGCATCCACCAGGTGGTTGTCCAGCAGGTAGTCATGGGCAAGCAGGCCCAGCCCCGAGATCATGATCGAGACGTAGATCAGCTGGAAGACGTCGTGCTTGTTCATCATCGACACGCCGTTGCGACGCGGCGGCCGGGTCATGATGCCGGCCTCGGCCGGCTCGAAGATGAAGGCCAGCTGGATTGTGATGGCCGACACCATGTTGATCCAGAGCATCTGGCTGGCGTTCAGCGGCATGTCGTCTTGGGTCAAAATGGTGAAGGCAATCACGAGGCCCTCGGCGAAACTGGTCGGCAAAAGGAACAGGATGCTCTTTTTGATGTTGTCGTAGATTCGGCGACCCTGCGCGATCGCGCGTTCCATCGTGGTGAACTTGTCGTCGGTCAGGATCATGTCGGCGGCGTCCTTGGCCACGTCGGTCCCGGACTTGCCCATCGCCACGCCGATGTCGGCCTTCTTCAGGGCCGGCGCGTCGTTGACCCCGTCGCCGACCATCGCGGTGACGTTGCCGGCTTCCTGCAGGGTGGTGATGATGGCCAGCTTGTCGGCCGGCGTGGTGCGGGCGAACACATCCGCCCCCACCATGGCCCGGCGCCGGTCTTCTTCACTCATCTCGGCCAAGGCGGTCCCGGTGACCACCACCGGCGACTCGGCCAGGCCCAGCTTCTTGGCGATTGCCAAGGCGGTGTCCGGGTGGTCACCGGTGATCATTTTCACCTTCACGCCGGCGCGGCGCATGGTGCGAATCGACTGGATGACCTCCTCGCGCGGCGGGTCGATGATGGCCGCCAAGCCGAGGAAGGTCATGCCGCTTTCGCAAAAATCGGTGTCGATTTCGTCAACCGTGCTTGGCACGTCGCGGCTGGCCACGGCGATCACGCGCTGGCCGTTTTGGCTGTACTGCTTGGTCAACGCCAGGTAATGCGCGGCGTCAAAGTCCGGATCGGCCGCCGTCGCCATCGGCAGCACCTTGTCCGGCGACCCCTTCAGGTAGACGCGGCGGGTGCCATCCGGCAGCTCGACCAGCTTGGCCATGAAGCGGTAATCCGAGTCGAACGGCAGCATGTCCAGTTCTTCACCTGCCGGCTCGGATGTGTTGCCTTTGTAATAAGCGGTCAAAAAGGCGCCGTCCGTCGGCTCCCCGTTGATCTGGTAGTCGCCGTCGATTGCGGCCAGCGTCGTGTCGTTGGCCTGGAACCCGGCCGTCAGCAAGGCGGCGAGGTCCTCGTGATCCGCCGGGGTCACCGTGGTTTCGGCGAGGCGAAAATCACCGGTCGGCGCGTAGCCGGTGCCGGTCACGGCGTAAGTGTGCTGCGGGGTGACGATCTGGGTGATGGTCATCTCGTTTTTGGTCAGCGTCCCGGTCTTGTCGGTCGCGATGATGTCCACGGAGCCCAGCGTTTCAACCGCCGGCATCGTCTTGACGATGGTGTTCTCCTTGTGCATCAGCTGCTGCATGCCCCGGGCCAAAACCACCGCGGTGGTCGCCGGCAGCCCTTCCGGCATCGAGCCGACGATCATCGTGACCACGGCCAGCGCCAGGGTCCCCAGCGTGTAGTGGCCGGACCACCAGCCCAGCCCGAACAAGAGGACGGCGGCGATCAAAATCCCGTAGGACAGGCCGGAGCCCAGCCCATCGAGTTCCTTCATCAAAGGCGTCTTGCCCTTGCGAACATCGGCGACGGCCTGCGAGATTTTACCAATCTCGGTGTCTTGGCCGACCGCGACCACCAGCCCCATCCCGGAGCCGGAGGCCACCGCCGTCGAGGCGAAGGCCATGTTGGTCTGCTCGGCCAGCGGGGTGTCGGCCGGCAGGGCATCCACTTGCTTGTCCACCGAGTTGCTTTCCCCGGTCAAGGCCGACTCCTGAATCGACAGGTTGTCGACGTCGAACAGGCGCAGGTCGGCCGGCACGTTGTCGCCGGCCTCAAGAAAGACGACGTCACCCACGACCAGCTCGGCGGTGTCGACATCGACGCGCTGCCCATCGCGGTAAACCGTCGCAGTGTGGGCCAGCATCTGTTTGATTTTCTCCAGCGCGTTGGACGCGTTGGCTTCCTGGTAATACCCAATCACCGCATTGATAATAATAACCAGCGCAATAATAATTGTATCCGTCGTGTGGCGCATCGCGATCGTCATAACCGCGGCCCCAATCAGGATATAAATAATTATATTATTGAACTGACGGAGAAAGATGACCCACTTCGGGGTTGTGTGCGACTGCAAGGCGTTCGGCCCGTTCTCGGCCAGGCGGCGCTTGGCCTCCTGGCTACTCAGGCCAGCATCCAAGTCCTCAACGTGTAACTCCTCCTGCAGCGAGGCAACCTCAACGTGGGTCATCGGCCTCTGTTCAGCGGGATCGTCCATATACCATCATCCTTTTACAATTTATTTAGCTGTCCGTGCGTTGCCGCCCGGTTCTCATTCCTTAATTTTACGGTACGGCTAATTTTTGTGCAAGTGGTCAAATTTAGTTATTATAGCGCTTTATTGAACGCCGCCAAACTTGACCCACCCGCCGGCCAAACCGCACACTAAAAGGAGGCACATCGCCTCGATTGCGACACCGAGTTATTCTGTTGACAAATGTAAACAACGTGGTAAGCTGGACTTGTGGTTTACAATCGTAGACAATAGCGACAGGAGGATCCGTCATGACAGCGAAGCACAATCCGACAAATAAACACGACGTGGCCGACATGCACCACGACCACGAAACGACGACCAGCGCCCACGCCGCCCACCCGCACGAGATGGCCGGGATGGACATGGACCACGACGACCACGGCATGGCCGGCATGGACATGGACCACGGCGGTCACATGCCCGACATGCCCGGGATGAACATGGGCAACGGCGGCCACACGCATCACGCGGCCGGCGACGACATGCCCGGCATGAACATGGGCCACGGCGACCACATGGGCAACTTCAAGCGGCGGTTTTGGGTGTCTTTGGTCGCCGCGCTGCCGGTGTTCGTGCTGTCCCCGTTCATGGGGCTCCACCTGCCGTTTCAGGCCAGCTTCCCCGGCTCGGACTGGGTGGTGCTGATTCTGGCCAGCTTCCTATTTTTCTGGGGCGGCCAGCCGTTTTTCAGCGGGGCGAAGGCGGAGCTTAAAGCCAAAAGCCCGGCGATGATGACCCTGATCACGATGGGCATCGGCGTCGCTTACGGCTACAGCCTCTACGCGTTCGTCGCCAATCACTTCCTCGGCGGCCGCCACGTGATGGACTTCTTCTGGGAGCTCGCCAGCCTGATCGTCATCATGCTGCTGGGCCACTGGATCGAGATGGCGGCGACCATGAGTGCCGGCGACGCGCTGGCCGGGCTGGCCAAGCTGCTGCCGGGCGAGGCGCATGTGCAACAGGCCGATGGCACCACCCAAGACGTGCCGCTGGCCGCCCTGACCACGGGCCAGTCCGTCGTGATTCGCGCCGGGGAAAAGGTGCCGGCGGATGGCACCGTCACCGCCGGCCAAAGCGCGGTCAACGAGGCGCTGGTGACCGGCGAGGCCAAGGCGGTGGCCAAAACTGTCGGCAGCCAAGTCATCGGTGGCGCGGTCAACGGCGACGGGACGCTGACGGTGACGGTGACCGGCACCGGGGAAACCGGCTTTTTGGCCCAGGTCGGGCGGCTGGTCAGCCAGGCCCAGGCCGAAAAATCCCGGGCCGAAACCGCGGCCGACCGCGTGGCGAAGTGGTTGTTCTACGCTGCACTAGGCGTCGGGCTTGTGGCCTTTTTCGCATGGTTGGCCGTCGCCGACCTGAACGTCGCCCTCAACCGCCTGGTGACGGTGCTGGTGATCGCCTGCCCCCACGCCTTGGGCCTCGCGATCCCGCTGGTGGTGTCCCGCAGCACCAGCCTGGCCGCGTCGCACGGCCTTTTGATCCGCAACCGGCGAGCCCTTGAGCAGGTTCGCCACCTGGACGTGGTGCTGATGGACAAAACCGGCACCCTGACCGAAGGCGTGTTCAAGGTCAACGCGGTGCGGTCCCTGACCCCCAAGCACTCAACGGACGCGGTGCTGACGCTGTTCGCCCAGCTTGAGGCGACCTCAAGCCACCCGCTGGCCAGCGGCATTCTGACCGCCGCCAAGGCCGCGGGGCTCGCCGCTCCCGCCGCCACGAACGTGCAGACGGTGCCAGGCGTCGGGCTCACCGGCACCATCGCCGGGCAGGACTACGCGGTGGTGACCGCAAGCTACCTGCGGCGGTCGCACCTGGCTTTTGACGAAAAGCAGTTCCAGCAGCTGGCCGCGGCCGGCAACTCGGTCAGCTACCTGACGCAAGGCGACCAAGTCCTCGGCCTGGTGGCGCAAGGCGACCAGATCAAGCCACGGGCCCAGGCGCTGATCGCGGCGCTGAAAAAGCGCGGCATTCAACCGGTGATGCTGACCGGCGACAACGCGCCGGCGGCAGAGGCCGTCGCGGCCCGGCTCGGCGGCCTCACCGTGCATGCCGAGCTCAAGCCGGCCGACAAGGCGCGGCTGGTGCGGGAGTATCAGACCCAAGGCCACCGCGTGATGATGGTCGGCGACGGGGTCAACGATGCACCGAGCCTCGCCTCGGCCGACATCGGCGTGGCGATCGGCGCCGGCACCGACGTCGCGATCGAATCCGCCGACGTCATCCTGGTTCGCAGCGACCCGCAGGATATTTTGAACTTCCTGAACCTCGCCCAGGCGACCAACCGCAAAATGACCGAGAACCTCTGGTGGGGGGCCGGCTACAACATCGTCGCCATCCCCCTGGCGGCCGGGCTGCTCGCCGGCGTCGGCATCGTCTTGAGCCCGGCGGTCGGCGCGATCATCATGTCGCTGTCGACCGTCGCGGTGGCGGCCAACGCGCTGACGCTGCGGCTCAGGTAGGCGCGAGGCAGTGGGCGGCGCAAGGCGATAGGCGGCCGCCGGGGCCGGAAGCCGAGGCGAGGTGCCGCCAGAGACCGAGGCAGGGCCTGAAATCGAGGCGGCGCCGGAAGCCGAGGCGGCACCGGAAACCGAGGCGGCCACCAGGGCCCGAAACCGGGGCGACGCCTGCAGTTCGCAACCGCCGCGCCACCGTTTTTCACGCAACCGCCGCAGAATCTTGACGCACCGACCACAGATTCTTCACAGATCGCCGGTAGTATAGGAAACATAGAAATGAGCCAGCCACTTACTTCTACCCCAACCACTTTTCTTCATCTTGGTCCTCCCAGACCACATCCAAACTCCTTCGATCCGTCCCCCTAAGCGGATCCACTTCAAACACGGTCCTCCCAGACCAACCAATCAGTCCCCCTAAGCTGAATTGGCCAACACCCCCGCTGCCCGAACAGCGGGGGTTGTTTGTGCAAAAAAGGCCAGCACTTGCCGCGAGCTTTGCAAAATCTTGACTTCCTCAACACAGTTTCTTCACAATCTCCCTGTAGTATAAGCAACATAGAAATGAGCCAGCCACTTACTTCTACAACCCCTAACCACTTTTCTTCATAAGCTGTTGGTCCCACCCCTAATACGGGCCAACAAACTTCTTCATATCCAACTCCTTCCTTGATTCGTCCCCCTAAAACGAATCAACCCTAACTGACCCCGCCGCTGGCGGGGTTTTGTTTTGCCCTGAAGTTTGCTACATTGGAACTAAACGCAGGGAGGCGACGCATTGACGCACAAGCACTGGCACCTATCCGCCGCACAGGCGATTCTCATCAGCTTTGCCGCGATGATTGCGGTCGGCACCGCGCTTTTGGCGCTGCCGGTGGCGTCGCAAAACGGCCAAAGCGTCGGCTGGCTCAACGCGCTGTTCACCGCCACCTCCGCCAACTGCGTGACCGGCCTGGTGGTGGTCAATACCGCCCAGCACTGGACGCTGTTCGGTCAGCTCGTGATTTTGGCCCTGATCCAGCTCGGCGGCATCGGCTTCATCACCATCGTCACCAGCGCCTTGATCGTGTTTCGCCGGCGCATCGGGCTGCGCCAGCGGCTGACCATCCAGACCATGTTCAACCAGCAGACCCTCGGCGGCATGGCCGGGCTGGTCAAGCGGGTGCTAAAATACACCGCCGCGATCGAAGGCGCCGGCGCCGTCTTGCTGACCGCCGGCTTCCTGGCGGCCGACCGCGGCTACGGGCTGGGGGAGGCGCTGTGGTACGGCGTGTTCCACGCGGTGTCGGCCTTTTGCAACGCGGGGTTCGACATCGTCGGCACCCACTCCTTGGCCGACTTCACCGGCGACTGGCCGCTGCAGCTGACGTTGATGGCGCTGATCACGCTGGGCGGCCTGGGTTTTCCGGTGCTGCACGAGCTGCGCTTTCACTGGACCCACCGCAAGCGTCGGCTGAGCGTCCACACCAAGCTGGTGTTGAGCGTCAGCCTGGCGCTGACGCTCGGCGGCACCGCCTTATTCGCCCTGCTGGAGTGGCGCGGCGCCTTCGCTGCGTTCAGTCCCGCACAAAAATGGCTCGCCGCGGCCTTTGAGTCTGTGACGCTTCGCACAGCCGGCTTTGAAACCGTCGGCCAGGCCCAGCTGGGCGACCTGAGCAAGCTGGTCGCCTGCGCCTTGATGTTCATCGGCGGCTCCCCTTCCGGCACCGCCGGCGGCATCAAAACCATCACGCTGGCGGTGCTCGGCGCCGCGGTGGTGTCGGCGCTGCGCGGCCACGCCCAGCTGGTGATTTTCCGCCAGGCGTTGCCCGTGGCCGTGCTGCAAAAGGTGCTGGCGATCGTCGGCACCCTCGCTGGTGTGGTCGCCGGTGCCGTTGTGGTGTTGCACTTCACCGAACCCGGCACCGCGGCCTTGGACCTCTTGTTTGAGGTCACCTCGGCCGCCGGCACGGTCGGTTTGACCACCGGCATCACGCCGGCGCTGTCCAGTGCCGGCAAGCTGGTGCTCGCCTTATGCATGTTCATCGGCCGCCTGTCGCCGCTGACGCTGGCCGTCGCCTTGAACACCCGCCTGGACGCGCATCCCCACACCATCGCCTACCCAGAGGCAAAAGTCATCGTCGGCTGATTGCCGCCGGCCACTCTAAGGAGGACAACATGTTCCACGTGAAACCGCAAACAGCTACCGCCTTTGCCGTGTTCGGCCTCGGCCGCTTCGGCACCAGCATTGTTGAGCACCTCGCGGCCGCCGGCGTCGAGGTGCTGGCCGCCGACCGCGACCTCGCACGGGTCGAAGCCGTCGCCAACCTGGTCGACTCCGCCGTCGCCGGCGACGCCAGCGACCCCGAATTTCTCGAACGCGTGGCGGTGGCGCATTTTGACGTCGTCGTCTTCGCCATGGGCGAGGAGTTCGAGGCCAGCATCCTCGCCACGATGACCGCCAAGGAAATGGGCTGCCCCCGCGTGGTGGTCAAGGCCCTAGACGCCCGGCAGGCCAAAATCCTCCGCCGCATCGGCGCCGATGAGGTCGTGCTGCCCGAGGTCGAAATGGGCGCCAAGGTGGCCAAGAGCCTGGTCAACCCCAACATCGTCGACGTGCTGGACCAAGTCGCCGGCATCGGCATCGCCGAGCGCCACCCGGACGCCGCCTGGGTCGGCCAGACCCTGGCCGAGGCCGACATTCGCCGCAGCGCCAAGGTCGAGGTGATCGCCTTGATCCGCGACGGTCGCCCCCAGGTGCCGGTCAACAGCGACACCATCCTGCGCGAGGACGACATCCTCCTGACGCTGGAGTCGCCCAAGTGAGCCACCGAGCAGCTGGCGCCGCGGCGCATGTGAGCCCGTGAGCGGCCGGCGGCTGCGAGCCGCAACGGACCACGGACTGCGAGCCGGGTCAGGCCGCCGACCGCTTGGGGCCACCTCGGCAGTTCACTGCGACGACGCATGGCCAAAACCCAAATCAAACGCAAAAATCGCCCGGAATTGGTTTTCACAGACCAATTCTGGGCGATTTTGGCGTCTATCGTGGGGGCTAGAACCCAAACAGCCGCAGCAGCGCCATCGCGACGACGCCGACCACCACCACCGCCAGCAGGCTCTTGGTCAGGATTGCCGTGGCCACCGCCGGCAGGGACGCGACGGCGTTCTCCCAGTTGATGCCGGGCCACTGGCCGGGGCGGGACACCAGCAGGCTTTCCACGAAAATCGCCGTCAAGATCGCCACCGGCACGAAGCTCAGGAACTGCAGCAGCCACTGCGGCAGCGCAACGGCCTTGACCAAAAGGAACGGCACCACCTTCAAAAGCCACATCGCGACCCCGCAGACCACAATGGTCGATACCACGTAACTAGTGGCCATGATTTTCCACCACCATTCCAAACAGGCACCCGGCCACCGTCGCGATCAGAATCGCCGTGGTTCCCGGCACGAAACGCATCGCAACCACCATCGCGACGGCGACGAAGGCGGCGACTTCGAGGTGGCGAACCAGCGGCTTGCTGCGGTCGGTGATCATCTGCAGGTACAACAGGCCGATGAACATCGCCACGGCGGCGAAGTCCAGCCCCAGCGCCTGGGAATCCGGCACCAGGCCGCCGAGCATCGCGCCGACCACCGTCGCCGCCGCCCAGACCAGGTAGGCGGTCAAGTTGGCCGCGTGGAACCACGCCGGCCGCAGCACCCGGCCCGTTTTATTCAACTTATTCATCGATAACGCGAAGGTCTCGTCGGTCAAAAGCGTCCCGATCAGCACGTTCTGCCAGGTCGGCTCGCGGCGCAGGTACGGCGCCACCGTCATGCTCATCAGGCTCATCCGGGCGTGAATCAACACCGCCGACACCAGCATCGCCCCGATCGGGCTGGCGCTGGCCAGCATCGTCGCCAAAACGAACTGCACCGAGCCGCCGTAAACCACCAGCGACATCAACAGCACCAGCCACACGCTCAGGTGGTTGGTTCGCGCGACGATGCCAAAGGCCAGCCCGACGCCGATGTAGCCAAAAACGGTGGGTAGCACATCCCGCAGTCCCGCCTTGAAACTCAATTCTCCAGTCATCCGCTGCCTTCTTCCCGTGTCCATTCGCACGAACCGATTAGCAACTAGTTTACCGAACTGACAGCCAAAAGCAACCGCCAATCGCGGCGGCGTCGCGGTTGGCCGCAACGGAGTGGCCGGTTGGCCGCAACCTGGCTGGTGATCCGGCGCCAACGGCTCGGCGGCGGTCGAGCAACGCAGGTCTCGAGGTGGCAACAGCGGCTCAACGCCGGCTGTTTCGAGGCGGCGACGACTGCGGAGCCGGGCGGCAGCGGAGGCCAAGCCGGGCAGCAATAGTGGAGCTGTGTGGAGCTGTGCGGCGAAGGCGAGCGGCGGCAGCGAACCGGCATCGTGAACCGGCATCGCGAACCGGCATCGTGAGGCAAGGCGCATTGTTGGCGCGACCGGGCGGCGTTTTTCACAAACTCCGCCGTTTTTGGCCACATTTTGGGCACAGCCGCCCCGTAACGTGGAGGAAAAGCCCAAAAGGGAGTGCCGCCATGTCGCCTGCCAACCGTCCTTACCTGCATGCGCTGGACCTGATGCGCGTGTTTTTCATCTGCGGGGTGCTGCTCAACCACACCACCACCGCCTTCATCCAGCAGCTTTCAAGCGCCAGCACCGCTCGCACCGCGCTGCTCGGGACCCACCTCACCATTCACTTCACCCGCATGGGCTTCATGTTCCTCACCGGCTACGTGCTGACCTACCGCTACCGCGGCACCCGGCGGTGGGGGCACTTTTTCGCGCGGCGCTTCACCGCCACCGGCCTGCCCTACCTGGCCTGGAACGCGCTGTACCTGGCGCTTGCGGCGCTTGGCGGCGGCGGGTTGGCCTACCTGAGCCGCAACGCGGCCGCCGCGCTGCTGCACGGCAACCAGTTTTACATGTACTACCTGGTGATCACCTTCCAGTTTTACCTCGCGCTGCCGCTGGTGCTGCGCCTGTTTGAGCGGGTTTCCCACCACGGCTGGGTGCTTGGCGTCAGCTTTTTGCTGCAGCTGGCCGCCGTCTTCTGGATCAAGTACCTGATGCCCGGCGTCGACCGCAGCCAGTGGCTGTGGTGGTGCCGCGCTTACGGCATCAACTGCCTGTCCTACCAGTTCTACCTGCTGCTGGGCGTCTACGCGAGCTTTCACCGCGCCGCCTTCACCGCCTGGTGCCAGCGCCACCTCGCCGCGCTGACGGCCTGGGCGGTGGGGCTGGGAATTCTGACGGTGCCTTACTACTTCCTGAACAAAAGCTTGCTCGGCCTCGATCACACTCACGCGGTGTCGCCCCACCAGCCCTTCATGCTGGTCTATGACACCGTCGTGATTCTGGCGGTGTTCGGCTGGGCTGAACGCGGCGCCGTCGCCCGGGCCGGCTGGCCGCGGTGGTTGCGCCGCCTGATTCACTTGGGTGGCCTGGCAAGCTTTGGCGTCTACCTCGACCAGACCCTGGTGCTGGCCGGGTTGCGCGGCGCCTTGACCGCAGCCAACCTGCCGGATTGGGCCCTGGTGGCGGCGCTGCCGCTGGGCTACGCCGCGGTGGTCGCCGCGAGCTTCGCGCTGGCCTGGGCCCTGCTGCGTTTGCGGCCGCTGGCGTGGCTGGCCGGCCGCCCCGCCTGGCAGCCGGCGGATTACCCCGAACAGGTCGTCGGGACCGGCGCGGTCGCGGTGACGGACCGCGTTGCAGCGACGCCTGGGTCGCGGTGACGCCTGGGTCGCGGTGACGCCGCCATCCAGCCGCTAAGGCCACACGAAAAGGGCCGCCGCGGCGGTCCTTTTCGTGTTGTGATTCACTTAGCTCCGATCAGCTGCTCCTTGGCGTGGATCAGCTGGGTCAATAGCGCGTTGTAAGGCGTGGCGACGCCGTACTTCTCACCTTTTCGCACCACGGCGCCGTTGATGAAGTCGATTTCGGTAATGCGGTGGTTGACGACCAGGTCCTGGTGCATCGACGGGTAGTGGCCGGCGATGTTGGCCGTGAAGGTCGCGGCCACGTGGTGGTAGATTTCCTCTTGGTCGAGGTTAAGACCCTCGTGCTCGGCCACCGCCGCGAACTCGGCGATGATTTCCCGCAAAAAGGTCTCGGCCTGGGCCGTTCGACCCAGCTCACCGATGTTGCAGTCGAGCAGAGCGCAGAGGCTGTTCAGGGTGCCGTTGACGCAGGCCTTGCGCCAGATCGAATACTTCACGTTTTGCGAGTACTTCGGGTTCAGGCCGGCCTTGGTGAAGGCGTTCACGACATCGAGCGCGAACGGCTCGCCGGCCGGGGCGAAGTTTTGCAGCTCGACTTCGCCGGAGCCTTCGAGCTTGACGTGGCCCGGGCCGGTCATGCCGGCGGTCCACATCGTGATGCCCAGAATCAGGTGGTCCTTGGGCACGAAGCGCTCGAGCACGTCCTCGTGCCCGATGCCGTTGAGCAGGCACAGCACGTACGTGTCTTTGTGAATGATCGGGCGAATCTGCTCGAACATCGACGCCAACTGGTTGGACTTGGTGAAGGCGATGATCAAGTCGGCGGAAACGCCGCTTTGGTCGATTTCACTCGGCGAGTAAATCGGCAGCTTGGCCACCACGTGCTCGCCGTTCAGCTCGGCCTGCAAGCCATCTCGGCGAATCGCGTCGATGTTGGCCTGCCAGCCGTCGACCAGCGTGACATCGAAGCCGGCGCCGTGAAGCGCCAGGGCGAACCGGCTGCCCATGCCGCCGGCGCCCACTACTGTGATTTTCATCAGATAACCCCCTCTTTCTGCCTCCATTCTAACACGCCTGTTTTCAAAAACGTTATGATAGTGGGAGACAACACAAGGAGGAACGCGCCATGACCTATGGCTACATCCAAAAAATTCGCAACCTGGTCGGCCACACGCCGATCATCCTGAACTGCTGCGGCGGCATTCTGCTCAACGACCGCCACGAGGTGCTGCTGAACTTGCGCCAAGATACCGGTAACTGGAGCCTGCCCGGCGGCTACCTCGAGTACGGCGAGGGCTACGCCGAGGCGATGGTGCGGGAGTACCGCGAGGATTCCGGCATCGAAGTTCGCGTCGTGCGGCAGCTGCACCTGTTCGACAAGGGCGAGACCCGCTACCCCAATGGTGATGTTGCACACACAATCGCGATGCTGTATCTGGTTGAGCAAACCGGCGGGGCCCCCTTGACCCAGGCGACCGACGAAACCGTCGCGGTCAAGTTCTGGCCCTTCGACGCCCTGCCACCGCTGCTCAACCAGCAAAACGCCGACATGCTGGCGTATGCCGCCACCCACTGCTGAGCGGTTGCACCACACAGTCGCCGAGCCGCCCGTTTTCCTGGCAACAACCGGGTGAATCGGGCGGTTGCGTTGGGTCACGCAAAAAGCGCCGGCAGGCCTGCCGGCGCCGGACGCGCCGAAGCCACCGCGGGTCCTAGAACCCCGGCAGCCTCGGTATTTTTGCTGATTCGTTGCAATCTTGCAGGATTGGCCTCGGCGTGGTGCTGCGTTCAAGGCCGGTTGAAACAAGCCACGCGCCGAGGCTCTCCGCAGCTACCTCGCAAGCGAGTAGGAGAGACAGTGAGACTGCGCGTGGGTGGTGGCGTACACCCTGGTATTCGGTCCCATCGAGGGGAGCCGTAACGCGAAAACACGTGTGTTGAAAGCCAGGTTCGGCTTGGTATGGGCGGGGGTACTGGAGATGCTTATGCTCCGGCCATTCCCCCTGGGGCAGTGGCATTGCGACGGCCCTGTCCGGGAGCCGCCTCCCTGTCCTAGAATAATCATCCAAAGTCAGTGTAAACCCTCTCATTTTATCCGTCAATTTTTAAGCTTGCTTGCGTCGGACCACCAAAAAGGCCGCTCGGCGTGAGCGGCCCTGCCTGTCCAGCTAGCGCATCAGTACGTGCCCTTGATCACGAAATAGCTGCCGCGGATGGTGCCGGCGAGCTTGGACTTTTGGCGAGCGAACTTGAACTTGTCGGCCAAGGCCGCCGGCGCCGGCATGCCGGCGCTCAGCTTGAAGCCCACGGCGCGTTTGCCGCCGTCCTCAAGCGTCCACAGCACGTTGAGGCACAGCCCGTCTTCGTAGAACACGTAGGTGTAGCGGATGCCTGCGACCTCAAGCCGGGCGACCTCGAGCGGCTTGGCTTCGATCACCACGTCACGTTCGCTGAGGATGGCAGCCACATAGTCCAGCCAGTCCGGATGCGCCGCGGCCGGCTCGGTAACGAACGCCGCCTTGTACTTGTTCCAGAAGTACCGCGCCTCGTTGGCTCGCAGACCGGCCAGGGCCGGGGCCACCGGCGAGGTTTCCAGGCCAACGAGCGAGACGGTTTTGAAATCCACTTGATAGCTCATTTTTGCTCCTCCGCCGGGCGGTTGGACCACGGCTGCGCGTGTAGCATCCAGGTCACACCGAACTGGTCGGTAAACTGGCCCATTTTGCCACCCCAAAACTGCGGTGCGTAAGGCATCGTAACCGTCACCTGGCCCTGCAGCCGGGCCCAGAGGTCATCCGCCGCCTGGGCACTGGCCGGATCCTCCGAATTGACGTCCAGCTGCAGGACAATCTGCTGCTGGGCCGGGGCCGCGGCGCCGTTGAAGGCGTCGGCGCATTCCACCTGGGTCCCCAGCACCCGAAAGCCGCCGTGCATGGTCAGGGCGTCCAGGTCCTGACCAGCCGGAATGCCGAACTGACTGGCCTGCTCGGGCGTCGGGCTCAGGCGGTAAACGTCGGTGGCGCCAAAAACGCGCTGGTAGTACGCCAGCGCCGCCTTGGCGCTGGGATAGGCGATGTACGGAATCAACTTGGCTTGCATGTGACCACTCCAATCTGTTTGGGTGTCCCCATCATGAGCGCTTGCGCAACGGGTGTCAATCACAACCGAGTCAACCGGCCAAAAAGCGCGGCACCACCGCTTAAAAATGCGATGGTACCGCGCCTTTTTGGCGTTATTGCCCGGGAAATAGTCGGGCCGCTGCGGCAGCGCCGCTGCGAAACCGGCAGGCTCCCGCCGGTGATATTGCCCGGGAAATATCACCGGGAAAAGACGGCTTGGCGGCTGTAGCGCAGGTAGTGGCGCAGCATCTGCCACACGTACAGGGTCAGCCGCAGCACCGGCTGGTACAGCGCGATGCCGACGCCGGCCAGCACCGCGGCGAACGCGAGCTGGTGCCACGGCACCGCGTAGCCCAGCAGGTTGGCGCCGATCACCAGAAGCGGCGACACGACGAAGCTGACCTCGATGGCCCAGGCGGTGAGTATCAGACTGCCGATTACGCTGACGACCGCCAAGGCGACGATGATGTCAAACCAGATCAGGCCAAACAGCGCCATCCAATTGATTTTGTGCATGTTGACTTCCTCCTTTTTTGCGGCGGAAGGACCGACCAAGGCGTCCAGACTGCAGCCGTACAGCTGACACAAGTCGCTAAGCGCGTAGATGTTGGGCAGCGTGTGGCCCTGCTCCCAGCGCGACACGGTCTGCCGCGTGATGTACAGGGCCTGCGCCACCGTTTCCTGGCTCATGTTCGCGGCCACTCGCGCCGCCTGCAGGTTCGCACCCAAAGTCATGTCTCCCACCTCCAAGAGAAAGTATCCACCGCCGCGGCCGGCTTGCCCAGCAACAAGGCTGTTACATGCCGTCACGCCGGGGTTGCGCCGGGCCAAAACCGGCGACTCGCCCAGGTCAGCGCGGTCACAATCAGCACCACCGGCGCCAGCTGAACGGGGCAAAATAGCGCGGACAGGGCCTGGGCGGCGGTGGCCGGTGCCGCCGGCCAGCGGGTCTGAAGCCCCCACAGCAGCACGATCGCCGCACCGATCACCAGGCCAGGGGCCAGTTCGCCGTGCCACAACAGCGCGGTCAAGGCGTTGTCGGCAATCAAAAAGCCGGCGGCGCCCAGCCCGATGACGGCGCTGACCAGCAGGCCGAACGCCCCGACGGCCAGGCGTCTACGCATTCACGTTCCCGATCGCGTCCCAGTCGATGCGGCGGTCCTTGTAGTAGAACTCATGGTCATGCGCGTTGACCTGGCGCAGCACCTTGGCGGGGCTGCCGACCGCCACCACGTTGCTCGGCAGGTCGTGGGTAACCACGGCACCGGCCCCGACCACCACGTTGTCGCCGATGGTCACGCCGGGCAGCACGATGGCGCCGGCACCGAACCAGCAGTTGCGCCCGATCACAATCGGCAGGTTGTACTGGTAACCCTGGGCTCGCAGGCTGGGCTCGACCGGGTGGCCGGCCGTCGCCAAAACGACGTTGGGGCCAAACATCGTGTTGTCCCCCACGGTGATCGGCCCGTCGTCGACCATCGTCAGGCCGTAGTTGGCGTAAATCGCCTTGCCGAACGTGCAGTGGTGACCACCCCAGTTGGCATGCAGCGGCGCTTCAATGTAGCAACCTTCCCCAATCTGGCCGAACATGGCCGCCAGCATTGCGGTTCGCTTGCTTTGCTCGGAAGGCAGCGTCTGGTTGTACTTGGCCTGCAGGTCCTGCCAGTGCATCTGCTCCTTCATCAGGGCCGCGTCGTTGGGCAGGTACAGGTCACCATTGCTCAGTTGTTCCATTTTCATTGTGAAATCCGCTTCTTTCTTCAATATTCTGGCGGGAACACCGCCAATCCGGCTGCTGGCCGGCACATCACGGTCGACCACGCTGCCCGGCGCCACCCAGGCCCCATCGCCGATGGTCACGCCGGGCAGCACCGTGGCGCCGACGCCCAGCACACAATCGGCGCCGATTCGCACCGCCTGGTTGTGGACGTAGCCGGCCGCTCTAAGCGCCGGCCACACCGGATGGGCCCCGGTGGCGACGGTCACCCGGGCGGCCAAAACGGTCCGGGCCCCGATGGTAATCGGGCCGTCATCCACCAGCATCACGCCGTAGCCGATGCGGACGCCGGCGCCGAGCCGCACATGAGCCCCGCCCCAGTTGGCGGCTAAGGCGCCGGCCACGTGGCAGCCCGGCCCGGCCGCCGCGAACAGCGCCGCGTAGGCCGCCTGGCGGTTCGGCGCGGTCGGCGCAAGCGCGTTGGCTTGCGCCAGGCGGTCCTGGCAGGCCAGCTGAGCCTCAAGCATCGCGTGGCCACTCGGATAATACAGCGACCCATCGGCCAATTCCGGAAATTGCATACGCTCACCTCTGCCCCATTGTAACCGATGTCAGCGAGCGGTTCGAGGAGAACTACAAAAATGCTAAAGAATAAAAAAATAGTAATGACTTGCGCCGTCACCGGTGATATGATGAGACCAAAATGAGTATGGGGTGAGAATTTGTTAACCGTCAAAAACCTAACCTTCGCCTTCCACGACAAGCCGATTCTCGACAACGTCGCCTTTGACCTGCAGGACGGTCAGGTGATCGGTCTGGTCGCCCCCAACGGCACCGGCAAGACCACGCTGCT